>JAPLTV010000081.1 GCA_026397955.1 Verrucomicrobiota bacterium | reverse complement strand
GACGGAACCGGGTCCTGCCAGAGCTGGGCCGGAGGCACGTGCGGTCCGAGGCAGCGGGCGTGCGGGCCCATGTCGCGGTGCGTGAGCTTATACCAAGCCTTGGCGAAGGCGTCGGCGAACTCGGCCGGATTATCCAGCCAGTGCTTGGTGATCTTGGCGTAGGCCGGGTCCACCTTCAGCGCGATGTCGGACGTGAACATCATCGGCGCGTGACGCTTCGACGCATCGTGCGCATCCGGTACGGTGTCCTTCGCGGCGCCATTCTTGGGCGTCCACTGGTGGGCTCCGGCGGGGGATTGGGTGAGTTCCCATTCGTAGTTCCAAAGGTTCTTGAGGTATTCGTTCGACCAGCGGGTCGGCGTGCTGGACCAGGCGCCTTCGAGGCCGCTGGTGATCGTGTAGGCGCCGTTGCCCTTACCGAAGGAGTTCTTCCAGCCGAGGGCCATCTCTTCGAGCGGGGCGCCTTCGGGTTCCGGACCGACATGGCCGTCGGGCGTGGCGGCACCGTGGGCCTTGCCGAAGGTGTGACCACCGGCGATGAGCGCGACGGTCTCTTCGTCGTTCATCGCCATGCGGGCGAAGGTCTCGCGGATGTCGCGAGCCGAGGCGAGCGGGTCAGGCTTACCATTGGGGCCTTGAGGGTTGACGTAGATTAGGCCCATCTGGACGGCGCCGAGCGGGTCGGCGAGCTGGCGGTCGCCGGTGTAGCGCTTGTCGCCGAGCCATTCGGTCTCAGGGCCCCAGTAGATGTCTTCCTGCGGTTCCCAGACGTCGGGACGGCCGCCGGCGAAGCCGAAGGTCTTGAAGCCCATGGTCTCCAGGGCGACGTTGCCGGTGAGGACAATGAGGTCGGCCCAGGAAATCTTCTGACCGTACTTTTGCTTCAGCGGCCAGAGGAGGCGGCGGGCCTTGTCGAGGTTGGCGTTGTCCGTCCAGCTGTTGAGAGGGGCGAAGCGCAGCGTACCGTAACCGGCGCCGCCACGGCCGTCGGTGACGCGGTAGGTGCCGGCGCTATGCCAGGCCATGCGGATGAAGAAGGGGCCGTAGTGGCCGTAGTCGGCCGGCCACCATTCCTGCGAATCGGTCATCAGCGCGGCGAGGTCCTTGCGCAGGGCTTCGAGGTCGAGCTTCTTGAACTCTTCGGCGTAGTTGAAGCCCGGGTTGAGCGGATCGCTCTTCGAGGAGTTCTGACGCAGGATATTCAGGTTGAGCTGATTCGGCCACCAGTCGCCGTTGTTCATCGCGGCGGCGGCGGTGTGGCGGTTCTGCGGGGCTAGGTGGCCCATCACAGGGCATTTGGAGATGTCGGACATGTGTGTGAGGAGAGGTTGGAGGGATGGAGGATGGGAGGGTGAAGAAGGTTTTAGCGGATGGCGGTTAGCGGTTGGCGGTTCGAAGGGGATGGAAACAAATGGAAGGTGAGAGAAAACGTAGGAAGGGTAACGAAGAACGAAGAACGACGTTAGGAACGTTTCTTTTTCTGACAGGCGGGGCAGGTGCCCCAGTAGATCACTTCGGCTTCGTCGATCTTGAAGCCATGGTGCGAATGGGCCTTGAGGCAGGGGGCTTCGCCGACGGCGCAGCAGACGTCTTCGGTTCGTCCGCAGGAACGGCAGACGAGGTGGTGATGGTTGTCGCCGATACGGTCTTCGTAGCGCGCCGGGGAGTCGGCCGGCTGGATGCGGCGGATGATGCCTTTCTCGGTGAGCACGTTCAGGACGTTGTAGACCGACTGGCGGGAAATCGTGCCCAGTTCACCGCAGACGCTCGCGGTCAGGTCGTCGGCGGTGGCGTGCGGATGACGGGAGACGGCCCGGAGGACGGCCAGACGCTGTGCCGTGACGGGCAGGGCGTGCTGGCGAAGGGTGGCTTCCGGGTCGCGCATCGACCCCCAGCAAGACCTAGTTTTGGACTTTGTCAAAAAGTTAGACCGAAACTTACTGACACGTTCGCTGAACTCAGTGCATCTCGACCGAACAGGAGCCCAGGCCGCCGCGGAAGTAGTTGAACTGCACGTTCGGGTGGTCGGCGAGGAGGGACATCGGGACGGCTGAATCGGCGATCTTCTTGGAGATCATCAAGGCGGTCAGGCGCTGGCCGAGGGGATTGTCGTGGGCGCCGGCGTGCCAGATGGAGACCTTCTCGGCCAGCCAGGTTTCCTGGGGCCCGACGGTGATAGCCATCTTGGGGACAATGGTGATGTTGCCGCCGCCGGAGGTGCGGGCGTTCTGGCTCAGGGTGACGGGGTGCAGTTCGACGATGCGGGTGCCGAGCTTACGGTATTCAGCCGGAGAGGGCGGGGCGTCCTTGTATTTACCGGCGCGCTTAAGCGGGTCGTTGAAGGCCCAGTGCTTGATGTCGCCTTGGCCGCCTTGCATGACCGCGCAGCGCACGCCGGCGTGCCACGTCTTCACGAAGTCGGCGATCTTGGCCTTAGGGAAGTGAAGGTTGGCTTCGGGCATCGCCAGTTTCTTCTGGATGCGATCGAAGCAGAGTTCGCGGTCGGCGCGCTCGAACGAGAGCGCGTGCGTGACGGGCACTTCCTTCTTTGTCTTGTCGTCATACCATTCGTCCATGCCCCAGAAGTGGGCGTGCTTCAGGTTGAGGCCGAGTTCATTGACCAAGCGGGCGACGAGCGGGA
This sequence comes from Verrucomicrobiota bacterium, assembly GCA_026397955.1. Lineage (GTDB taxonomy): Bacteria > Verrucomicrobiota > Verrucomicrobiia > Opitutales > UBA953 > UBA953. The sequence continues at coordinate 891 of JAPLTV010000081.1, read as the reverse complement.
GTTGTTCGGTCGGGCCGATCGGACCGCAGATACCGACGGGGTTGTCGGCCGTGGCCTGCTTCCAGGCCGCGATGTATTCCAGCGCCTCGGCGAGGTAGAAATCCTCGAGGGTGTCGTACATCACCACCTTGAAGCCCGGGCGCGACAGCTGGCGCAGGTCGCGCTCCGTAAGCTTCGCCGCATCGTTGATGAGCGACGAATCGAGCGTGGTGTAATCCCACCAGTCAGGTGCGATGTGGCTGAGCTTGCGGGGCATGGAGTGTGAAGATGATGGAGGATGGACGATGAGTGATGGACGATGGCAGATTAACGAGGAGCGATGAAGGAATGAGCGAGATTCGGATGAATGCAGTTTGTTATCTCTATCTTTGATCATCCATCATTCATCCTTCATCGCTGGAGCGTTCACGGAAGAGGGCGAGGAAGACCGGGATGAGCGCGGCGCTCATGATGGCGGGCACGAGCCAGATGGACTTCCAGTCGTGGACGTTCTGGGCGTTCGTGTAGTTCTGCGCGACGACGCCGGAAAGCCACGAGCCGACGAACATGCCGGCGCCGAGGGTGAAGACGGCGTGGAGTCCCTGCGCGGAGGCGCGCAGGCTGTCGCCGGCGGCCTTGTCGACATACATGCGGCCCATGACGAAGATGAAGTCATAGCACATGCCGTGCAGTAGGATGCCGCCGAGGACCATCCAGGTCGCGGTGGGCTGCTCGTGGAAGTAGGCGAAGAGGGCGAAGCGGGCGGCCCAGGCGGCCATACCGAGGATCTTGAAGCGCTTGGCGCCGAGGATAGGCAGGAGGATCGGGAGCAGGAGCAGGAAACCGACTTCGGAGAGCTGGCCGAGGGTCATCTTGGAGGCGTAGTCGGCGACGTTCATCTCGCTCAGGAAG
>JAPLTV010000039.1 GCA_026397955.1 Verrucomicrobiota bacterium | reverse complement strand
CGTCTGGGCCTTGAGGAAGAAATTCGGCAGGCCGCCGCGAGCGCGGACCTCTTGGGCGTCGACCAACGGGTAATCCTTGTCGGCGGCCTGACCGAGGACGGCGGCGCACAGCGCCAAAACGGAGAGGAGCAGTCTCATGGGGGTGTCTTATTAGACGTAAGGAAGCCCCGCGGGTTCCAGCCTATTGGCGCTGGAGGACGAAAAAATGAAAGTCCGCCTTCCTTCCTCGATAGAGGGCCGTAAGTTCATCCCATGGACAACGTCACGCACGCCGCCCTTGGTATCGCCGCCGGCATCGCCGTCCGCCGCGCTGGAGCCTCCCTGCCCGCCGCCGCCCTCGCAGGCCTGCTCGCGGGCGAAGCCCCCGACCTCGACGTCTTCATCCGCTCCGCCGGCGACCCGCTCGTCTCCTTCCGCTGGCATCGCCACTTCACGCACAGCTTCGCCTTCGCTCCTGTCTGGGCCCTCCTCGCGGCCCTGATCTCGGCCTGGTTCTTCCGCCAGCGACCAGACACCACTTGGCGCGACCTACTACTACCCGGGCTAGCGGGTGCGCTGTCACACGTACTCTGCGATGCGTGCACGAGCTACGGCACGATGCTGCTCTGGCCTTTCGACCACGGTCGCTACGCCTGGGATTGCCTGCCAATCATCGACCTCTTCGCCACTCTGCCGGTGTTGGTGCTCGCGATCCTCGCCTGGAAGAAGGCCGCTCCGCGCCTCGCGGTCTACGGCCTGGTTTGGTTCACGTCGTACGCGTTACTCGGCGTCTGGCAGCACGCGCGCGCGGAGACTGCGCTACGCCAATGGTTCGCCTCGCAGCAGGTCACCCGCCGGACGGAACGTGTCGCGGTCAAGCCGACCGCCCTCAACCTCGTCGTCTGGCGCTGCGTGTGGCTCGAAGACGGCAAGTGGCATACGGCTGCCGTGCGGGTCATGCCATTCATGGCCCCGCAGGTGATCATCGGCGAGACCCGCACGGCGCTCACGCCACAGAGCCCCGGCCTGCCCGCGCCCGGTTCACCCGCCGCGGTCATCATCGCCGACTTCTCTCGCTTCACGCAGGACTGGAACAGCTTCACGGTCGACGGTTCTGCCGTGCTCATCGGCGACATCCGCTTCGGCATGCTGCCGACGAGCGCTCGCCCGCTCTGGTCCGTGCGCTGCGAGCCGAACGTGCCTAGCACCGTCGTCATGGATCGCTCCCTGAATCCGGGTGACTTGAACCTGTTTGGCCAGATGATTACCGGCACGCATCCCGATTACGTCACCCTCAAATGAAGCCCCTCCTCGCCCTCTTCCTCGGTGCCAGCGCCCTCGCCGCCGAACCCACGTTCAAACTCGTACTCGATGATAACTTCGACGGCACGGAGCTGAACGCCAAGACCTGGAATATCGAGGTCGGCAAGCGTCGCGAATCCCTCAACTCGCCCAAAGCGATCGACGTGAAGGACGGCGTGCTGAAAATCACGACCTGGACCGACGTCGACGGCACGACCTGCTGCGGCTTCCTGACCACGCGCAAGAAGTTCGCCCTGACGCAGGGCAAGACCGAGGCGCGTTGCCGCTTCTCCGTCCAGCCGGGCACGCAGATCGCCTTCTGGGCGCAGTCGCCGACCTACGGCAAGTCCGGTACCGCCGCGGGTGCGGTGACCGACGGCGTTGAGATCGACATCCTTGAGACGACGGGCCTGAAGAAAGGCAGCTATCAGTCCGTCCTCCACTGGGGTCCTTACAAGCATCCGACCGAGAAGAAGGCCAGCTCGACGCAGCACCCGGCGAACGTCGGCGGCGAGTGGCATGACTACGGCGTCGAATGGGATGACACCGGCTACCGCTTCACCTTCGACGGCAAAGTCGTCTGGACCGACGCGAAATGCCCTGGCACCAAGGCGGCGGAATTCCTGATGCTCACCAGCGAATCGAACCTCAAGGGTTGGAACGGCGAGCGCCCCAAAGAAGGCTACGGCCTCAAGGCCGACTCGAAGAACACCTTCGAAGTCGATTGGGTGAAGGCCTGGGAGCGCGTCCCCGCGGCGAAGTGATTCAGCGCAGCTCGAACCGGTAACTGGCCACGGCTTCCGACTCGACCGGTGAACGGTTGCGCGAAGCCGGCGCGAAAGAGGAAGCACGCGCGGCCTCTAATGCGGCTTCGTCGAGCAAGCGGCTCCCGGAACTCTGCGTCAGTTCGACCTGCCGGACAGATCCGTCCGCAGCGAGTGTGATGCGGACGCCCACGACGCCTTCGGCGCCCGCGCGGCGCGCACGCTCAGGATAGGCAGGCTCCTGACGAGTAAGGAAGGACGGCGGCACGAAGACTTCGGCGACAGGGGCCGGTGCGGCGGCGAGCACTTCGCCTTTCGTGGCGACGGCGACCGTGGCCACCGCCGTCGGCACCGACGCGACGATGGGCGAGGCGACGACCGAAGCGGCGGAAGGAACGGCGACGGCGATGTTCGTCGTGACGGGGACGGGCAGGCCGGCGCCGAGCGCCACGCCTCCCTTGGCTTCGCCCGGTAAGGCCACCGGTTCGGCCACGAGCGTCACCATGACCATGCCGCCTTCACGGGAAGCTTCGCTGACGCCGACGGCGCCGCCCATCCAGACCGCGGCGACGGCCGCGAGATGGAAGCCGGCCACGGCGGTCCAGATCAGGCGATGGCGGCGGCTTTCGAGCACGCTGGCAGGGTCGGGGCGGCGGCGCGTTCAGTCAAGAACGGGCCGTGTCATTTCGAGAGGTCCGGCGGGATCATCCACAACAAGCTCCATGAACCATAGGGGCGAAGCCGCGTCGGCTTCGCCGTCCGCTCCAAAGCGAGGAGCCCGGACTTACGGAAGCGAACTGACGCGCCGCCGTCGGCTAGGCCCAACAGCAGGGCCGCCAGTTCGGCGAGGTGCGGGTTATGCCCGACCAGCAACCGGCTGCGCCGCGACTTGGCGAGCAGCTCCGCCGTCTTACGCGGATCATGCTCGGGCTCCAATCCGCCTAGGACCTTAAGGGGCAACGGCGAACCCGTCGCCAGCCGGAGTAGCTGGGCTGTACGCACCGCCCGGACGAGCGGGCTATGCTCGATGGCATCGACCTCCTCGAGCGGCACCTGGCCGGCGCCCTTGGCCAGCAGAGCGACCTGCCGCTGCCCGTGCGCGGTGAGGTCGCGCGAGGCGTCCGGCGTCCCGGGGACGGCTTCGGCATGTCGGAGCAGGTAGGCGCGCATGCCGGCAAGTTGGTCAGGTAATAATATTAACGCAAATCGGTCTTGCTCACCGGCGCGGTCCGTCAACCAATCGCGCGTGCGCTTCGCCGCGATCGCCGCCCTCCTCTTGAGCTTGTCGTTCCCGGCCGAGGCGGCCGTCAGTTCACGTTATTCGACGGCCGGCATGACCGTCGATGGGATGATCTGCGTGGACGCCGCGACCGGCACGGTACTCCTGGAAGAGAAAGCCGACTTCCCAGGCCATCCGGCCAGCGTGACGAAGCTCATGACGACCCTCCTCGTGCTCGAGGATATCCGGGCGAACAAGCTGACGATGCGGAGCCGGGTCACGGTCACCAAGGCCGCCGCCGATATCGGCGGCTCCCAGGTCTGGCTGGCGCCCGGCGAAAGCTTCACGGTCGAAGAGATGCTGTACGCGCTGCTGCTGAAATCGGCCAACGACGTGGCCGTCGCCCTCGCCATCGACCGCGCCGGTAACGTGCCCACGTTCGTCGCTCGCATGAACCGCCGAGCCGCGGAACTGGGCATGAACCGCACCACCTTCGTGACCCCCAACGGGCTCACCTACGGCAAGGGCCCCCACGACACCACCACTGCCCGCGACCTGGCCAAGCTCTCGGTCACGCTCTGCCAATTCCCGGAAGTGCTCAAGTTCACCAGCACCAAGCAGTACATGCTCCGTCGACCGGGCAAGCCGCTCGAGCTCCTCAACCATAACCACCTCCTAGACTCCTTCCCTGGCTGCGATGGATTGAAGACCGGGTGGACGGTCGCCGCGCACGCCTCGATTGTGACCACCGCCAAGGATAAGGACCTCCGGGTCATCGCGATCGTGCTCGGCTGCCAAAGCCCAGCCGGAGCCAAGCCAGAGCAGCGCCTCCGCGATAACCTGGCAGCCGACCTGATGACCCAAGGCCTCGACAAACTAAAGAAGCTCGAGGCCGAGAAAGCCCTGCGGCTGGCCCGGACGCCCGCCCTCACTCCTGCCCGGAAAGCCCCAGTAAAGGCCAAGAAAGATGAGGGTTTCTGGGACTGGCTGGTGGATTTGTTTAGCTTCTAACCCCCGCCCAAAGGGGGGTATAAAGAAGTAGTGAACATTTGTTCATTTTGCTTGCAAGGCTCCCTGCCCTCGGCACCTTCCCTTACGCATACCCAACGCTATGTCCGCCAAATCCGAACCCACCGCTAAGGAAAAATCTGCCAACCAGGCAGCCGAGAAGAAGACCCTCGATCTGGCTCTCTCCGCCATCAACAAGCAGTATGGCGATGGCACCCTGATGCGCATGGGAGACGCGACCAAGATGCAGGTCTCGTCCGTCTCCACTGGCTCGGTCGCCATCGACCTCGCCTTGGGCGTCGGCGGCCTCCCCCGCGGCCGTATCGTCGAGATCTTCGGCCCGGAATCCTCCGGTAAGACGACCCTCTGTCTCTCCATCATCGCCGAGATCCAGCGCCAGGGCGGCAACGCCGTCTTCGTCGACGTCGAGCACGCCCTCGACCCCCGCTACTCTAAGGTGGTCGGCGTCGACCTGGATAACCTCCTGGTCTCCCAGCCTGAATCCGGCGAAGACGCCCTGAACATCGTCGAAACCCTCATCCGCTCTGGTGCCGTCGACGTGGTCGTCATCGACTCCGTCGCCGCCCTCGTCTCCAAGCAGGAACTCGACGGCCAGATGGGCGACGCGACCGTCGGCGTCCAGGCCCGTATGATGAGCCAGGCCATGCGCCGCCTCACGGCCGCCATCAGCCGCACGAATTGCATCTGTATCTTCACGAATCAGATCCGCGAAAAGATTGGCGTGATGTTCGGCAGCCCCGAAACCACCCCCGGCGGCCGCGCCCTGAAGTTCTTCTCCTCTATCCGCATCGACATCCGTCGTATCGGCCAGATCAAGGAACCTTCCGGCAAGGTCATCGGTAACCGCACCAAGGTGAAGGTCGTGAAGAACAAGGTCGCCCCTCCCTTCACGGAGTGTGAGTTCGATATCATGTACACCGAAGGCATCTCCCGCTCCGGTTCCGTCCTCGACCTCGGCATCGAACACAAGATCCTCGAGAAGAAGGGCGCCTGGATCGCCTATAACGGCCAGCTCATCGGCCAGGGCCGCGAAGCCGCCAAGGACTACCTCATCAAGAACCCGAAGGTCCTGGAGGAAATCCAGAAGACCATCATGGAGAAGGTCCAGGTCGTCGGTGGTATGACCCTGGCTGTCGGCGTCGCTGAGAACGTCACGGCCGAATAATCAATCGTTGTTGGCTAGCCATAGCCCGGGCCGCACGAAAGTGCGGCCCGTTTCATTGGCGGGGTCCGCTCAGCGCACCTCTTCGATCTTAATCGTCGAGTCGACGGGCTTGACCACGGCCTTCAACGCGGCGGCCAGGCGATCGAACTCGACCTGCGAGCTCTTCGCGACGGCTTCCATGTCCTTCTTGGCTTCAGGGCTACGGAAGAGGGTCTTGATCTGCTTGGTCTCATACGCCTGCTTGTCGCCGACAGCCTGCCAGATCTTGGCGAAAGCCGGCGAAGTGGGATTCTGCGGGAACTCGGCCGCGAGGTTCACGCCCTTGGCCACCTGCACGGCGGTGAAGACCTTGGACGTCTCGCCCCAGGTCACCTTGACCTGCGCGGTCTTGGCCCCGGCGACCTTGAGGGTCAGGCGGTTCAGCTTCTTCTGGAAGTCGGCCAAGGCCACGCCAGCGGCGATGGTATTATCCTTGGTGACATCACCGGCCTCGAAGGAAAAAGGCAGTCGGAAGCTGCGGAGGGAGACGACGCCGTTCTCAAACTTGACGACGCGCTGGCCTTCGCGGGCCGTCGCCTTGCCGGTCTCGAGGTCGACGTTGATCTGGCCGACATCACCGCGCAGGCCAAGGCCTTCGAGGTAAGCCGTCGCCATCATGACGTGGCCAGCCCAGCCGGGATGGACGCCATCATTGCCCTCGAGCTTGAAGCCGTCGCCATACGTGGCACGGGATTCATACCCCTTGATCAGCATCGGCCAATAGACGTCGGCGAAGGCGACCTGTTCGGCCTGGGCGACTTCGATATCGATATTACGGAAGTTGAGGAGAGCGAGGTTGAGGGTCTCCCAGGTACCCTTGGCCGACTTCACCCAGGGCGGGACGGAGTGGATTGTCCCAGACGAACCAAGGACGACGCGCGCGCCGGCCTCCTTGAACTTCCGCACGACAGCGGTCTGGTTCGCGCGGAAGGTCGCGGCGATGGTGTCATCCTGAGGGACGTAACGGAAGTCGTTCATGCCGTAGCAGGTCGTGGCAATGGTCGGCTTGAAGCGAAGGACGTCATTATCCATACGCTTCAGGAAGCCGCCGGCCTGCTCGCCGCTCCAGCCATGCTGGCGGACGGTGACATGTAGGTCGGAACGGGCGGCGGTGATGTAGGCCTCCATGATGCGGCTGTACATCTTCTGCTCGGTGATAGAGTCGCCGCAGATGGCAAGTCGGTCGTCCTTCTGGAGGAGGAGGGTCGCGGTCTTCGGCGCCTGCAGGCCGACGTAAGCAGCCGGGACGATCTCAGGGCGGGCTTGGTATTGCTGGCAGCCGACCAGGCCGAGGCAAAGGAGTAGGATGGCGCAGGGGTATCGCATCAGGCAGTTCTAGCCGATGACTCCGAGAAATCACTCCTCTTCTCTCCCCGGCTTGCTTTTCGCGGAGATTTTCGTCATATTAATAATCCCCTGCAGTGTTCGACACCCGCGGCAGCCTCCCTTCCCTACGAACATAATATACGGGAGGTGCGACCCGACCGGCCTCGTCCGAGCCGTGGCAACGTACCGCCCACCTAAATCCAGGAATAAGTGGAGCTCCAATCGGAATCGGCACAGGCGGGGACCCTTTCAAAGGTGATGACAGAGGACAGATGATCAATTGACGGACACATCGCTGCCTCAGGTAGGGCGGCGATTGCTATCGCCGCCGTTCGCAACCGAAGGAAGAAAGTCGTCGGATCTTAGCCCAGCCGGCGGTCATTCAACGTCCGTCCGCGAACGGACGTGATAGCAATCACGTCCCTACCTCAAGACAGCCTCACAACCCAAAGGGAAACCGGAGACCGGATGATTAGTTGGGGTTCAAAAAACCCGCAGCATACATTCCGGTTCCCGGTCTCCCCTTGAGTTAAACCCTCATCCCAGATTCAGCTGCCCGCCTTCGCAGAGGCTCGGATTACCGAAGGTCTTCATGGGATGACCGAAGCCCTTGGCGATGGACATGAGGAGACGGTTGTGGGGCTCCTTCTTGAATTTGAGCGCGCGGCCGGTCTTGAAACCAAGCCCTCCGCCGATGAGCACCCAGGGGATGTCCTCGTGCGTGTGGCTGTTGCCCTTCCCGAGCTCGTTCGTCCAGACGATGGTGGTGTTGTCCAGCATGTTGCCCTTGCCGTCCGGCTCCGGGGTCTCCTGCAGGCGCTTCGCAAGGAAGGCGATCTGCTCGGCGAACCAGGTGTTGATCTTGATCAGCTTCTCGACCGATACGCCATTGAGATCCGGGTCGTGCGAGAGCGAGTGGTGACCTTCCTCGATGCCAATCCACTTCATGCGGGCGCTGCCCACGGAGTTGGTGAACTGGAAAGTCGAGATGCGCGCCATGTCGTTCTTAAAGGCGCTGATGAGGAGTTCGGTCTGCAGGCGCGTGATCTGCGGGATGCTATCATTGTCCATCGGCACGCCGGGCTCCGGCGGATGGGGCACCGCCACACCGGCCTGCGACTGGCTTTCCTTCAGGCCCCGCTCGAGTTCGCGTAAGGCGGTGGCATGCTGATCCAGCAGGCCACGGTCGCTCTTGTCGACGGCGTTGGCGACCTTGGCGATGTCATCCTTGAGGCCGTCCAGGACAGACCCAAGGTTCTCACCTTCCTTCATCGAACCGTAGAGTTTATCGAAGAGCTCGTAAGGACTCGAGATGGGAGCGACGGGCTGATTGGCGCCGGCGTAGCTCCAGCGCGTCCAGGGGTCGGCGCGGTTGCCGACCGCGATACCAATCTCCAAGGAGCCCATGCGGGTCTTGGTCGCAGCATTGGACTGCAGATGCGTACGCAGGACCTGGTCGACGGACGGGCCGCTGGCCCAGCCGGCGGGTGCGCCGCCGCCGCCCATAATGTTGCCGGGGAAAAGCTCGATGCCGGTGAGCAGGCAGCTCATGCCGCGCATGTGCGAATCGCCGTCGCCACGCACGCGGTTGTTGACGCCCTTGAGCGTGAGCAGCTTGTCCTTGAACGGCTCGAACGGCTTCATGATCGGCTTGAGCTTGAAGGCCGCGCCTTCCTCGTCCGGCCAGAAGGCCGGCGGGACGACGCCGTTAGGCGAGAAGACGAAGATGACGCGCTGGCGGCGGCCGGTAATCGGCTCGGCGGCGCCGAGCGAGGCGAGGCCGCCCAGGAGCGGCAAAGCAGCGGCCGAAAGGCCGAGGCTACGGAGGAAGTCCCTGCGATGTTGGAGTGACATGGTCTTAGCGATTGGAAGGGGTGGTAGTAACGGTCGGGCGGAGCGCCGCGACGACGGCGACCTCAACGGCGAGGTTGCGGACGTGGAAGTTGTCGGTGCGGAACTTCGTGGTCAGCTGGCCGAGGAGTTCCGGCGAATAGGCCGCGGGCGGCTGCTTCACCATTTCCTGGAACAGATTGCGGACGAAACCGCTCTGGCCGGAAAGGCTCTCAGCGGCGTGGATCGCCACGTCGCGGGCGCCGGTAAGCTGGATGACGTTACCGTCTGCGGTGGCGTAATCAGAGACCGGGTTGACGGGCTTCTTATTATCGGTGGCGCGCACGCGGCCAACGGCGTCGAAGCGCTCGAAGCTGAAGCCGAGCGGATTGATCGTCACGTGGCACGACTGGCAGGCGGGCTTGGCGGTGAGTTCCGCGACCTTCTCGCGCATGGTGAACGAGGGGTCGAACTTGTCGTCCATGAACGCGATCGCCATGGGTGGCGGCTTAAGCATGCGGCCGAGAATGTTGCGCGTCACGAAGACGCCGCGGTGGATTGGCGAAGAGGACTTCGTGTAGGAGAACGTCGCGAGGACGTACGGGTGCGTGAGCACGCCGGCGCGCTGGTCCGCATCCATCTTGACGGGCTGGAAGCCGCCGCCGGCCTCGATCTTCTGGCCGTAGAACTTCGCCAAGCGGTCGTTCATCAGGATGGTGTCACTGAGGAGGAGCTGGCGGTAGTCGGACTGCTCGGACCACACGATGCTTTCGGCGAAGAGGTCGAGCGAGGTCCGCAGGTCCATGACGACGCCTTGGTCGAAGCCGGGATATTCCTTCTGATCCTTGGCAATCTCGGCGCCTTCTTCGACGTGCAACCAGTGGTGGAGGAAGTCGCGCAGCTTCGACTTGGCGCGCAGGTCCTTCATCATGCGCAGGGCCTGCTGACGAACCTGGACGTCGGTCTTGAGCTGGCCGGCGGCGGCGGCGAGCAGGAGCGCGGCGTCGGGGACGGAATCCCAGAGGGTCAGCGCGAGGCGCGAGGCGACGGCGTAATCATCCTGCGGACCGATGCCGGGATAGAGGAACGCGGGATTGGAGAGCGTGAAGATGAAGGCTCGCTTGGCGGCGACTTCAGGAGCGACGCCGACGTAGATCTTGGCGAGGTCGGCCTTCTGCTCGTCAGTGAGCGGACGACGGTAGGCCATCTGGGCGAAGCGCAGGGAGAAGGCCTGGAGCTTCTCGCCACAATCAGGCGCATCGGCCTTGGTGCCGGCGAGACCAAAGAGGTGCGGCCCAATCATTGCGGAGACCTGCAGCGCGCCCTTGGCGACGGCTTCCGTCCACTCGCGCGAGACCGAAGCGCCGCGCTCGTAACCAATGCTACCATCGTCCGGCGGCAGGGGCACAGAGATCACGCTGACCGGCGAGGAGAACTTCGGGGAGAGATTGGTGCGAGGGATCACAGACCAGGCGCCGCCGGGCGGACGCCACTCGAGCTTGAGCGCCGCGGTCTTGTCCTTGTATTTGAAGAACTCGATCTTCAGCGGGTAGCTGCGGCCGCCCAGGAGGAAGATCGGGGCCGACGCGGTGCGCGTCATGGCGGAACTCACCCAAAGGTCGATAAGCGCGTTCTTCTCGCTCCCGCCTTCCGGCGTGTTGACGTAGAGGCGGACGCCATTGGGCGAAGTGACGCGGAATTCGTATTCTCCAGTATCTGGGATGAGCACCGAGCCTGACCAGTTGATGGAGAACTGCGCGGTATAGGTGCCCTTCTCCGGAGCATTGGTGCCGAAGTCGAAATCGATGACCGGGTCGACCTGCTGCTTGAAGGTGGCTTCGGGTCGGTTCTGATCCGGCTTCTTGGGGTCGCGCTCCGGGCGTTCGCGGTAAGTGCCGGCGAGGCCACCGGATTCGGTCGTCGAAGTCGCATTACGGAGTGACCCGAGGAGGTCGGCGATGCTCTCGCGATACTGACGGACAGTCAGGTGCGCCAGCTCGATGCGGGGCGGATGATTCCGGGCGCGGGCCTCGGCCGAATAGAAAGCCTTGTGGATATATTCCGCGGAGGCGGTGGCGTCGGCGAGCGAAAGGGAACCGGGGTCGCTTTCGGGCATCTCGCGGGCGATATACTTCGCCAGGGAGGCGATGGACTTCTCGCCCACGAGGGGTTCGTCCGCCTTGCCGGCGACCCCTTGGCCGACCGGTCCGTGGCAACGCATGCAGTCGGCGCGGTAGACGACTTCACCGTCGCGCGGGGCGGCGAGGTTCTTCTTATAGTAGCGCTGTCCTTGACGGCCGGCGAAGACCAAGGCGGTCAGGACGCCGAGGGCGGCCACGACCTTGATAGACCGGGAAAGGGGCATGGGGTTCTGACCCCTAAACTCACGGGTAAGTTCCTCTAAATCAAGCCCGCCTCCCCGAAACTAAACCACCCTTTACCCGCCGGATCGGCCTCCGGGCGGCCGATGACCACATGGTCCAGTAACTCCACCCCCACTACCCTCCCCGCATCGGCCAGCTGCCGGGTCACGGCCCGGTCCGCCGGACTCGGGGTCGGATCCCCGCTGGGATGGTTGTGCGCCACGATCGCCGCCGACGCGGCATGCTTCAACGCCTGCCGGAAGACCTCGCGTGGGTGCAGGAGCGAACTCGTCGCGGTGCCGGAACTGACCTCATGCAGCGCGAGCAGCCGGTTACGTCGGTTCAGGCAAAGCACCCAACACTTCTCGACCGCGAGCCCCGCGGCGAACGGCTCAAGCCGCGCCCATATCTTGGCCGGCGCATCGAGCTTCTCGCCCGGGTCATGGGCCCGCTCACGGATTCTGCGCGCGAGCTCCATCGCGGCGGCGAGCTCCGCCGCCTTCGCCGGACCGAGACCATGGACGCGCCCAAAGTCGTGGGTGTCCCAAGTCGCCAACGCGGCGAGCGAGCCGGACTCTGCGAGCAACGACGTGGCAACGACTGGCGCCGGCGCACCCTTGGTGCCGGTGCCGATGAGGAGCTCAATGAGCTCGGCGTCGAGTAAGGCGCGCGGGCCGAGCCGCACCAACCGCTCACGTGGACGATCCTGGGAAATCATCCTGCCACGCTGACGCCGGCCGGACTACGCTCAAGCGGACCTACTACCCAGCGGTTCCACCCAGCCGACGGTAGTGGGCCAACACCTTGCCATAGGCCGGCGTCAACGCCTCGAGGGACGCGACGTTGAGGCCTAGGTCCTTGATCAGGCCGTCGCGCAGGCCGTAGATCCACGCATGGACCTCGACCTTCTGGCCGCGGGCCCAGGCATCCTGCATCACGGTGGAGTGGCAGACATTGGCCGCCTGCTCGATGACGTTGAGCTCGCAAAGGGTGTCCAGCTTCGCCGGACCGAGGACGGATTCGACGACGATGGCGTGCTTGTGATGCACGTCGCGCACATGGCGTAGCCAATTGTCGACAAGGCCTACCTTGCGGCGCTCGAGCGAGGCCTGGACGCCGCCGCAGCCGTAGTGTCCGCAGACGATGACGTGCTCGACCTTGAGGACGTCCACGGCGTACTGCAGCACGGAGAGGCAGTTGAGGTCGGTGTGCACGACGACGTTGGCGACGTTGCGGTGCACGAAGAGCTCGCCGGGGAGGAGGCCGACAATCTCGTTGGCTGGGACGCGACTGTCGGAGCAGCCGATCCAGAGGTAGCGCGGAGTCTGCTGCTTGGACAGCGTCTCGAAGAAAGCAGGGTCTCGGCGCCGAACGCTCTCCGACCACTCGCGGTTTTGCCCGAACAGGTTTTCGATGGAAGACATCGAAGGCACTTACATTGGGGAAAGCCTTGGGCGGGCAAGCCGATAGGAGTAATATTCGCCGGCATCCCGCCCTCCGACGCCATCTCAGCGATCTTTAGAGGCCCGGCGGGGGATAATCCTGAAGCGTTTACCCCTCAGATTTTGGCGCCTTTCATGGGGTGCTCCCCGCGAGAGGAAAGGGATTGGTGCTATTTATCGGCCGTTTCCGCAGTCAGGCAGCGGCCTTCTTCAGTTTCCAGCCGGACTGGGGTTGAAACTCCGCCCGCCGTGTGGTGTATTATACATAACATGAAGACCAGCCTCCTCGCCCTGCTCGCCGCCGCCGCGCTCGCTTCGGCCGCCACTACGAAGGAAAAGACCCCGACTTCCAGCACGGGGACCGTCGTCATCGATAAGCCCGTAGCCACGACCTCTAAGAAAAAGCCCCAGAAGGAAGCGGCCGCCGCGCTCGCCGACCCAGTCTCGCTCGTCGCTGACTCCGTCGACGCCGCCACCCAGATTGCAATGGAAGCCGCCAAGGTCGCCCAGGCCGAAGCCGATAAGCTCGCCGCCATCGGCACCGATAAGGCCGCCTCCCCTTCCAACGCCAAGCTCGCCGAAGCCGCGGTCGTCGCCGGCGCCACCGCCGCCAAGGAACTGAAGAAGGCCAAGAAAGAATCCGATGCCGAGAAGTCGGCGAAGCCGGAAGAAAAGAAGCCTGAGGCCGAAGCGCCGAAGCCCGCCCAGAAGCCGACGAGCAAGAAGGCCGCCAAGGAAACCCCGGCTCAGTAAACGAACCGAGCCCCCCCGAAACAGCCCCGGATGACGGGGCTTTTTCATGCCCCTCTGGGATGCTTGAAACTTCCCCAGGCTTCCGCTGTATCATCCTTATCCCCATGAAGCCTTTCGTCCTCGCCCTCCTTTTCGCCGCCGGCCTCGCCGTGGCCGCCGAACCCGCCAAGGAAACCCCCGCTGCTCCCGCTGCTCCGGAACCGAAGCCCTTCTTCGATCCCGCCGCGCCAGCCCCGACGGTCGATCCGACCAAGCCCGTCCCTGAGCCTTCGACCCCGACACCAGAAAAGAAGAAGCCGGTCGTACCTGAGCGAAAGAAGAAGAAGCAGCAGTAAGCTGGCATAAGGGTAGGGACGTGCGCCCTCGCTCAACCGTGTATCGAGGCAGGGACAGCCGCAGCACTCAAAGGGAACCCGGAGACCGGATGATTGGCTGGGGGCATAAACTTTCAGGTCTCGGGTCTCGGCACCCGGCACCAGGTTCCAGCGGCTGTAATGGGTAGGGTCGGGACCGCGTCACGACATAGGTGCAATAGGTAGGGATGCGATGACATCGCATCCGCCGGGGTTAAGGGCGGACGCGTTAGTGATCACGTCCCTGCCTAAGTAAGGTATTAGCGGTTGGGAAATGCAGAACCCGACACCTGCAACGACAACTATGTCGTGACGCGGTCCCGACCCTACCCAAGTCGAGCACTGCTTCGATACTCCATACTCTCTTCAGGTCTAGCCAACTGGTCATCTGGCCAACAAGTGCCGACTTCGTCTGGTCCACCGAGCCTCTGAGCCTCCGTGCCTCTAGTCTGCCTCCCTTGCCTGCTGGTCAACTTGTCAACGGGCCAGCTGTCATTGCCTCGTGCCCTCAGTTCCTCGTGTCCTCAGGCCCTCGTATCCTCCGGCCCTCCACTCCCGTTTAGTCGACGAGAATTTCGCGGGGGCTGGAGCCGTTCTCGGGTCCGACGTATCCCTTGTCGTGCAGGACGTCCATGATGCGAGCCGCACGGTTGTAGCCGAGCTTCAGGCGACGCTGGAGCATCGAGACCGAAGCGCGACGCGTCTCCTTGATGATCGCCCAGCTCTGGGCGACCAGCGGGTCTTCGCCTTCTTCGCCCTCTTCGCCTCCCACGCCGCCTTCGGCGCCGTCCTTAATGGCCTTGATGACGTCTTGGGCGAACTCGGGCTTACCGTTCTTCTCCGCCAGGAATTCAACGATGGCGGCGACTTCTTGTTCGCCGACGAACGCGCCCTGCACGCGGTTGAGCGTAGCGCTGCCCGGAGGCACGAAGAGCATGTCGCCACGGCCGACGAGCGTCTCGGCGCCGCCACGGTCCAAGATGGTGCGGGAGTCGATCTGCGAAGGCACCTTGAAGCCAATGCGCGTGGGCAGGTTGGCCTTGATGAGGCCGGTGATAACGTCCGTCGACGGACGCTGCGTGGCGAGTACGAGGTGGATGCCGGCGGCGCGGGCGAGCTGGGCGATGCGCGCGACCGAGGTCTCGATATCTTTGGCCGCGACCATCATGAGATCCGCCATCTCGTCGATGATGCAGACAATGTAGGGCAGCTTCTCGGTCGGCACGTTCACACCATCGTCGATAACCGCTTCCGCGGCTTCCGCCGCGGCGGCCTGCTCCTCGGGGCTGAGCGCTAGCTCCTCCTGCTTGGGTAAGCCGGCTTCCTTGGTGATCTTGGCGTTGAAGCCGGTGATGTTCTTCACGCCGCACTTGGCGAAGATCTTGTAGCGCTGCGACATCTCCGCGATGAGCCACTTGAGAGCGGCAGGGACGCGCGTGGGGTCGGTCTCGACCGGGATCAGTAGGTGCGGCAGGTTGTTATAAATCTGCAGTTCGACGACCTTGGGGTCGACCATGATGAAGCGCAGGTCCTGCGGCGTGCAGCGGTAGAGGAGCGAGACGATGATCGCGTTGATGCAGACGGACTTGCCCTGGCCGGTGGCGCCGGCGATGAGGCAGTGCGGCATCTTGGCCAGGTCCTGGATCACAGGCTTGTTGGTGACGCTGTCCACGCCGAGCACGACGGGGAGCTCCATCGAGGCCTCGGCCCAGGCCTTGGACTCGATGATCTCGCGCAGGAGCACGTCCTTGCGGTTCTTGTTTGGGATTTCAATGCCGACAGTACCCTTGCCGGGCACCGGCGCTAAAATGCGGACCGCGACGGCCTCGAGGTTCATCGCGATGTTGTTCGAAAGGTTGGCGATCTTCTCCACGCGCACGCCAGGCGCGGGCTTGATCTCATAGCGGGTGATCGACGGGCCTTGCTGGATGCCGACGTCGACGCCGTTGACGGGATCGACGGGCACGCAGTCGACCTTGAACTGCTTGAGGGTCTCGATGAGGTCGGAGGCGCGCTTACGGAAATCCTCGGGCTCGAGCTTGGAGTTGGCGGCCGGCTCGTTGAGCATCCTGATCTCGGGGAAGACGTAGTCGCCACGCTTCTTGATGACCTGGCTGGCGCGGGCCTTCTCGATTTTGTCGGGCTGGACGACGAGGACCTTGCCGGCCGGCTCAGGCGACTTACGCACGGGCTTGGCTTCGACCTCTTCTTCATCCTCTTCCTTCGCGACCAGCTTCGGCTTCTCGGGCTTCTTGTCCTTGGTCGTTGTCTCAGGGGAGATGGAAACGTTGTCCGAGTCGACGAGGTCAGGACCGAAGTCCTCGCCTTCCTTCGGGCCCTCGTGCGGGGTATCGACTTCAATCAGCACGGACTTGGATACCGCCTTCGGAGTCTCCTTGGGCTGGGGGACCGCCATGGCGGTGCCGACGACTTCCTGCTGCTTGCGACGTAGCTCGGCGGCGATGGTGGCGCGGCGGCGCTGCTCTTCAGCGGCGGCCACAGCGGCGGCCTTACGCTCGGCATTCCAAGCACCGAAGCCGTCACGCATCTCGGCGATCCAGGACGAAAGCGTGGCCTTCGGATCGTCGGCGAGCGCGCCAAGGAGACAGAAGCCATAAGGGAACACGAGAATCCAGGTGCCGTAGTCACCTAAGACCGGATGGAACACGGAGGAGTAAAGCATACTGCCGAGCACGCCGCCTGGACCACGGGGATCGAAGGCGACGGAGATATCCTTGGCGGTACCCAGCCAGAGGGTGAGGATCGGGGCGAAGAGGACGACGCAGAGCACCATCAGCGTGACCTTGACCGGCCAGAGCGTGTGGGCGCGCTGGTTGAGCGCGAACCAGGCCGCCGCGAAGAGGAAGAACGGCACGAAGAAGCCGGCGTAGCCGAAGAGGCTGAACAGGATGACCGCAACGGTCGCGCCGAAGGCGCCGCACGGATTATGCTCGGCCTGGGCGTTGGCGTCGGCCGGCAGGCTGAAGGTCTTCTCCAACCATTCCGGGATGAGGTTCTGGTCCGAGGGAGCGTGGAACAGCATCGCGACGAGCAGGAACGCGCCGATGAGGGCGAGGACGACGGCGAGGATCGGTTTGCTCTCGCTAGCCGGGCGGGCGAGCGTGGCGGAGCGTTTACGGGCAGGGGCGGGCATGATTATTCTCCGAAGAGGGTTCCTTGCGAGGCGGCGTCCGCGGCGCCGGGAGGCGACGGGTCGGCGTGCAGATGGCGGGGCGGACGCGTGACGCGGGCCGCGAGGGCACGGGTCCGTTCCTGCGCGAGGCGTTCGACCATGCCCGCGAGGGCGTGGCGAATCCACTTGGGCGTGAAGGAGGCGGCGGAATAGTCGCACGGGCCGTAGCCGTGCACGCGGCCGGCCTGGAGGAGCGCGTCATTCTGGGCGAACTCGGCCTCGCTCTCCGGCACGTAGACCGCAAAGGCCTTACCGCCGTTCTTGCGCAGCAGCGAGAAGACCGGGACGTCGCTGGGGCCGTCGGCGACGTAGATCATGTTCTCGAACGGCACGCGCCGATCCTCGGCCCGGACGACGGCGTTGACGTCGATATCGGCGTTCTTGTTCGAGCCCTTATTGATCTCGAAAAGGAAGCGGGTCTTGATGGTGTTGTCGACCATCGCGGCGACTTGGGTGATCTCCGTCGGCAGGTCCAGCGAGAGCTCGTCCTGCTTGGTGAAGTGCGGCGGGAGCGGGTGCTCGAGGAACTCGCAGCCATAGATGCCGTCGCAATGCGCGGCGAGCGAGGTGCCACGGATCATCTCCGCGAGGCCGGTGCTGATGACGTAGTGCTCGAGGACGACTTCGACGTTATGCTTCCGGCCGAGCTCGCGGACATGTTCCTTGAGCGCGGGGAAGAACTGCGGGAGGCCCGGGCAGAGCTCGATCTCGGCGCCGAGCTCCCGGAGACGGGCGTTCGTCAGGCCCTTCATGAGGCCAGACTTCACGTAACTGAGGAGGTGGTTGAGGTAGACGGAGTCCTTGGGCGTCCGGATGCCTTTGCGGGCATAAAGCGCCGGAAGCTGGTTCGTTTCCTTCCAGAACTGCTCCTCGTCCACCCCGAAGGACTTGAAGAGCGGGGTCTGCATATAGCCCGGACAAAGGGTCTTATCGAAGTCCCACACACAGGTGAGGACGTGGGTGCCGCGGAGCGCGGGTTCCTTGGGCTGCATATCGGTCGGAAAAGGGATGAAGGTCGGGCTTGCGGAGGGGAGCCTGCCGCACTCCATTGAATAACGAATGGACGTCTTCTGTCCAAGCCCGATTAACCTCCCTTCACGATGTCCGCCAGCCCCCTCCGCCCCGACCTGACCGGCTTCCGCCGTCGCCTGGCCGAGCTCGAAGCCCTGATGGCCGACCCCGCCACCTTTGCCGATAACCGCCGGGCCGCCGCCCTCGGCGCCGAGCTCCGGTTCACCTCCAAGGCCGTCAAGGCTGACGACGCCCTCGTGGCCCTCGAAAAGGAACTGGCCGAGTCCCGCGCCATGTCCGGCGAGGCCGACGCCGAGTTCCGCGCCATGGCCGCCGAGGAGATCGCCCGCCTGGAGCCAGCCGTCGAGGTGGCCCGCGAACAGCTGATCCGGGCCATCATCCCGGTGAATCCAGATGATTCTCGTAATGCTCTTGTAGAAATTCGCGCCGGCACCGGCGGGGAGGAAGCCTCCCTCTTCGCCGCCGAGCTCCTCCGGGCCTACACCCGCTTCGCCGAGAAGAAGGGCTGGAAGTGCGAACTGATGTCCCTCTCCCACTCCGATCTCGGCGGCGTCCGCGACGCGGTCCTACTCATCGAAGGCGAAGGTGCCACCGCCCTCCTCCGCCACGAGGCCGGCGTCCACCGCGTCCAGCGCGTGCCCGCCACCGAGGCCTCCGGCCGCGTCCACACCTCCGCCGCCACCGTCGCAGTCCTCCCGGAAGCCGAAGAAGCCGAGGTTGTCCTGAAGCCCGAAGACCTCGACATGTCCGTCGCCCGCGCGAGCGGCGCCGGCGGCCAGCATGTCAACAAGACGGAGTCCGCAGTGCAGATCATCCACAAGCCGACGGGGCTGATGGTCTACTGCGCCGACGAACGCTCCCAGTTGCGCAATCGCGTCAAGGCCCTCCGCGTCCTGCGCTCCCGTCTCCTCGACCTGACGCGCGCCAAGGAACGCGAAGCGCGTGCCGACGCCCGCAAGACCCAGGTGGGCTCAGGCGACCGCTCCGAACGCATCCGTACCTACAACTTCCCGCAGAACCGCATCACCGACCACCGTATCGACCTCACGGTCCACGGCATCGAACAGGTGCTCGAAGGAAATCTCGACCAACTCGTGGACGCGCTCTTTGAAGCCGACCTCCGCGAGCGCGCCGAGGCGATCACTCGGCCGCCAGCCTGAGCAGCGCGACGTCTTCGCGGACGAGGAGGTCGCCCTTGTCAGTGTGGCCGTCATCAAGCCAACCGTCGGCGACGCCGAAGGCGCGCTCGTAGGATCGGCCGGGCTCCGTCGGCGTGAAGACGACCGCCGGACCGCCGGTCTCGCACTTGGGCACGAAGGCCCATTTGCCGGGAATCTGGCACTTGGCGACCGCCGTGGTCATCGGCTCGAGATTAAATCCGCCAAACTGGCCGCCAGGAGCGGCGAGATCGCAGGCCTTGGGCCACTCGCCCTTCTCGGCGTGATACTGCAGGAAGATGACCCGCGCCTGCATGCAGACCTGCGAGACGGAGTTGGCCTTACGATGATCCAGGACGACGAACACCAAGGCGACCGCGAGGCCGATGAGCAGGCCCCAGAAGCCACGCCGGGCCGCCGACAGCCAGAGCGGCTCGAGGGGCGTGCGCAGGATTGGAGCTGGGGTGGTATTCTCGGCGGCAGACATCGGCCATCACGATGCCCGGGGTGGCCCGGCCAGCAAGCCCGGAGGAAGTGCGTTTGTTCCTTGGAGAGAAGCCGCTTACCGCCTTGATTGGGGCATGGACGCGGATCACCTCCAACGCTTCGCTGGCATCGGCCGACTCTACGGACGCGCCGGCATGGAACGCCTCGCCCGCTCGTCCTTCCTCGTCGTCGGTCTCGGTGGCGTCGGCTCCTGGACTGTCGAAGCCTTGGCGCGCTCCGGCGTCGGCCACCTCTCGATGGTCGACGGCGATTCGGTCTGCGTCTCCAACACAAACCGCCAGCTACATGCGGTCGCGGGCAATGACGGTAAGCCGAAGACGGAAGCGATGGCCGAACGCGCCCGCTCGATCCACCCGCAGATCCGCACGACGCTCCACCAGCGCTTCCTCTCGAGATTCAATCCCCATGAGGTACTCGCGGACTTTGATGGCGTGGTGATCGACGCGATGGATGCACTGTCGCCCAAATGCGGGCTGATCGCCGAGGCGGTGAACCGCAAGCTGCCCGTGGTCACGGTCGGCGGCTGCGCGGGCCGACTCGATGGTACGCGCATCAAGATCACCGACCTCCGTGATTCGCGCGACGACCCGCTGATGATGCTGGTCCGCAAACGCCTGCGTCAGAACTTTGATTTCCCCCGCGGCAAGGCGCCCTTCGGTGTCTCGTGCGTTTGGTCCGACGAGCCGTTCACGCAACCGACAGACTGCGAAGGGCTCCCGGGCGGCGAGATTCCTGAAGGCGAAGACCTGCACCCGAACTGCGAATGGGGCTATGGCACGGCCTCGCATGTGGCCGGCGCGTTCGGCCTCGCGGCCGCAGGCGAAGCGCTCCGTCTGTCGCTCCTACGCGCCGAATAAGCGCGCGAAGTTCGCGGAAGTCAAAGCGGCGGACTCCTCGGGCGTCACGCCCAAGGTCCGTGCCAGCTCGGCGTTATTGCGGACAAGATTCGACGGATGGTTTTGCTCGGCGCCGTCCGCGTC
>JAPLTV010000095.1 GCA_026397955.1 Verrucomicrobiota bacterium | reverse complement strand
ATCGCCACTGGCGCGGGCGGCGGGGCTGCCGGCGAAAGGGCCAAGATCGTCGAACACAACTTGCAGGCGAAGAAAGAAAAGACGCACGCGAAAAAAGTCGCTCGTATTACCACCAAGAGCACCGACGCCAAAATCGCCTTACCTGATTTGCGGGTGAGTGCGGTGATGCCTGATGCCTTATCTTCTAAACTTTCGGGCACATCCTCGAAGGGCTTTGGCGGGGGTTCGGGCGGCGGCATCGGCTCCGGGAAGGGCCTGGGCGTCGGCGGCACGCGTAATTTCGTCGGCAAGCCCGTGATGGGCGCCCATATCGTCGCGACTAAAGTCGCGGTCTTTATGGACGCCTCGAAATCGATGGCCCGTTATCTTGATCGAGTGGAATCCGAAATCCGTAAGCAGTTTCCCACGGCTGATATCTTCATGTATTCCGGAGTTTGGACCAATGTGAAAGACGACGTGATTATCGGCGGTTCTCGCTACAAAGGCACGACCGGACGGACCGGCGCGCCCCCAGCCAAGACCACTGACCCGGAAAAACTCACCGCGAACGGTAAGCGAATCTTTAAACAATATGATGATAATTTCAAGACGGGTTGCGTGGGCGCGTGGATCGACATCATGCGCAATGAGCGCGCTTACGACGGCTTGGTCATCTTCTCCGACTTTCAGGACGGCGTGACCCAATATCGCAGCCCGAAGGGCGATAAGTCTGCCAGCTATTCGACGCGTGACGCCACGATTATCTATTGTGACAGCGTCCGCTCTCGTTTGCCGACCGACGACCGGAAGCCCGCCGAGAAGCATTGGGAAGATGAACTGGTCAATGCGTTCGCGGGGGCGAAATCCGGCCGCGGCCCACGCCTTTACCTCTTCTCCACCGAGATTGAGCCGCAGCCGATCTTCGCCCGATGCGTGGCTGCTTCGGGCGGACAATCTAAGATGGTCGAATGGTTGCGGAGCGGCGGCAATCCTCCGCCTGACGCCGATGAACTCACCATCGGTAAGCCGACGGTCGTGCAAGGCCGTTCGGGCGATTTGACGCCGAACGAGGTGCGGGCGATGCGGTGAAGAAGGGGCCGGAGTTCCGGCTGGGGAGATAGGAACGCGGAGACCCAAGCAAGGTGTTAACGTGTCTCTGAATCCAGCGACGTTGTCGTCGCCGTCCGCCGCCGCTACTTTATTTGTCGGTATCCGCTTCCGCTCTTTTCCCTTTCCGTCCATTTTTCGCCATCTCCTTCTTCTCCTCCGGGCTCAGATTATTGACCGGCGAATCCGGTTCATTGTGCTTCGGCATAACCAGGCGCAGTCTCTCCATGATCGCTTTGTATTCTGGCTGAGCGGCTAGGTTCTGATGCTCGAGTGGGTCGGCCGAATGGTCGTATAGTTCCTCGGCGCCGCCTTTCGCGCCGTAATACGTGAAGCGGTATCGGCCGTCGGTGACGGAATGGTTCCCGCAGTTGTAAGTCGTCAGCGTGGGGTGGTTCCAGTCCAGGGTCGGATCCTTCAGCAAGGGCGCGAAACTGCGCCCCTCGTTCTCGGGGTTGGCGGGCAGGCCGCAAAGCTCGATCAGCGTCGGGTACATGTCGAGTAGGTTGACCACGGCCTCACTTTTCAGCCCCGCTTTGGTCACGCCCGGCACGCTCACGATAAAAGGAACCCGGTCCGACTCTTCCCAGAGATCGGTCTTACCGTATTTGAGTTTCTCGCTGAGGTGCCAGCCATGGTCGCCCCAGACCATGATGATGGTATTGTCGGCGTATTTGCTCTTGGCCAGGGCGTCGAAGACGACGCCGAGGCAGTGGTCGGCGTAACTGATGTTCGCGAGGTAGGCGCGCTGGGCCTGCTTGTGCATGTTCGCCTTGTCGGCGGCCAGGAAGCGCGGATCAGCCGAGAACAGCTCCTTGCCCTCCTTGTTCGTGATGTCCTTCAAGTCGTCGCGGAAGATCTCGACGGTCTTGAATTTATCCAAGGGATAGAGGTCGAAAAACTGCTGCGGGACTTCCCAGGGCAAATGTGGCTTGGAGATACCGAGGGCCAGGAAAAACGGCTTGCCGTCGAAGTCGCGCTTGAGTTGATCGGCGGCCCATTTGCTGGAGACATAATCTTTGGTCTGTTCAATGGGAGCGGCGACCGCCCCCCACCGGAATTCTTCACCTTTTTCTTTCGTGGCCTTTTCGCTTGCCGATTCCTTCAGGGCGGCGGGAGATTCTGACCAGAGCATGCCGCCGTTGTTGCCGCCAGCGTCCACGAACTCTTTGAACGCCCACTGTCCTTCGTCCATCCCTTTCGCGGTCGGGTGCTTATGGAAGACTTTCCCCGTGGAGAGAGTGTGATAGCCGTGCTTGGCGAAGTATTCCGGCAGTGTCACGACATCCTTCGCCTTCGGTGCGTTCTTCAGGTTCTGCCGATTGCCGTAGACGCCAGTCGATGCCGGCTGCTTGCCAGTCAGGATGGCCGAACGGCTTGGGCAGCAGACCGTGGAGGGGCAATAGGCCTTGTTCAGGACGACACCTTTTTCCTTAGCCAGTCGATCCATGTTGGGGGTGATGGCCTGCGGATTGCCGCCCAGGCAGCCCACCCAGTCGTTCATGTCATCGACGGCGATGAACAGGACATTGTACCCCTTGCTTTGATATTCGGCTGCCTTCTGCCGTGCTTCATCGGCGGCGAACAAGGCGACCGTCATGACCGCCTGCAGGCCGAGGAACCAAAAGAATTTCACGGGGACGGATTTAAAGGAGGACATCGTGACTCTTTTGCTTGGGGTTGATGAAAGTGTCCTGGCGGAGAGGAAGGGATTCGAACCCCCGGTACCTTGCGGTACATCTGATTTCGAATCAGACGCAATCGACCACTCTGCCACCTCTCCTATCCAGGACTGTTGAGGAAGTCCCTGGATGGCGGGCGGGCAAGAATTAAACGCCAAAGGGCTGCAGGGCAGCGGGGTAATGGGGGTTATCCGAAGGCATCTGATGAATCAGGCCGCCTCAGGGCGGCCGAAGGGTGGGTCGTGGCGTCGCGCCCTCATGATGCATCGTGCTCTTACCTTGATTCGCCCTGCTAGGGCAGCACGCGGTGCTGCCCCTACCTGCGGGGCGTGTCTCAGGGTAGGGCGGGTTGTCCCCAACCCGCCGTTGGCCAGATCGAGAATAGTAAGTCGCCCGAGGGGCGCAGCTCTGTCCGCGAACGGACGGCTCGTAGAGCCGTCCCTACCCGATTGAGGGTGCAAACAAAAAGGGCGGCCGAAGCCGCCCTCCTAGGACAGGACGAGGTGCTGTCCTAGCCCTGGGGTTTGCGCTTACTTCGCGTACATCTTATCCTTCGGATTGGCGCCGGAGATGAGGTAGGCCATGAGGTCGGCGACTTCTGCGGCATTCAAGGAGTTGATGAGCCCGACAGGCATGGGGCTGACGTTCGAACGATCGATGGCCTGGATGTCCGATCGGTTGATTGAAATCTGGACCGAGGGGTCGAAGGGATTGACCGCGAGCTGAAGCTTATCTCCTTCTTCATTTAAAATTCGCCCGATAATTTTCCCGCCATCGACGCGCGTGATGACCGAGTTGCTATACTGATCCGAAACGACGGCGCTGGGGTCGATGACGCTCGTCAAGATATCGGCCGGAGCCGTACGCGAGCCGACGCCGCTGAGGTCAGGGCCTTGGGCTCCGCCATTTGCGCCGACGCGGTGGCATTGCGAACAAAGGGCAGCGGAGAACATTTTTTGACCGTTCTCGAAATCAAGTGACTTGCCGGCTTTGGCGCCATCCCAGGCCTTAAGCGCTTCAGCGTGGGTCCAAAGGCGGCCAGGGCCGGCGGCGGTCGGAATCGGTGCGGCCGGCTTTCGTGCGGTGGTCGGTGCGATCTTTTCCAGTTCGGCGCGTTCGGCTTCCGGCGCTTCGGCGAGGGCTTCTTTGCGGATGTTGCGAACGAAGCCTTTCAGCGAATGACCGCCTTCGGCCTGGCCGAGTTCATCGAGGTAGCCGAAGAATTGCTTACGGAGCTCGGGCGTCCAGCCATGGGTGGCACGGGCTAGGTAGACGGCCAAGCCGATGCGGGTGGAGGCAGGCGTGACGGCCATGGATGCGCGTACCGCAGTCGAATAACCTGGGCTGCGGGCGATGATTTCTGGATCGGCGATGACGGCCGGGCCGGCCTGAGCAATCTTCATCGCATAGAGGACGCGAGCAGGCGCGGTGGGTTCGCCGAGGAAGATGGAGACCAGCGCTAACTGACGGTCGAGCGAGTTATCTCCCGAAGGCAGGCGACTGGCGAATTCTTTGCCAAGTTTTACCGCCGTAGCGGCATCGGGTTGACCGTGACGCGAGAAGGCGACTTGTAAGACGCGAAGGCGGTCTTGTTGCAGGCGTAAGTCTTTGGCTTTCGCGGTGCACTCCACCGCCGCCAAGATGGCATTAAAATCTTCCTTAGTGCCACATCGGGCGAGTGCTACGGCGGCGTTGAGTGCGAGGTCTGGATTGGCGTCGGCCTTGACGCGGGAGCGCCAGCTATCAACGGGCTGATGTTCGACGGCGATGCGGGCGGCAAAGCGCACCCAGCGGTCGGCGTGGCCCATGAGCGGCCAGGCTTTCTCGAGCGACGCCGCGGAAGGAGCGACATTGCGCATGGCCTCGAGTTCGCGACGGAGTTTCTGTTCCGGGGTGGCATCGAACCATGCCACGGGCGCGGTGGATTCCTTGCCTTCGTAGCGGATGCGATAGAGCGCAGCTTGTCCGCCACGACCGCCGATGGTCACATACATATGGCCATCTTGGGGGCGGATGACGGCGTCGGTCACGGAGAAGGGCCGGCCGGCGGCGAAGACTTCCTTGCGAGCCTTCCAGGCGCCGCCCTCTGGTACGAGGTGAATGGCGTAGAGCGTGGCGTAAGTCCAATCGCAGGCGAAGAACGCCTGTTGATAGGCGGCGGGGAATTTAGCGCCTGTGCCCATCGTGCAACCTGTCGGGCTGCCTGGGCCGATGTCGACCAGCGAAGGCTGGGAGTCGACGAGTGCGAGCGGGTTATTGCCGGAGCCAGAGCGCCAGCCGAGCTCGCCTCCAGGCGTGCAGAGGTTGATACGGGTCGGGCGATACCAGGGCGACCCCATGTCCCATTCCATATCCGAGTCGTAAGAGAAAATATCGCCGTCCGGGGCGACCGCACCGTCATACGGATTACGGAAACAGGTCGTGACGCGAATCCAGTCTTTCCCGTCTTTATCCATGCGAGCGATCCAGCCTCCAACGGCCTTGATGCCGGCGGCGTGGCCATTGGGGTCCTCGAATTTCTTCAGCAGATCATCTTCGTCGTAATGTTTTGCGGCGGCTCCGACAACTTCGTCGTCGGGAAGTTTCGTATGGTTACCGCCGAAGACCAGAATGGAGCCATCGCGGTCGAGAACGAGTTGGTGCGGGCCGTGTTCACCTGCACCCTTGAGGGAGCGAAGCATCGTCTGTTCGGCGTAAGAACCGTCGCCCTTGGTATCGCGGATGCGCCAGATGTCGCCTTTGCCTTTTTCGCTGGTGCATGCGTAAAGCGCGCCATGGGCAAAGAGCAGGCCGTGGCAGCCGATGAATTTCGTATCGATTTTAGTGACGATGGGCTTGGCCGGATCTTTTAGCGAGACGTGCCAGAGGACGCCGCCTTGGTCGCCGGCGACCAGGTCGCCTTCGGGTGAAACGGCCAGGCTAACCCAGGATCCTTGGAGATCGCGGGGCACGGTATAGACGAGGTCGGCTTTGAATCCAGGCTGGAGAATAAGAGCATCAGGTTCGGAGACTGTGGTCACCGGGGTGCGCTTGCCGTCTTTTTTGGCTACGGCCTTTTTGGCTGCGGCCTTGCCCCCGCCAAACACATCGCCCCAAGGAGCGGAGCCCATCTTCTTTAAGACCGTAGCAATTTCCCATTTCGAATCATCGAAGCTGGCAACTTCCCATCCTGCGGCCGGTTTCTGATCTGTGATCTTCGCGGCTTCGGTTGATTCGATGAGGACCGTTTTACCGGCACTGATACGGAAGGAGAGAGCCGCACCACCACCATCATTTCTTGCCGGATTTGTGAGGTAGGGGCAGCACCGCGTGCGGGCTTGTGTGCAAAAGTGCAAATCGGCCTGCGGCCTGTGCAAAGGTGGATACATCCGTTTTAGGTGGCGGGTAATTTTAACTCAAAGGGAGACCAGTGACCGGAGGATTGGCTGGGAGATACATTATCAGGTCTCGGGTCTCGGCGGTCGGGTGTCGGGTACGGGAGCTCAGGTGCGGGTGCAGGTGCGGGAATAATCCTGAACCCGAACCTGGTGCTGAAAACCTGAACCTGGGACCTGATGGCCGAGACCCGAGACCTGAAAGATTTTGAATCTATGGACACAAATAAGGACAGCACGTGGTGCTGTCCCTACCTCTGCTTCGCAGCAGTTCACCTTGCCAGCGGATCCCCGCGGCTGAGCTTCGCTCAGCCGGGCAACGTGAACGCGGGGAGTTTGCGGATTTCGCCCCCGGCCATGGCGGACTCATGGGCGAGGATGCCGGTGCAGGTCCAATTGGCGGACTGGCGCGCATTCGGGAACGGCTCGCGCTGGGCGAGGAGCGCCTGGATGAATTCGTTGGCGAGGTGCGGATGGGAGCCGCCGTGCCCGCCTCCCTGCGTGAACGAAAGGTGATCTTCGCCTTCGCCGTAGACGCCCTTGGTCGTGAAGTGCTGGATCTCCTTGGGGAGGCGATGCGCGAAGTCGGGCACATTGACCTTCTGCGGGATTTCCGGCTCGGCTTTCTTCGCCGTATGGATGACGGGCTCTTCGCCTTCGACCAGTGGCCACTCAAAGGATTTCTTCGAGCCGTAGACGTCGATGGATTCGCGATACTGGCGGGCCGTGTCGAAGAGCGAGCGGATGATGCGCGCCGAGACGTCGGACTTGTGGAATTTGATGTGGGCCGTCTCGACTGCGAAGGGCGAGTTGTAGATCGGAATCATGTCCTCGGCGATGCAGCCGGAGCCGAAGCACGAGACGTATTCCGCGTCGGCGCGGGTGAGGGCGAGCATCGGGCCGACGCAGTGCGTGGCGTAGTACATCGGCGGGAGGCCGGGCCAGTAGCCGGGCCAGCCTTCCATGTCCTGCTGGTGCGAAGCTTGGAGGAACTGCAGGCGGCCCAGTTCGCCGTTATCGTAGAGCTCCTTCACGTAGAGGAACTCGCGGGCGTAGACCACCGTCTCCATCATCATGTAGCTTAGGCCGGTCGCCTTCACCAGCTTCACGATCTCTTCGCATTCCGCGATCGAGGTCGCCATCGGGACCGTGCAGGCCACGTGCTTGCCGGCCTTGAGGGCGGCGATGGATTGGCGCCCGTGGTCGGGGATCGGCGTGTTGATGTGGATCGCGTCGACTTCCGGGTCCTTGAGCAGCGCGTCGAAGTCCGTGTAGCGCTTCGCGATCTTGTAGCGGTCGCCGATGGCCTTGAGCTTCTCCGGATTGCGCTGGCAGATCGCGACGATCTCCGCGTTCGGGTGGGCCTGGTAGATCGGGATGAATTCGGCGCCGAAGCCGAGGCCGGCCAGCGCGATGCGAATCTTCGGAGTGCTCATGGGGTGTGGCTTCATTCAGCCCAAACTCGCCCGCGGACGGAAGCCGATTTGCTAGGACGAAGCCGACGGGGCCCGTTCGCAAACCTACCAAACAAGAAGGCCGCCCGGGTGGGCGGCCTTCGGAGGCTCAGTGAGCGTCGGCTCAGTGGCCGCCAGCGCCGATGACCTCAGCCTTGTAGCCACCACGGCTACGGAACCAGAGGATCAGGCCGATATAGCAGGCCAGCATGAACACCGGGAACATCGCGATCTTGGCGAGCGCGCCCTGGTTGGCGCCTTCGCGGGCGGCGGTGATCTTGTCGGCAGTCGCCTTGTCGGTCTTGGCGAGCTCGGCGACCTTTTCCTTGTCGACCGCCTTATAGCTGCCGAGGACGTAGTTGCCGTCCTTGGCGACCTTGGCGTAGGTCTCGGGGGCGGTCTGCTGGACGATCGCGGTTTCCGCGGTCTTCTCGGTGATGGCGCCGATGACCGGTCCGCCGAGGATGCCGACGGCGAGCATGCCGATGCCGCCGATCGCGTTCAGGGTGAGCGCACCACCTTTCGGAGTCTGTTCGGAGACCACCGCGAGCGTCGTGGGCCAGAAGAAGGTCTTGCCGAAGGCGTAGACCGTGGCGGCGATGAAGATCGCGACGAGGCTGGAGGCTGCGGCGAGGCTGGTCAGACCGATGATGGCCAGAGTCGCGGAGCCGGCGAGCAGGCCGAGCGGCGAGATGCGGCTGACGATGGAGCCGGCGAAGAAGCGCAGCACCATCATGATGGCCGAGGTGTAGATCAGCACCCACATGCCGTTGCCACCGATAGCGTGCATCGGCTTCTCCATGATGCCGGAGATCGCGCCGTCGGTGCCAAGTTCGGTCGTGGCGAGCGGAATCATGACAACGCAGAGGAAGACCAGGATGCCGCGGCCGAGGGAGCGGCTGTAGATACCGAAACCGATGACCATGGCGGCGAACACGGACCACTGGACGGTGGCGCTCCAGGCAAAGACCTGAGCCAGCTGGGCGGTGATCAGGTAGCTGGCGATGGCGGCGCCGAGGATGCCGAACTCCGCAAGCATCTCGCGGTAGGTGGTGCCAGCGGCGACGCGCTCATTGGGCGGGAAGACCGCGCGGGAAAGCATCGCGACATAAACCAGGGCAGGCGCGGCGATGATGTAGACAAGGATGCGCCAGTCTTGGGCGGCGTAGCCACCCAGCGCCAGGGTCAGGATGCCGCCGATGACGAGACCTCCCGGCCAAGCCGCGTGCAGAATGTTGAGCCACTTGGACTTGTCCTTATTGAACATAGTGGCGACGACGGGATTGATGTAGGCTTCAACCGTGCCGTTACCTAGGCCAAGGATGACGGAACCCCAGTAAAGGAGGTTATAAGCGTCCTTCTTCGCGGTGGGGTCAGCGGTGATCACGCCATAGGCCTTGAGCGCGAGAATCGCGTAGCCGCCGTAGCAAATGAAGGAGAACCACATCGCCGTCTTGTAGCCGATGCGGTCGATGATCAGGGAGAAGATGATGATGGAGATGGCGAACGGCCAGATGCCGGCACCAAAAAGCTCCCCGGCTTGGACGGCATCCAGACCGAAGGTCTTCGGCCAGAGGCTGGGGTCATTGACCAGGAAGGCGCGCGTGATGAACGCGAACGCCGTCGTAATCAGGGCGATAAAACAGCCCCAGAAGAGGGCCATATCCGGTTTATTTTCTTGGGTGCTCATGGGTAGAGGTAGGGGGGTACGGGTGTGAATAAAACCCATCAGACCCCCTCTGTCGAGAAGGCATCTAGGGGTCAGACCCTCCTTTAGGGGTTGGGGGTCAGGCCTTTAAGTTACGCCGAAACTCCGTCGGGCTGACCTTCATCGCTCGGCGGAACTGGCGGGAGAAATCACTGGCGTCGTAGAAGCCCGTCTGGTGGGCGATCTCGGACGGGCGGAGGGCGGTGGTCCGGAGCAGGTCGGAGGCGGCTGCGACCCGCATGCGCACGAGGTAGCCGCGGGGACTGACCTGGTAGGCCTTGTGGAACTTACGCTCGAACTGGCGGACGGACATCCCGGTGAGCTTGGCCAGCTTGGCGATATTGAGGGCCGTGGTCAGGTTGTCCTTGATGAACTCCGCGGCGGCTTCGACCTGCAGGAACGGCTCGAGGAGGGCCTTCGTGCCTTCATAACTGCGGACCGTGCCGCAGACCCCGCAGGCGCGGCCGGCCTCGTCGAAGAGCGGGACCTTGGTGGTCTCATACCAGACGTGTTCGCCGTCGGCGTTCGGGAAGAGCTCGATGATGCGCGGCAGGGGCTGGCCCGTCTGGCAGATCTGGAGATCCTTCTTCTTGAAGGCCGCGGCCAGCTCCGGCGGAAAGATATCCTCGTCGGATTTGCCGAGCAGGCTGGCCTCATCGGCGACGCCGCAGCGTTGGGCGAAGGCTAGGTTGGCCATCGTGAAACGCCCCGCCAGATCCTTGGCGAAGAACATCACCCCGGGGAGGTGGTCGAAGACGCTCCGCAGGCTCTCCGGGCGCATGCCGCGCATCCAGTCCGAGCGGGGTTCTGGCGTCTTCATACCAAGTAGCCTAGGGGTCTTCTGACAGGTTTCCACCCCATTTTAATAGGGTGCAAGGCCTATGGTCTGATCGGTCTGTGGGGAGGTCATTTGTCGTATTAAACCTCGGCAGGTCAGCCTAATAGCCTGCCGTCCCTAGGCTAATTACCTCCCCCTGATAGGAGGGAACTGCTTTTTGATTTTGAGGTCTTCCCTATTCCTCCCACCTGTACCGTTCACCGAAAACCCATGACCTCCCTCAAGTCCTTCGCCCTCTGCTTCCTCGCCGCCGCCGCCGTGGCCGCGCCTGACGCCGACTCCATGAAGCGCGGCCAAGCCGTCTACTCCCGCACCTGCATCGCCTGCCACCAGCCGACCGGCATGGGCCTTCCTCCGGTCTTCCCGCCCCTTGCCGGCTCTGAGTGGATCGCCAAGGACGCCTCGATCGCCGTCCGCAATATCGTCAACGGCATGCAGGGCCCCGTCACCGTCAAGGGCGTCACCTATAACAGCATGATGCCCCCGGTCGCCGGCCTTTCGGACAAGGACATCGCCGACGTCGTGACCTACGTGAATAATTCCTTCGGCAACACCGGCGCCATCGTCACGGAAGCCGAAGTGACCGCCATCAAGAAGAAGTACGCCGATCGCAAGACCCCTTGGACTGCGGCCGAGTACGAGAAGGAGCCCAAGGAAGAGCCGGCCAAGAAGTAAGCCAGTCGCCTCCGGGCGGGGTGGCTTGACCAGCGGGGACCTCTGCCGCACTTTGGTGTCTCACCCAAGTACGCGCAGGCGTGCCTTCCCCATGTCGACCCCCCAACCCCATCCCGGCGCCCCTGATCGCACCCGCGAACAGGTGGCCGACCTGCATTTCATGGACGCCCGGTATAAGCTGCTCGACCTGGCCGCCTTCCTCGACCGCCTCGACCGCGCCGCCGGCGGCGAAGACCACCGCGTCCGCGGCCTCCGGGCCGCGCTCCCGCTCCTCTTGGAAAAAGACGAAGGCCGCGTCGCCCGCATCCTGACCCTCTGGAGCGACCCTTCCGTCGAACCCATCGCCAAGGCCGACACCAAGGCCGCCTCGGGCGTCTGGCCCGGCCTCAAGTAAGCCCCGACCATGCGTTACATCGAACCGCACGGCCACATGGTGAGCCGCACCACCGACGACTACCAGGCCATGGCCCTCGCCGGCTGCGCCGCAATCTGCGAGCCCGCCTTCTGGGCCGGCTTCGACCGCAAGTCCGCCGACGGTTTCTACGACTACTTCTGCCAGTTGACGCAGCACGAGCCCAAGCGCGCCGCCAAGTACGGCCTGCCGCACTACTCCTGGTTGTGCATCAACCCGAAGGAATCCGAAGACATGGCGCTCGCCGCCGACGTCCTCGCGCTGATCCCCGAATTCCTCAAGGCCCCGACGGTGCTCGGCATCGGCGAGATCGGCCTCAACAAGAACACGCGCAACGAGATGAAGGTGCTCGAGCAGCACATCGCCCTCGCGGTGCAATACGACCAGATGATCCTCGTGCACACGCCGCACCTCGAGGATAAGCGCAAGGGTACGCGCCTCATCATGGATTGCCTCAAAGCCAACGGCGTCGTGAAGCCCGAACGCGTGATCATTGACCACGTGGAAGAGCACACGATCCACGAAGTGCTCGACCAGGGCTTCTGGGCCGGCATCACGCTCTACCCCGAATCGAAGGCCACGCCCGTGCGCGCCATCGACATGATCGAATCCGTCTCCGCCCAGCGCGTCTGGCTCAACAGCGCGTGCGACTGGGGCCACAGCGATCCGCTGTCCGTGCCCAAGGCCGCACAGGAGATGCGTCGCCGCGGTCACTCCGCCGCCGCCATCGACCGACTCGTCTACGGCAATCCGGTGAAGTTCCTCTCGCAGTCTCCCCGCTTCAAGGACCCCGCCGCCCAGGCCTGACCCGCGTGAAGCTCACGTCCGGACTTTCCCTCGCCTACTGCACCAACGTCCACCGCGGCGAAGGGTGGGTCGAGACGTTCGCCGGCCTGCGCGATCACGCGCTCCGCGTGCGCGACCGCGTCTGCCCCGGCAAGACCTACGTCCTCGGCCTACGCCTCGGCGACCTCGCCGCCAAGGAACTTGCCGTGCCCGCCACGCTCGCGGCCTTCCGCGCCTGGCTCGACAAAGAGAACTGCGTCGTCGCCGGCATCAACGGCTTCCCGTTCGGTCCGTTCCACGGCCAGGCCGTGAAGGACAACGTCTTCGCGCCGGACTGGTGCGAGCTCCCGCGCCTCGAATACACCAACCGCCTCTTCGACCTCCTCGCTGCGTTTGGTCCGCCCGACAAAGTCGGCACCGTCAGCACGCTGCCGGGTTCGTTCAAGGGCTTCGGCCGCAACGCCGACGAACTCAAGGTCATGCGCCGCAACTTGCTTGCGTGCGCCGAACACCTCGCCCGCCTGCGCGACCGCACGGGCATGCATCTCCGCCTTGCGCTTGAGCCCGAGCCGATCGGCCACGCCGAGAACACGCCGGAAGCGTTGCGTCTGTTCGAACAGCTCCGCGCCGAGGAGCCTGCTCAGGGCCTCGTCGACGCGCACCTCGGCATCGCCTACGACACCTGCCACTTCGCGCTGCAATACGAGGAAGCCCACGAGGCCATCGCCCGACTCAACGCCGGCGGTGCGCCGGTGCTCAAGTTCCACCTCAGTTCGGCGCTCAAGCTCAAGCCCACCGAGGTCGCGCTCGCGCGCCTCGCGAAGATGCACGAGCCCACGTACCTGCACCAGACCATGGGTCGGTCGAAGGACGGCTCCATCGTGCGCTTCAAGGATATCCCGTTCGCCATGGCGGCGATTGATCAGCTGCGCTTCCTCGAGGAACTCCGCGTGCACTTCCACGTGCCGGTGAATGCCGACCGACTCTCCGACGAACTCTCCACGACGAACGACCACCTCAAGGCCGCGCTCGATGTCATCGCCAAGGCGCCGGGCGCCTGCCGCGAGCTCGAGATCGAGACGTACACCTGGGAAGTCCTGCCGCCTGAAGTCCGCGCGGCTGATGTCGCCGATATGATCGCTGAAGAATACCGCTGGACGCTCGCCGAGCTCGCGAAACGCGGCGTGCAGCCCCTCTGAGATGTTCGCCCGCTTCTTCGCGAAAGTCCGCGCCTGGCTGATTCTCACCCGTGGATCGAACCTGCCGACCGTCTGGAGCAACCTCTTCGCCGGCTGGCTGCTCGGGTACGTCTACGCCGACCGCTTCCCTTGGGGTCCGTTCCTGCTGACCTCGCTGATCGGCCTGCTCATCGGCGTCTCGCTCATCTACGTCGGCGGCATGATCCTCAACGACGCGTTCGATGCGCGCTGGGATACCGAGCGGCGTTCGACACGCCCGATCCCCTCCGGCCTTGTCTCCGTGACGGCGGCCCATGTCGTCGGCTTCCTCTGCCTTGCGATTGGATCCTGGTTCACCGTCGTCTCTTCGCTCGACGGCCATGGCCGCGCAACGTTCACGCTCGTGGTGCTGCTGGTCGCCAGCGTGCTCGTCTATGATCGGTGGCACAAGGGCGTCAGCTGGGCTCCGGCCGTGATGGGGCTCTGCCGGGCGCTCCTGCCGCTTATCGGCTTCTTCGCCGTCGGCGGCTTGGTCGATGGCCCGCACTTCCGCGGCTGGCCGCTCATCGCGCTGCTCGCACACCCGTGCGTGCTCTGGCTGCTGACGTTCTCGATCACGTTGGTCGCGCGTCATGAGGCCGGCCCCGGCACGCCGCCGATCTGGGCCGAATGGCTGCTCTACCTCGTGCCCGTGCCGTTGATCCTCGTGCAGGCGCTGCCCGAGGTGAACGGCGTCCTGGAGGTCGCGGTCTTCGGCTGCCTGCTGTTCTGGCTTTGGATCTGGCGTTCAAATCGCCGCCACGCGTTGCCGGCCGGCGTCGGCCCGCGCGTCGCCGACCGCCTCGCCGCGTTCCCGCTCGTCGACTACGCCGCGGCCGGCCTATTCTATTTTTCCGCCGCCTTTATGCGCCACGGTAACGAAGGCTCGACCGAAGTGGGTTGGGCGTCGGCGGCGATGCCGTTGGCCTGGATGGTGCCATTCGGGTCGTTCGTTTTGACCCTGATCCTGCGCCGTTTCATCCCGACCACCTGATCGGGGCGGTTTAGGGCCTTTACGACGGGCGAAGTTGGGAACTTGGCTTGTCCTCAGGCGTCTAACCTCTTCTGATAAACCCTCCCCCAGGGCTATGGACGACTCCCTTGACCTCGAATTCGCGGTAACCTACCGCCATCGCATCTTCTTCACCGAAGGCGCGTTCGCTGCGGGCAACCGGGTCCTCGCCGACCTCTTCGCCGGCGCCAAGGTCATCCCGATCGTCGATGCCGGCCTGGCGAACTCCCGTCCGGGTTTCATCGCCGAGGTCGCCGCCTACGGCAAGGCCATGGGCGTACACTTCACCCGCCAGCCGCTCGTGCTCACCGGCGGTGAGGCCGCCAAGAAGGACTCTGCCGTCGTCAAGGCCGCCCTCGCCGCGATCGAGGCCGATAAAATCTGCCGCCACTCGTACGTCCTCGCCATCGGCGGCGGCGCCTTTCTCGACGCCGTCGGCTTCGCGGCCGCCACCGCCCACCGTGGCGTGCGTCTCGTGCGCATGCCCACCACGACCCTCGGCCAGGGCGACGCCGGCGTCGGCGTGAAGAACGGCATCAATACTTTTGGTAAGAAGAACTTCACCGGTGCCTTCGTCGTGCCGGCGGCCGTCGTCAACGACCTCGCGCTACTCGCCTCGCTCGACGCCCGCGGTCTCCGCGACGGACTCGTCGAGGCCGTGAAGGTCTCGCTCCTCAAGGACCCGGTCTTCTTCGCCAACCTCGAGAAGGAGTCCGCGCTGCTCGCCGCCGGGAACATCCCCGCCATCGGCCGGGCCGTCCGTCGTTCCGCCGAACTGCACGCGAAGCACATCGCCGGCAATGGCGACCCCTTCGAGCTGGGCAGCGCCCGTCCGCTCGACCTCGGCCATTGGGCCGCGCACAAGCTCGAGTCGATGACGAACCATCGCTT
>JAPLTV010000034.1 GCA_026397955.1 Verrucomicrobiota bacterium | reverse complement strand
CCGAGGCGTTCGGCGATCGCACCGCCCCCCTTGGAAAGCTCGGCGATGCGGAGCAGGCTGCCACCGAGGATTACGAGCAGGGCCGTCCCGGTGGTCGCGAAGAAAAGCTTCGGCTGGAACCAGTTATAACCGCCACGCAGGAACAGCTTGCCGTGCCCCAGCACTGCGACGGCGTAGAGCGATCCCGTCAGGATGATGATCGCCAATACAAGAAGCACGACCAACTTGGTCGTGCGTCCGCGGGCCTCATCCTGGGCCCGGAAGAAATTCATCGTGGCGGCCATCGGCCGTGGTCAGCGCCTCAGAAAGCGACCTTCGGGGCGACCTTTTCGACGGGATCTTCGATCTTGAAGAACTCCGCGGCGGCGAAACCAAAGGCGTTGGCGATGAAGACCTGAGGGAAGACCTCGCGACCGTTGTTATAGAACAAGACGGCGTCGTTGAAGGCTTGGCGGGAGAAGGCGATGCGGTTCTCGGTCGAGGCAAGCTCTTCCATCAGGCTGCGCATGGTGGTATCGGCCTTGAGCTGAGGGTACTGCTCGGAGACGACCATGAGCTTACCAAGGGCGCCACTGAGGCCTGCTTCCGCCTGACTGAGGTCACGCATGGCGGCAGGGTCGTTCGGGTTGCCGGCGAAGCGGACGTTGGCCTGGGTGGCCTTGGCGCGGGCTTCGACGACGGCGGTGAGCGTACCGCTTTCGTGGGCCATGTAGCCCTTGGCGGTCTCGACGAGATTCGGGATCAGGTCGTAGCGGCGCTTTAGCTGCACGTCGACCTGCGCGAAGGCGTTCTTGCAGGCGTTCCGCAGCGCGACGAGGCTGTTGTAGATGCCGACGCCCCAGATGGCGGCGATGACTAGGGCACCAACGATGACGAGAAGGATGACGACAAGGATGGAGACAGCGGTACTCATGTTGCCATCCAAGTTACCCGACCCACCCCAACCTGCAAGTCGTCAGGGGGCGGTCTTTTGATAATTTTACGCGTCAATTGGAACGCCCAACCCCACCCCGCCGGGTCTTAGGTGGCCTTTTCCAGCTGAAGGCAGACTTCGTCGATGAGGAACGCCGGAGTCGAAGCGCCGGCGGTGACGCCGACGGTGCCGAAACGGGCGAGCGCGGCGAAGTCGAGCTCGGCCGCGGTCTCGACGTGGAAACAAGGCAGCCCCTGGATCTCGACGAGCTTGGCGAGCTTGACGGTATTCGCCGAATGGCGGCCACCGATGACGACGATGGCCTGGCAGCCCTGCTTCTGCAGTTCGAGGATATCCGCCTGACGATCCTTGGTGGCGCCGCAGATGGTGTCGAAGACGAGGGTCGGCGCAAAGCGGGCCTTCAGACGCGCGGCCAGTCTCTCGAACTCGTCGGTAAACATCGTCGACTGCGAGACCATGCAGACCTTCGGGCCGAGATCCGGCAACGCATCGATTTCAGCTTCCGAGGTAATCACATGCCCCTTCCCTTCGGCGTAGCCCAGCAGACCGATGACCTCGGGGTGCTTGGGATCGCCGAAGATGACGGTGGCGTAGCCTTTGCGCGCATGCAGGCGGACCTTGCCGGCGATGATGCCGACGTCGGGGCAGGTGGCGTCGCGGAATTCCATGCCGAGCGACTTCAGGTATTCGCGACGCTCAGGCGAGATGCCGTGCGCGCGGACGACCATAACGGCGTCGGCATCGGTGGACTTCGAGACCTCGAGCTTCGTCTCGCTGCGGTAATCGCCGACTTCGCGGATGCCCTCGCCGGTGAGGACTTCCATCATCTGGCGGTTATGGATCAACGGACCGTCGGTGTAGACGGGATGGCGACCCTTCTGCGCGTATTCGCGGGCGATATCGATGGCGCGTTCAACGCCCCAACAGAACCCCGCGGACTTGGCTCGGATGACCTTCACAGCTTTAAGGTGCGGGCAAGCCCGCCCGATTCAAGCAAAGTCCCGCCTTACTTGGCCGGGACGCCCCAGACCTCGGTCTCGATATAGTCGTTCGAGGGGCCGGCGGAGTTGCCCTTGGAGTAGAAGCGGACGTAGCGGCCCTTGACGGCCGGGACGGCGATCACGCGGCCTTCGTTGGACTCGTAGTAGCAGTAGTCCTTGCCCTTGCCCAGGCCGAGTTCTCCTTCGGCGTCGTTGTTGTAGACGGTGGTGACGTCCTTCTTGAAGGAAGCGTCGTCGGAAATCTGGACGATGACGTTGAAGTACACACGGCGCTCGCGGTGAAAGTGCCAGAGGGCGATGGCGCTGATCTCAGCGGACTTGGTCAGGTCGACCTGAACCCAGTGGGCACCACGCGGGAGTTCGACTTCGAAACCTTCTTCTCCGCCCTTGTCACCGTCGGTGAGGTAGGAGAAGTCGCCGGCCGCGGCCTCACGGGCGCTGGACGTGACGTTGCAGCCCTTGGCGAGGTTGACGGCAGCGGCAGGCACCTTGGGCAGCTTGCGCGGCGCGGAGGTGACGGGCTCGAGATTGTTGATTTTCATCGGGCGCGGCGTGCCGAGGGCGACGGACTTCGGTAGGACGAGCGGGAGCTCCTTGTCTTCGGCGAAGAGGCCGAGCGGGAGGACGAGGAGGCAGAGAGCGAGGTGCTTCATGGGAAGGGATGGAGTTAAGACAACGGAACCGCGGCCTGGTTTCAAGCCTTCGGGGCTTCCAGCGTGCGGACCCGACGATGCTTGAGCGGGAAACGCAGGATTACGGTCGTCCCGACGTCCGGGGTGCTCTGAATATCGACCGTGCCGCCATGGGCCC
Organism: Verrucomicrobiota bacterium; assembly: GCA_026397955.1. Lineage (GTDB taxonomy): Bacteria > Verrucomicrobiota > Verrucomicrobiia > Opitutales > UBA953 > UBA953. The sequence goes on along the minus strand of JAPLTV010000034.1, from coordinate 4,198 downwards.
GGAGGATGCGGAGGAGGATCAGCATGCCGATGCCGCCGCCGGAGGCCTTGGTGGTGTAATAGGCGTCGAAGATGCGCGTCAGCTTGTCGGCCGGGATACCCACCCCGGTATCGCGGATGGCAAGCACGACCCACTCGTCATCGGAAGTCAGCTTGACGTGGATGTCGCCGCCGCGGTCCATGGCCTCGAGGGCGTTCTTCATCACGTTGAAGATCGCCTGCTTGATCTGGTTGCGGTCGCCGAGGATGAGCGGGAGTTCGCCCGGGACGTCGAGCGAGACGCGCACGCCGAGCTGCTCCATCTGTTCGCGGAGGAGGCCGGTGGCTTCCGCCACGACGGTGACGAGGTCGGTGTCGGTGAGGTTCGGTGGGGCCTGGCGGACGGCTCCAAGGAAGTCGCGGACAATGCCGTCGAGGCGGTTGATCTCGCTCTGGCAGACCTCCGCGGCCTTACGCACCTTGGCGGCGGCAGGCGAATCACCGAGCTTGGCGGCCTCGCGCTGGAGGAGCTGAAGGTGGATGCCGATGGCGTTCAGCGGATTGCCGACCTCGTGGGCGACGCCGGCGGCAAGCGAAACGATGGAGTCGATACGCTCGCTCTCGACGCGGTCTTCGGTCTGGACGCGTTCTTTCGTGACGTCGCTGAGCACGGCCACGCGGCGGGCACGTTCGGCGCCCTGCTGCTCACCGACGCGAGTGAGGTGGAGATTCAGGAGGCGTGGCTCGGGATAACGGACCTCGAGCTCGCGGGTGAGCGCGCCGACGGTCCCGGGCAGTTCAAGCGCCTGGGCGATGTCGGGCGAAAGGCGGCGCAGCTCGGCGCCGTTGACGTCTTCCTGGCTGACGCCGAGGAGGCGCACCGCGGAGGCGTTGGCGTACTCGATGGCGCCGTCATGCGAGAGGACGATCACGCCTTCGCGGAGCGTATCCAAGACCGTCTCCATGAGGTCACGTTCGCGCTCGAGGCGGCGGGCGAGGATCGCGAGATTCTGTGCGTCGAGGTCGTCGATACGACCCAGGACGCGATCAAGGGGACTGAAACGGCGGCGAGCCATGTCAGGAGGCACGCACCGCGACGAGGCGGGCGATGACGTCGATGAGCTGGCGGGCGACGGCGGCCTTGGAGGCCGGACCGAGGACTTCGCGGAAACCGTTTCGGCCGAGGAGGATGAGCTTGTTGTGGTCGGAACCGAAGGCGCCTTCGGAACCGGCGACGGAATTGGCGGCGATGAGGTCGAGCCCCTTGCGTTCGAGTTTGTCGAGCGCGTTGGCCTCGACGTTCTCCGTCTCGGCGGCGAAGCCCACGAGGAACTGGTCGGTGCGACGCTCTTCGGCGAGGGCAGTGACAATGTCGGGCACGGGCTCGAGTTCGACGGTCAGCGCTTGGCCGTCCTTTTTCATTTTCTGCGGCGCAGTCGACTTCGGACGCCAATCGCTGACGGCAGCCGTCATGATCAGGACATCGCACGGACCGAACAAGGCGTCAGTCTGGCGCTGCATCTCGGCGGCTGTGACGACCGGGTAGACCATCACGCCAGCGGGCTCAGGCAAAGATACTGGACCGGCGACGAGGTCGACCGACCAACCGGCTTCCTTCGCGGCTGTCGCCAAGGCGAAGCCCATCTTGCCCGTCGACGGGTTACTGATGAAGCGAACAGGGTCGAAGAACTCGCGCGTAGGACCGGCGGTGATGAGGCAGCGGAGGGACAAGGGGAGCGAAAGCGGATGGGGGACGGCGGTTAGCGGTTGGCGGTTAGGCCAAACACTGGAGATACCTTGGCGGAGGAAGGGGGCGGAAACAATAGCGAAGGGGGTGGGATAGGGGTAGGGGTAGGGGTAGGAATGGGCCGTCACAAAGGGAGACCGGAAACCGGGAAGGATGCTGCGGATATTAATGCCCCAGCTAACCATCCGGTCTCCGGTTTCCCTTTGAGCAATGCCCCCCGCCACCTGCCACCCGAGGCCGCCACCCGCCACCTGAAGCGACTGCCTCTCACTTTTGCACCTTTGCACAGGCCGAAGGCCGATTTGCACTTTTGCACCTAGGACAGCACGTGGTGCTGTCCCCACCCCTCTCCCTTGCATTCTCCCTCCCTCCCACTCACATTCCCGCCATGGATATCTTTCTGGCGACGGGCAATGCGCACAAGGCCGAGGAATTCGGCCGCATGTTCGCCAAGGCGCGCCTCGACGTCCGCGTGCGTTCCGCGAAGGAACTCGGTGGCATGCCCTACGTGGAAGAGATCACCGGCACCTTCAACGGTAACTGCCGCCTCAAGGGCGAAGCCCTGCGGGCGATTGCGCCGCGCAAGGCTTGGGTGCTCGCCGATGACAGCGGCCTTTGCTGCGACGCCCTGCAAGGCGGACCCGGCGTCGACTCCGCGATCTATGCCGGCGTCGGTGCGACCGACGCGCAGAACCGCGCGAAGCTGCTCGAGGCCATGAAGAAGGCTCCGCCCCACAAGCGTGGCGCACGTTTCGAATGCCACCTCGCGCTCCTCGGACCTAATCAGGAAGTCGGCAAGTTCGTCGGCCAGTGCTGGGGCAAGATTCTCGAAGCCGAGGTCGGCACCGAGGGCTTCGGCTACGATTCCCTCTTCGTGCCCGCCAATGAGGATCGCACCTTCGGTGAACTCAGCGCGGCCAAGAAAGATTCCATCAGCCACCGCGCCAAAGCCTTCCAGCTCATGGCTGCCTGGATGAGGGAGAATGGGATAGCGTAAGGAGAGTCGACTAAATCAAAGGGGGACCGGAGACCGGATGATTAGCTGGGGTCATTTATAACCGCAGCATTCTTTCCGGTCTCCCTTTGTCTTTTCAAACCGCGGAGCGGGCTTAAAAGAACACCGCTTCGGACAGGGCTTCGGGGGCGGCCATGAGCGCGACGCGCTGGGTGACCGGCGCCGACTGACGGCTGCGCGTGAAGGTGATGATCGCGCGCGTACCCTTGTCGGCATGCTCCCACGAGAAACGTGCGCCATCGGCGTAGACCCATTCGGCGTCGAGATTGTCGCCAGGCGGCGGCTGCGGGGTCGTCGCGAATTCGGCCGCGAGGTGCGAGCGGGAAAGTCCGGCGCAATGCGTGAGGCAACCGCGCATCCACTCGAGGATGCCGGCGGCTTCGCCACGCAAGCCGGTGCCATAGTTGACCGTGACGGAACGCAGGCCGCGGACGAGTTCGGCCGGGGCGTGCGCGGCGAGATACTGGCCAAGGGCCTGGCGCACCGGGAGGCAGCGCGCGACCGCGAGGTCGCGGACGGACTTGGGATTAGGAAACGAGAGTTTGAAGAACTCATCACCCACGAGGGAACGATCGGCGACGACGCGACGGCAACGCGACGTCCAGGCGAGCCACGGCTTGAATTCGTCGACGGTCACGCCGTGAGCCCAGACGTTGACGGGAAGGTCGCCTTCGAGCCAGGTCGAGACGAGTGATTCAAGTTCGGCCGTCGGCGCACCGTGCGCGAGCATGAGCGCTTCGCAGCAGCGCTTGCCGCGGCGGGACGGATCGAAGAAGCAGAGGACATTGACCTTGGCCTCGAGCGCGGCGGCGGCCTCGGCGGCCGGACGGGCCGCGAGGATGACGAGGCGGCAGGGATAGCGCTGGGCAAAACGAATCGCCTCGTCGAAGCGAGCCTGCGCGTCCTCCGGCGAGACGTTCGCGCCGAACATCAGCACGAGGTTCATCTGCGAAGCGCGCGCGGCCTCTTCGCCTTCGTCGGCCCATGCCTTGTCGAGCGACGGGAGGACGGCGGAGATCTTGACCGGGAAACCCGGGAGCGCGTCGATCAGCGGATGGGCCATGATCAGCGGCCGGCGTTGCGCCAGGCGTGGCCGTGGGCGGCCAGGAGGGCGTCGCCGCCTGCGGGGCCCCAAGAACCGGCGGCGTAGGTTTCCATGCCGGCGCGACCCTGTTGCTGCCAGCTCTGGAGGAGCGGCGTGAACAAGCGCCAGGAGGCTTCGGTCTCGTCGCCACGGATGAAGAGCGTGCGATCGCCGACGATGCCGTCGAGGATCAGGCGCTCATACGCCTCGGGCGTGTTGGAGCCGTAGGTGGTCGCGTAGCGGAAGCTCAGGCGGACCGGCTGCGTGCGCGGCTCGAGGCCGGGCACCTTGGAATTGAGGACGAGCGTCGTGCCTTCGTCGGGCTGGATCTGGATGACGAGACGGTTCGGCGCGAGGTCGTAGCGGGCGTCGCC
>JAPLTV010000107.1 GCA_026397955.1 Verrucomicrobiota bacterium | reverse complement strand
TTCGGGTCCACGACCACGAGGTCGGCCCAGTAGCCTTCGCGGATGAAGCCGCGGTGCTCGACGCCGAAGAGCACGGCGGGGGCGTGGCAGGCACGTTCGACGGCGGTCTCGAGCGTGAAGGCTCCTTGCGCGACCAAATCTAGTAGCACCTGCAGGGAATGCTGCACGAGCGGCAGGCCGGACGGGGCTTTGAAGTAGGTCTGGGCCTTCTCTTCGCGCGTGTGCGGGGCGTGGTCGGTCGCGATGACGTCGATGACGCCGGCGGCCACGGCCGCGCGGACGGCGGCGCGGTCGGCGGACGTCTTGATCGCCGGGTTGCATTTGATCTGGTGGCCGAGGCGGGCGTAGTCCTCTTCGGCGAACCAGAGATGGTGCACGCAGGCTTCGGCGGTCAGGCGCTTGCCCTTGAGCGGCGCGGCGCTGAAGAGCGAGAGCTCCTTGGCGGTGGTGATGTGCAGGATGTGCAGGCGTGCGTCGTGGCGCTGGGCCAGCTCGGCGGCCATCGACGAAGAAGCGTAGCAGGCCTCGGCGTCGCGGATGCGGGGGTGTTCGCCGGCCGGGACGTCGTCGCCCCACTTAGCCTTGGCGGCGGCTTCCGCGGCCTTGATGCGCGGCGTGTCCTCGCAGTGCGTCAGGATGATGGTGGGCGAGTGACGGAAGACGCTTTCGAGCGTGGCGGGGTCGTCGACGAGCATGTCGCCGGTCGAGGAACCCATGAAGATCTTCAGGCCGCAGACCTTGCGGGGATCGATCGCCTTGATGGCATCGAGGTTCGTATTGGTGGTGCCGAAGAAGAAGGAGTAGTTGGCGACCGAGGTGGCCGCGCCGATGGCGTACTTCTTTTCGAGTTCCTCGTGAGTCGTCGCCGAAGGCGACGTCACGCCGCCGGCCACGGCCGCGCGGGCTTCGCTGGCGATGCAGGCCTTATGGGTCAGGCCGGGCTCGCGGAAGTGCACCTGGTCGTCGATCAGGCCAGGTAGCAGGAGTTTACCGGTCAGGTCGTATTCCTGGTCGGCGATCGTGCCGGCAGGGATTGTTCCGATGCGCTCGATGCGTCCGGCACGTATAAGGACGTCAGCGCGGAGGCGTCGGCCTTCGTTGATGATCTCGGCGTTGCGGAGGACGACGGTGGACATGGGCAGGCTTATTCAGCCCGAAACCCCGGCCACCGCAAACGGGAAACGGCGAATCAGCCCGAGACCTTCACCATGTCCGAAAGGTCGGCCTTCTTGACGCCTTCCGGGTTGATGTTGACGGCGGAGACGCGGAACTGGGCGCCGCGCTTGTGGCTGAACTTCAGGATGAAATTGGTGACGATCATCTTTTCCTCGGGGTACAGCTCCGTCTTGCGGGCGACCATGGTGGTGACGAGTTCTTCGACTTGCTCGGCGGTGGCGCCGGGCAGCTTGGCGAGCGTGGCCTTGGCGTCCTGGATCTTAGGGCCACCTTCGATGGCAGCATTCCAGATGAGAATGGCGACGTTCATGGCGCCCTTGGCGGCTGTGTGGTTGCCGCCGGCCTGTTCCAAGATTGGTTGGGCGAAGGAAATCAGCTTGTCCGCGAAGCCGAGTTCGCGCGGGGTCGTGTCAACCGGGGCCGGCTCAGGACGGGTGAAGTCGCGCACGATATCGCGGGGCTTGCTGTTGCCGAAGGCGCCGGTGGTCTTACGACGAGAATGGGGGGAGGCCATTGGAAAGGGTGTCCCCCAAGGGAAGCCCGTGCGGTGCCCTCGGCAAGCCCTTTCCCGTTGGGCGTCCCTTGACACCCTGCCCGGGGCAGGCCAGCCTGCCTTCAACGCCACCACCGTGTCCGATTACAGCGACGTCATCCGCGCCCACCGCCGCGACCATCTCGCGAAGCCGAATTCGTTGCCCACGGGCGTCCATCGCTACTTCGAGAGCACGCTCCTGCCACTGCCTGTCGAGCAGGTGTTCGATTTCTTCTCCAAGGCCGAGAACCTGCAGGCGATTACCCCTCCGGAACTGAGCTTCCGGATCAAGACCCCACTGCCGATCGTGATGCGCCAAGGCGCCCTGATTGATTATGATCTGAAGATGAGCGGCATTCCGTTCGGCTGGCGTACGCGCATCACCCATTGGGATCCGCCCTATGCGTTCGCCGACGAGCAGCTCAAGGGTCCTTACGCCGTCTGGTTCCATACGCACACGTTCGCC
>JAPLTV010000009.1 GCA_026397955.1 Verrucomicrobiota bacterium | reverse complement strand
CCGCCTCGTCTTCCCGACGCACCTCGTGCCGGATCACGCCAACGCGCTGGCCAAGGCCCTGCACGGCCACGAACACCTGATCCCGCGCTCGATGCTCGTGCGCAAGCTCAAGCCCCTCCCGGTCGAAGCAGTCGTCCGCGGCTACCTCGCGGGCAGCGGCTTCAAGGAGTACCAGAAGACCGGCGGCATCCTCGACCACCCACTACCCGAAGGCTTGCTCGACGGCTCGAAGCTGCCGCAGCCGATTTTCACGCCGTCCACTAAGGCCGCCGAAGGCCACGACGAGGCGATCACCCGGGCGCGCTGCGGCGAGGTCCTTGGCGAAAAAGTTTTCCGCACGGTGCAGGAAACCTCCATTGCACTCTACCGCATGGGCGCCGAACGCGCCGCCAAAGCCGGCGTGATCCTGGCCGACACGAAGTTCGAGTTCGGCAGCGCCCCGGACGGTTCGCTGGTGCTCATCGACGAAGTCCTGACGCCTGACTCTTCCCGTTACTGGCCCGCCGCCACCTGGCAGCCCGGCCGCGCCCAACCTTCCTACGATAAGCAGTTCGTCCGCGACTGGCTCGAAGCCCAGCCTTGGGACAAGACCGCGCCGGGCCCGACCCTGCCGGCCGACGTCGTGCAGAAGACCCAGGCGCTCTACGCGGAGTGCCTCGAGCGGCTGACTTCGTAAGAAGTTGACCGGTTACCAAGGTAGGGTCGGGACCGCGTCACGACCTAGGTGCCTCAATGGAGGGCGGTTAAGTTCGCTCAAAGGGAAACCGGAGACCGGATGATTGGCTGGGGTTATGAATCCTGCCCGAAGCAAACCTCCCGGTTTCCGGTCTCCCTTTGGCTCTTCCTCTGCATCGAGGTAGGGACGTGATCACTATCGCGTCCTAAGTTGTGAAACGTTCGCCGAATGGTGAACGCTAGGTAGGGGCGTGGCTACGCCGCGCCCTTTTACATCGGAGGGCATGACGTAGTCCTGCCCCTACCAGCGGCCGCTGCGGCGGCCGAGGACAGCACGTAGTGCTGTCCCTACTCGCTATGTCGCGGAACCGCGGTCGACAGGCAGGGTCGGACAAGTTACCAAATCAACCATGAAGCCAACCCCGCTCCTTGCCCTCCTCCTTGCCGCCGTTGCGTCCGCCGCGCCGGAACCGAAGTTCCGCCTACAGGAGATCGATAAGCTTGAGATCGGCTACGGCGTCGCGATCGCCGACGTCGATGGCGACGGCAAGCCGGACATCATCGTGGCCGACAAGACCACGGTGCAGTGGTATCACAACCCGGACTGGAAGAAGCACGTCATCGCCGAGAATCTCACCAAGGACGACAACGTCTGCGTCGCCGCGCGCGATATCGACGGCGACGGCAAGGCCGAGATCGCCATCGGCGCCGGCTGGAATCCATCCGACACGGTGAAGAGCGGCGCGGTCTTCTTTCTGATCGCTCCGGCCGACCGCACCCAGAAGTGGGAAGCGGTGAAACTGCACCATGAGCCGACAACCCACCGCATGCAGTGGGTTGAAGTCGCCAAAGGCCGCTGGGACCTCGTCGTCCAGCCTCTCCACGGCATTGGTAACAAGGCCGGCGTGGGCGCTGGCGCCAAACTCATCGCCTACGAGAAGCCCGCCAATCCCAAGGACGAGTGGAAACTGCATGTCGTCAATGACGTCAGCCACATGACGCACAATCTTCAGCCGGTTCGCTGGGCCGAAGGCTCCGGCCAACAGGTCCTCTCCGGTTCCAAGGAAGGCCTCTGGTTCAACGCGCCGAAGGACGGCGGCTGGACCGCGACGCAGCTGACCAACGTGGCCGTGGGTGAAGTCCGCGACGGCAAGCTGCCGAACGGCCAGACCTTCCTCGCCACCGTCGAACCGATGCACGGCACGGCGTCCGCGATTTATGTCCGCGACGGCTCCGGCGTCTGGCAGCGCTCCCAGGTCTTAGATGGCTTCAAGGATGGCCATGCCATCGCCTGCGCCGACTTCCTCGGCACTGGGTCGGACCAATATATGGTCGGCTGGCGCGGCACCGACCCCGGCGTCCGCCTGCTCACCCCGCTCGACGACGCCGGCAAGACCTGGCGCACGAGCGTGATCTCGAGAGGGCTTTTTGCTTTCAGGAAATAGTCCGACTAGGATTTGAACCTAGACAAGGAGAATCAGAATCTCCTGTGCTACCATTACACCATCGGACTGTCCTGAGTCGTCTGACGATGGGACTCCCCGGCCGTTCGTCAAAAAGAAAGAGGGGCGAAAAAACAGCGGAAACACGCAAGGGATAGGGGTAGGGGTGGGGGTAGGGGTAGGCGAAGGCCATCAGGTGACAGGCATTAGAGGTGCGCAGTTGGCACGCGGGGTGAGCATCGGCCTGCTTGTGGGATGGAAATCGCGAGCCTCTCGAACTTCGTTACTTGGCAAAAATCCGTCCGGCTTGCCGCCGACGTGATCAAGCTCACCCAACGGACTTCACTCAGCCGACATCTCTGGGCCTGCGACCAGCTGAGACGTGCCGCTCTGTCGGTGCCGAGCAATATCGCCGAAGGCTATGAACGAAGGGCCGAGAAAGACCCCGAGCGCTTCTACCTCATCGCGAAAGGTTCCTGCGCCGAAGTCCTCACGCAACTCCAAGTGGCGCAGCTCGCCGAACTGTTGAGCCCGCAGGAAGCCGCACCACTCCTAGCGCAGTGCGAAGAAATTCTTCGCCTCATCGCAGGAGTCATCAAGGCGCGCCGACTCGCGCGCGACTCAAATACGCTCGAACCACAAGCTCCCACCGATAAGCCGAGGAGTTAACTACCCCTACCCCTACCCCTACCCCTACCCCTACCCCTACTACTTCTTCTTCTTCGCCTTTTTCGCCTTCTTGACGGACTTCACCTTCGGCAACAAGAGCCTCAACTGCTTCGTGGCCTCGTCTCTGTCGATCTGGGTAGCGGCAATCGCAAAAGTCAGGCTCTCCCATTTCGCCGAATCCGGCTTCGGCTCGACGCCATTGAGGCGCAAGAAAACCAGGCAAGCGCCCAATGCGGTCCGCTTATTGCCATCCAAGAACGGGTGATTTCGGCAAAGATAGAATAGGTAGGCGGCAGCGACTTCAGCCAAATCGGCGAAGGGAGAATAGCCGCCAATCGTGACCTGCGGGGCCGCCACGGCGGATTCCAAAAGCGAAGGCTCCCGGACGCCTTCCGCACCACCGAAACCCTCTAGGGCGGCGACATGGATTTCCTTCACAATCTCCACCGTGAGGTGGAAGCAATTCTCGGGCGTAACCTTCACGCGAGTTTACGCATGGTGCGCGCATAGTCCTTCATCACACCACGGATCGCCTTGGTGACCTCCTCCTTGGAGGGACGCGGACGAAGGGGGGTGATCGTGATGGTGCCGCCCTCGTGGACCTCGACGTTGACGTCGTCGCCGACCTTGAGGCGTGCGAGCTCCATGAGCGCAGCATCGAAGATGAGCCCCTGGGAGTTCCCGAGCTTAGTGAGCTTTTTGTGCATAGGTAATACATTGTATTACTATCGGCGTTAAGTCAAGTCGCCCGCCCTAGGCATAACCCCCATCCAATCATCCGGCTCCCGGTTCCCCTTTGAGCCCTGCCTCTTGTCGCTCACTTTTGCACCTTTGCACAGGCCGTAGGCCGATTTGCACCTTTGCACGTGCACTCGATGCCTCCCTTGCCAACTGGCCCACGGGTCAACCGATCAACTAACGCTATATCGTTCTGGTCCACCGAGCCCCTGGGCCTCTGAGCCTCTTTTATTTATTCCGTCCCGGCGCCCGCTCCACGACCTTCTTCATGCGTCGCAAGATCTCGCGCAGGCGTTCGCGTGGGCAACCGAAGTTGAGGCGCACGTGACCGGGGCCGCCGAAGTCGGCGCCATTACTGAAACCGATGCCGCCCTTCTCGAACTCGGCATGCGCGTCCTCGAAACCGAGCGCGGTGATGTCGAACCAGACAAGGAAGCTGGCCTGCGGACGCTGGCGCAGCACGACGCCGGGCATGGACTTGAGTTCCTGCTCGATGAGGTCGAGGTTGCCGCGGAGGTAATCCACGCACTCGAGGCGCCACGGCTCGCCGTGCTCGAAGGCGGCCTGGGTGGCGGCGAGACCGAAGACGTTCTGGTCGAGCGAGAGGCCCTGGATGATCCGGCGGAAGCGCGAGCGCAGGCCGGCGTCGGGGATGATCGCGAAACCGCAGGTGAGGCCGGCGATATTGAAGGTCTTGCTCGCGGCCATCAGGGTGACGGTGCGGGCGGCGAGGTCCTCTCCCATTGCAGCGAAGACGGTGTGCTTCGCGGCAGGATCCAGCACGAGATCGCAGTGGATCTCGTCGGAGCAGACGGTGAGCTCATGCTTGCGCACGAGGGCGGCGATCCGGTCGAGTTCGCCACGATCGAAGACGCGGGCGAGCGGGTTGTACGGATTGCAGAGCAGGAGCACCTTGGCGTGCGGCTGGGCACAGGCGGCCTCGAGCTTGGCCCAGTCAAACGTCCAGCGGCCGCCCTCGAACACCATCTCGAGTTTCAACGGGTTGCGCTCGGATAGTACCGGCGCGGTCATGAACGGCGGGTAGACGGGGACGGTCGTGACGACGGACTCACCCGGCTTGCTGGCGCAACGGATGGCGGCGTGGATACCGGGCACGAGCGAGCACATGAACGTGATCCACTCGGGCTTAATCTCCCAGCCGTGACGGCGGCGGACGTGGTTGACGATGGACGCGAAGACGGCGTCGCGCTGCGCGGGGTAACCGTACACGCCGTGCGCGGCGCGGGCTTGGACGGCTTCGACGACGGCGGGCGGCGCCTTGAAGTCCATGTCCGCGATCCAACAAGGGATGATATCCTTATCGGCATACTTGTGCCACTTGGTGCTGTCGGTCCCGGAGCGTTCCGGACAGCTGTCAAAATCGAAAGCCATAGTCTGAGGAGAACCTTGGATTGAAGCCGACGACGGGCAAACGCAATCTGCCGACATGTCTTCCGTCCGTGTCATGCCCGCCGACCTCTCCGAATGCCGGGTACGCGTCGGCACCCTCGACGGCTTCGTGGTCGCGGTGACCGAATCCGGCGAGCTCATCCTGCGGATGCCGACCCGTTCGGCGGAGTTCCGCCGGCGGCTGAAGTCCTGGGGCTGCATTGTGGTCGCCGGCCGCCTGCCGAAGGTCCGTGCCATCCGCGCCCACGGCTCCCGCTTCCAGCTCAAGGTCTGGCAGGCCTGCCAACGAATCCGCCCCGGCCAGACCGCCACCTACGGCGCGCTCGCCAAGTCCGTCGGCTGCCGTTCCGCCCAAGCGGTCGGCACCGCGCTCGGCGCCAATCCCCTCGCGGTCCTCATCCCCTGCCACCGGGTCGTCAGCGCCACCGGCCCGGGCGGCTTCGCTTGGGGTCTCGCCCGGAAAGCCCGCTGGTTGAAAGCCGAACGCGATGGGCTGGCTGACTGACCTCGACCGCGGCTTCTTCGACCTGGCCTTCCCCCGGGACTGCGCGGTGACGCAGGAGCCGATGGACGACGAGGTCCGCCTCCATCTCTCCCCCGCCGGGGCTGACCAGCTCACCCGCATCCACGACCCACGCTGCCTGACCTGCGGCCACCCGTTCGAGGGCATCCTCGAAGGCGACCGGGCCTGCCCGCACTGCCTCGACCTCCAACCGGCCTTCGCCCGGGCGGTCTGCGCCTTCCGCGCCCGCGGCCCCGCCCGCCGGATCATCCATCGCATCAAATACGAACGCTGCCCCTTCCTGGCCGATGACCTGGCCCACGCGGCGTTGGCCGACGACGTCTTCCGCCGCCACCTCGCCGGATCGGTGCTCGTGCCGGTCCCGCTGCACGCCGCCCGCCAGTTCGACCGCGGCTACAATCAGGCGGAACGGATCGCGACCTTCCTTGCTAAGCATGTCGCCGGGTGTCGGACGGAGTTCCTCCTGCGCAAGCGACATGAAACCCTCTCCCAGACGCGACTCGGCCGACAGGAGCGCCGCAAGAATGTCGCCGGCGCATTCGTCGTCGCCGACGGGATGACCGTCGACCCCGCGCAGCGCTATGTCGTCATCGACGACGTCCTCACCACCGGCGCGACGCTGCACGCGTGCGCCGTAGCCTTACGCCAAGCCGGCGCCGCATGCGTGGATGCCGCGGCGTTGGCGCATGGGTAGGGACGGTTCTCCGAACCGTCCGCCCGCGGATCAGATGAGCGGCGGGCTCGGAGAGCCCGCCCTACCTGTGCCTTACTTCTTTACCGGACTTGCGGGCGGCACCGTCCACTGACCGGCGGCCAGTTCCAGCACGCCGAGCAGCGACCCATTCTCGATGAAACGAACCCGGGCGTATTCTTTCCTCGGGACGTAGAGGGCGAAATCCTGCTTGAACATCGCCGCATTGCCACGGGGGGCGCGGGTTGGTCCGGAGTAACGATAATAGACCGTCAGTTCGCTCCCGGCTTCCTCGACCCGTTCCGTCACGAATTGCTTTTGAGTGAGCTCAGGGACTGACCTGCAGACGAGCAGGATCTGGCTTTTCCGGAAGAACTCGGGCTTAGGGGCGTAGGGTCGGTCGGCCCCCATCACGCCGGCCGGATGATAGATCCGATCATAGTCCTCGGGCGTGCGGATGACGGCATAAAGCACCGGATGTTTCGCGTCATCCCAGTTGCCGACAAAGTTCAGGAAAGCCCCGAGCTCTTGTCGCTCGTAGGCGACCGGACGACCCGACGTCGAAGCGGAGGCGCAGCCGGCGAGCAGACCGACGCCCAGACTCATGAGGACTCCGCGCATTCGCATGCGGATATCCTACGACCTGACCCTGACGTGAAAAGCCCCTTCTCGATGAGACAAATCCTACCCATGTCATGGGTAGGGACAGCACTACGTGCGGTCCTAAGTGCAAAAGTAAAAGGCATCTTCAGGTCCCAGGTCTCGGCCCTCAGGCCTCAGGTACGGGTTATCAGGTACAGGTGAGGGTACGGGCAAAAATCAGGTCCTGAACCTGTACCCGGACCTGAGCACCCGCACCCGGCTCCCGACGGCTGAGACCTGTGACCCGAAATTTGGGATGTTCTCCTGCCCCGACCCCTACCCCTACCCCCTAACTTGCATCTCACCTTTGCACTTTTGCACGCGGCGTAGCCGCAGTTGCACCTTTGCACGGCCTTGGCGGCTATGCCGCCAGCGCCGCATCCAGCTCCACTTCACTGAACCCCATCTTCTTCACCACGAACTCCCTCATATCCGGCGCAAGCGGCGCGGTGAAAGTCCGCGTGATACGCGGCGGGAAACGGAACTCGAGCTTGGCGGCGTGCAGCGCCTGGCGGCCCATCTCAAGCGCGGCCCCGAGACGCGGCGTCCAGCCGTGCGCGACGAATTCCATGTAGAGCGAATCGTCGCCGCCATAGAGTTTGTCCCCGATGACAGGCAGCCCGAGCCAGAAGGCGTGCGCGCGGATCTGATGCTTACGTCCGGTATGCGGCTGCACGCGCGCGAGGGTGTAGCCGTTACGCACGAGCACGGGCTCGAAGAACGTCGCGGCCGGCAAAGTACCCGGGCCTTCGCGGACGGCGGTCTTCACGACGACCTGGCTGGTCTCGTCCGGCCCGAGCGGCTGATCGACCATCACTGGCTCCTTGAGCTCGCCCTTGAGCAGCGCGTAGTAGGTCTTGAGCACCATGCGGCGCTCCATCGCAGTCTGCGCGGCGGAGGCGGCGTCGTAATGCTTCGCGATCAGGATCACGCCGCTGGTCTCGCGGTCGAGGCGGCTGACGAGGTGCGAGACTTCCATCTGCTTCCATTCCTTCACCGCGCCGACGAGTGACGACCATGGACCGTCTTTCGACGGGTGGCAGACGAGCCAGCCCGGCTTGTCGAAGACCATGTAGTCGTCGTCCTCCTGAATCAGCCACTTCGGCAGCTCCGCCGGATCGACCTTCGGGGTGGTGCTGCTCGGCGGGACGAAGGAATAGTCGGTCATCGGGCGGCAGGCAGGCGATCCTGCCAGGCGTCGGGGAGTCCGTGTCCGCGCAGACGCGCGAGGACCTCGCCGACGAGATAAAGCGAACCGAGCACCACGACCGTCTCGCCGTCGGCGAGGCACGTCGCCGGCGACGGGAAGAGTTCGGCGACCGACGCGCGGCGCACCTCGCCGCGGAAATCCGCCGGCACGAGTGCGGCGAGTTCCTCGACGGAGCACGCGCGTTCGTTGTCGGGACACACCAGCACCAGACGTCCGGCGGCCTTGGCCGCGGCGGCGACCAACGGGCGGGCGCGATCAACGCCGAGCGCACCGACGATGACGGTCGGGGCATTCAAGGCGGCGAGCAAAGGGGCGACGGCGCGGATACCTTCCTCGTTGTGCGAGCCGTCGACGATCAGGCGTCGGCCATCGACGAGGCGGAATTCCTGCCAGCGTCCGGCCCACTCGACGGAGCGGAGCGCGGCGCGGGCCTTGGCGTCTTCGATCGGCAGACGCGTCGCCAATTCGCAGGCGAGCAGAGCCGCGCCGGCGTTGCGACGCTGGTGCTCGCCGACGAGGTTCGTCTCAGGCAGGCCGGACGGGGATCGATTGCGGACGAAATGGAGCGGCGCGCCGACCTCACGGGCGCGGGCGACGATGACCGCTTCGGCTTCGGGCGGCACATCACCGACGACGCACGGCACGCCCGGCTTGAGGATGCCGGCTTTTTCTGCGGCAATGGCGGCAATCGTCGGGCCAAGGTATTCCTGGTGGTCGAGTCCGATGGACGTGATCACGCAGACTTCTGGCGCACAGACATTCGTGGCATCAAGGCGGCCGCCAAGGCCGGTCTCGAGCACGGCGACGTCGACCTTCCGTTCGGAAAATTCCAACAGCGCCGCGGCGGTGATCAGCTCGAAGAAAGTCGGCGCGTTCTCCGGATCCTCTACGCGGATGGCTTCGTAATGCGG
>JAPLTV010000054.1 GCA_026397955.1 Verrucomicrobiota bacterium | reverse complement strand
TTGCCGAGGTCTTTCATGTTCTCGTACCAGACGGTGAGCAGCGTGCCGTCGGCCAGCTCCACGGTCGAAGGATAGCCGAGGTCGCCCGCGGCGCCGTCGCCGGAGATGATCATGGGCTCACTCCAGCTGCGTCCGTGGTCCGTGCTGAGCCGGGCCTGATTACCGAAAGGCGGGCGACGATGGCCGTAAGTCATGAGCAGTCGACCGTCCCGCAGCTTTAGGAGCTGGGAAGGAATCCCGAAGGTGATTGGACGCGGAATCGTCCAGGTCTTACCGCCGTCCGCGGATTCCGTCTGCAAGGTCCAGTTCGTGTCGACCTTCCCTTCGTGGCGAATCTGAGCGACGATCCGTCCATCGTCGGTTTCGACGGCATGCAGCTCGTGATATTTGGTGGCGACGTCATCACCGGGCCGACCCGGAATCTCGCTTAACCAGGTCCAAGTGAGCCCATCGTCCTTGGATTCGGCGGCGCCGATACGGTGCTCTTTCGTCCACAGTTGCTTGCCAACATAAAGGATCCGGCCGTCCTTCAATTGCAGCGGGCCGTGGGGACTGTTGACGACCGTGGGGATGCGCGCGGAGAAATTCATGCCGCCATCGGTCGAGCGAATCACCCACTCACCGAGTTCCGCTTGGCGCTCCGCGGGCGTCAGGCGATTCTGCGCCGCCTGCCAGCGGGCGATGCGTTCCGGCGCCATGGACTTCATCGAGGACCCCTTACCGTCGGGCAGATAGATCAAGGATTTGGCCAGATGCGCCTCATACGCCAGCGACGTGAATGTGGTGATGAGCAACGTGCCCTTGGCAGTCACCATGGCGCCCGAATCGCGATCGTCGATCGGGCTGTCGAGGAGCACACGCGGATAGGTCCAGGTGACGCCGTCATCGCGGGAAGTCATCGCCCGGACCTGTCCCATCGGGCAGATGTGGCCATCGCGGCCGCCGGACCAGCTGACCCAAAGTTCGCCGTTCGCCCGACGGGCCACCGTCGGCCAGCCACCATAGGGCTCTTCGGACGGCGTGATCGTCTTCATCTCGAGCACCTGGGCCGTCTGGGCGCACAGAGCGACCGCGGCGAACAACGGCCAGAGACGAAGCAGGAACGAACTAGGGGCGGGATTCATAAGATACTTCTGAATACATGGCATGAGACCGCAATGACCGACTTCGGTCCATACCGTGGGTTGCAGACTTCGCGCGAGAGGCGAGGATGACGTCACCCCATGAGCACCCGTCGCGACTTCCTCCGCCAAAGCACGTTGCTGGGCGCCACCCTGGCGACGACTTCGCTGTTCGGCCAGGTCGGCTTCACCGCCCCGGCCCGCAAGGTCCGCGTGGCCATTGTCGGCGGCCGCTTCGGCCTCGGCTTCCAGTTCCACGAACATCCGGACTGCATTGTCGAGGCGGTGGCCGAGCTCCGACCCGAACGCCTCGCGGCGCTGCAGAAAGTTTACAAGTGCGCCAAGGGATACCCTTCGCTCGAAGAGATGCTCAAGGACCCCAAGGTCGAGGCGGTCTTCCTCGCCACGCCCGCGCCGGATCACGTCCGACACACCCTGCTCTGCCTGGCCGCCGGTAAGCACGTGCTCAGCGCCGTGCCGGCCGCGATGACGCTCGAAGAATGCGGCCAGCTCGCCGGAGGGGTGAAGAAATCCGGCCTCACCTACATGATGGGCGAGACCAGCTGCTGGCAGCAGCTCACCATCTCGGCCCGCAAGTTCCACGCCGAAGGCCGCTTCGGACATCTTTACTACACGGAATCGGAATACCACCACCCCGGACTCGAGACGCTTTACTTCGAGAACGGCAAGCGCACGTGGCGCCACGGCCTCCCGCCGATGCATTACCCGACCCACTGCACCTCACACCTGCTCAGCGTGACGGGCGAAAGGCTGACGGAAGTCGTCTGCCACGGCTGGGGCGACGAGCACCCGATCGTGAAGGACAACGCCTATCACAACCCCTTCTGGACCGAGACCGCGCTCTTCCGTACTGACCGGGGCAACAGCATGCGCGTGGCCATCTGGTGGCGGGGCGCCCAGAAAGGCGGCGAACGCGCCCGCTACTTCGGCGACAAGATGAGCTTCTATTTCAGCGACCCCACTGGCACCAACGGCCCTTCGATTGTCCGGGCCGAGACGAAGACCGAGAAGGACAGCGGCGGCTTCGAGCGGTCCTCGCAGATTCTCGAGAAATACCCGGAGGTCAAATGGTGGAAGACGGATATGCTCCCGGAACCGCTGCGCCACGACAGCGGCCACGAAGGCTCGCACTGCTTCATCACGCACGAGTTCGTCGACTCGCTGGCCAAGGGCCGCAAGCCGTTCGTCGGCGTCGACGAAGCCCTGGCCTTCACGGTGCCAGGTATGATCGCCCATCAATCCGCGCTGAACGGCGGCCAGTCGCTGAAGATCCCCACCATCACCGGCTGACCGCAGGTTCCGACTTGGCTCCGCCATCCGCAGGGAATAATCACTCCCCCGTGAGCCCCCTTCTCCGTCACGCCCTGATTGTCCTCCTTGCCCTGACCTCCCTCGGAGCGGCCGATACTCCCACCGACAAGAAGGAGCCCGTCGCGAAGAAAGGCTTCGGCCTGCCTGAACGTAAAGGCAAGGACGCGCATCACCTGGAGCTCCTCAAGGTGGGCTGGTACTACAATTGGGGTTCCCAGACCAAACTGACGACCGACGCCCGCTTCGTCCCGATGATCTTCTCCGGCCGGCGCGACGCGCCGGAACAGGCCGTCCCCTTCCTCCTCGGCTTCAACGAACCCGACCACCCCAAGCAAGCGAACCTCAGCGTCGAGGACGCTTGGGCCAAGTGGCCGGCCCTCTCCGCCAAGGCGGGCTTCATCGTCTCTCCTGCCCTGGCCGGAAACCCCGTCACGAAGGATTGGCTCAATGGCTTCCTCAAGGCGGGAGCCAAGGTCGACGCCATCGCCGTGCACTGGTACAAAGGAGCCGACGCCGCCCGCTTCATCAAGGACCTCGAACAGATCCACGCCCATTTCGGGAAGCCGATCTGGGTCACGGAATTCGCCCCGCAGACCGCCGCGGACTCCGCCGCGGCCCCGGGCAAATACTCGCAGGCCCAGGTCGACGCCTTCATCGCGACCTCGATACGCTTCATGGAAAAGACTTCCTGGGTGCAGCGTTATGCCTGGCACGACTCAGGCGTCGGCACCTCCGCCCTGTTCACCGAACAAGGCGAACTGACGCCGACGGGCAAGGCTTACGCCGCCGCGAAGAAGTAAGAGGCACACCCCGTGCCCCCGTGTCCCCTAAGTGTTACGGCATCTCCGCGCCACGGGCCGCGGTGACCAAGTGGTACCACTCTTCGCGGGTGAGTTCGAGCTCCGCCGCGGCGGCCAGCTGCTTGATCTGCTCGGGCTGGGTGGTGCCGATGATGGGGACGATCCTGGACGGATGCTTCAGGATCCAAGCCAGTGCGATGAGTTCGCGGGCGACGCCGCGCTCCTTGGCGATGCGATCGAGGACGGCCAACACGGCGGTCGGGTCATAGTGACGCTGCCCCGGCAGGAGATCCACGCCGCCTGAACCCAGCAGGCCGGCGCCGAGCGGGCTCCACGCGAGCGGGGTGACCTTCTTCTCCTGACACTGGTCCAGCGTGCCGTCATGCAAGGCATAGAGCTGCACGAGGCTGACCTCGACCTGGTTAGTGACCAACGGGAACGAGAGCGCGTTCTGCAGGAGCGAGAACTGCGAAGGGCTGAAATTGCTCACGCCAAATTCGCGCACCTTCCCTGAGGCGCGTAGTTCCGTGAAGACCCCGGCGACCTCGGCGGCGTCCATGAGGTAATCGGGACGGTGGAGATGCAGGAGGTCGATGGTCTCGACGCCGAGCTGCTTGAGCGAGAGTTCGCACTGGGCTAGCAGATGGGCGCGGGAGAAATCATAGCGCACCGGAGCGCCGACGGGGCGGTTCTTGAAACGGATGCCGCCCTTGGTCGCGATGGTCATCTTGGCACGGAGGCCGGGATTCTCCTTCAGGATGCGACCGAAGACGCGCTCGGCTTCGCCGTCGCAATAGATGTCGGCGTGATCGAAGAGCGTGTAACCCGCGTCGACCGCCGCAAAGACAGCCGCCTTGGCGGTCGCGTAGTCCGCCACCGCATCACCCTGGGTGGCGATACGCCAACAGCCATAGGCCAGGCGGCTGGAGGTGAGCTGGCTCTGGCCAAGGGCGACGGTCTTCATGCGGACTGTAGGAAGTAAAAGCCCCTGCCCCATCGCAAGCCTATCCCCAAGGTGGACAGAAGCGTAGAGACTACTAGGGTCGGGGCATGGACTTCTCGCAGCTACTGCAGCAGGGCACCGCCCACGCTTGGCTCTACATCCCTGTAGCCATTCTCCTCGGTGCGCTGCACGGACTAGAGCCCGGCCACTCGAAGACCATGATGGCCGCCTTCATCATCGCCGTCCGCGGGACCGTCTGGCAGGCCGCCCTCCTCGGCCTCTGCGCCGCCCTCTCGCACACGCTCATCATCTGGATCCTGGCCGGCCTCGCACTCAAGTATGGCTCCCACTGGAACGTCGAGCAGACCGAGCCCTACTTCCTCCTCGTCAGCGGCATCATCGTCATCGGCATGGCCGTCTGGACGATCATGCGCCTGCGCGAAGAGCACGGCCATCATCACCACCATCACCACGACGAGAGCAAGCTGCTCAAGACCGCGGACGGTGAACTCGTCCTCGACATCTTCGAAGACGGCGTGCCGCCGGTCTTTCGCATCGCCTTTCCGGCCCACCCAGGCCTCACGCCCGTGTCCGTGCGCACGATCCGCGAAGACGGCGCCGAGCAGACCTTCGGCTTCGTCGCCAAAGACGGCTTCTGGGAATCCGACACCGCGATCCCCGAACCCCATGCCTTCAAGGCCGAGGCCACCGTCCGCGGCCCTTCCGGCGAGACGGTGATCGCACTCGAGTATGCCGAGGCCGACCATCACCACGACCACGACGACCTCGAGGACGAGGATGCCCACGCCCGCGCGCACGCGGCGGATATCCAGAAGCGCTTTGCGAATCGTCAGGTCACGACCGGCCAGATCATCCTTTTCGGACTCACTGGCGGACTCATGCCCTGCCCAGCGGCGGTTTCGATTCTCATCGTCTGCCTACAACTCAAGGAGATCTCCCTCGGCTTCAGCATCGTGGCCGCCTTCAGCTTCGGCCTCGCGCTCACGATGATCTCCGTCGGTGTGCTCGCCTCTTGGGGCTTCAAGAAGCTCGCCGAGAAGTCCGGCTGGTTCAGCCGCGTTGCCGCCCGCGCCCCTTACGTATCCTCCTACCTCCTCATCGCCCTCGGCCTGGCCTTCGCCTGGCGCGGATTGGCGATGATGAAGTGACAAAGGCGACAGGTTGGTGACGAAGGTGACGGGTCTAGCCTATTCATGGCGACCTGATGACCGCTCGGCTGCGCTTGTCGCGGCCCCGCTTCGCATGTGTCGTTTGCGGCGGAAGTAACCTTTGGGTGTATGACACGCCTGACGAAATCCTGACGCCGTTCCGTAAGGAGGCGGGGATAAGGTGCTCGTCCCCAACCATGAAAAACATCGCACGTTCGTTCCTCGTCGCCGCGGCCGCCACGGTCTCGCTCTCCGCGCAGAGCCTGATAACCGGACCGTCCAGCAGCCAGACTCCCTACCTCACGCCCACCGCTCCGGGCTGGTCTTCGACGTCGATCCTGACCGTCGGTGACGCGATCGGCGGCTACCAAATGGTCGGCATCCCCGACGGCCTCGGTGCTTTCAGCAATGGCGACGGCACGATGACCGTCCTCGCTAATCATGAGCTCGGTAACACCTCCGGCACAGTCCGCGGCCATGGCGCCATCGGCGCCTTCGTCTCCAAGTGGGTGATCAATACTTCCACCTGGCAGGTCATCTCCGGTGGCGATCTCGTCACCTCCGCGGCCAACCAGATGATGTGGAACGGCACCACCTGGGCCCAGCCCTCCACCCCGTACGCGATCGCCCGCCTCTGCTCGGCTGACCTGCCCAAGGCCCCCGCCTTCTGGGATGCCAGCACCAGCTACGGTTATGACGGGCGCATCTTCATGAACGGCGAAGAAACCGGCGTCGAAGGCAAGGCCTTCGCCTGGATCGTGACCGGCACCGATGCCGGCAAGATGTACGAACTCCCCCACCTCGGTAAGAATTCCTGGGAAAACGCCCTCGCGCGCTCCAGCTACGGCGTCAGCCCCGGCGCGGCCAACCTGCTCCAGACCGCGGTCGCCCTGACCGACGACTCCACCCCGGGCGAAGTCTACCTCTACCTCGGCACCAAGACCAATACCGGTAACGCCGTCCAGAAGGCCGGCCTGACCAACGGTCAGGTCTATGGCATCAAGGTCAACGCAGCCACCGGTTACACCGGCGCCGTAGTCTATGAAGCTGCCACCGGCATCAACGGCACCTTCCTCCTGGCCCCGATCTTCACGAACAGCACGATTGCCGCCAAGACCGGCGCCGAATTCCAGGCCGCGGCCACCACCGCAGGCACGACCCAGTTCGCCCGCCCCGAAGACGGCCACTGGCTGGACCACGATTCCCTGCTCTTCGCCACCACTGGCGCAACGGTGAACAGCATCTCGGTCACCTCTAAGATCTATCAGCTCGACTTCAACAGCGACGCCACGAACGGCCTCCTGACCACGGGCGGCAACATCAGCGTCGTCGTCAACTCCGCCAACATGACCGGCTTGGACGGCGCCAAGGCAACCACCTTCGACAACCTCACCGTCGGCGAAGATGGTAAACTCTACATCCAGGAAGACCCGGGTAATAACGCCTATGTCGCCAAGCACTGGGTCGTGGACCTCAGCCAATCCACCCAGGCGCTCCGCGAGTCCACCGCCGTCCAAATCTTCGAATCCGATCGTAGCCGCTTCACCACCGGAGCGACCCAGTTCCAGACGATCGACGAAGAGCATTCCGGCATCATCGACATCACCTCGATCGTCAATGACGGCATCACCGGCAGCAAGTGGCTGCTCGTCGCCACCCAGAACCACGCCGCCGCCACCGGCGCCAGCGCCGCGACCCTCGTCGAAGGCGGCCAGTTCATCGCGCTCAACTACAAGGTCGGCACCAACAGCGGCCTAGTCGGCAACCTGCTGACGCTCGATAACGGCGGCGCCATCGTGGCCAACGGCGCGGCTATCGCCTATAACGTCGCCCTCACCGGCACGGGCGGCGTCTTCAATACCACCGCCAATACCTCGGTCTCCGGCGCCATCGGTGGCACCGGCGGCCTCTGGAAGAACGGTACGGGCACGCTGACCCTCACCGGCGTCAACACCTACACCGGCAACACCAACGTCGAAGTCGGTAAGCTCGTCGTCAATGGCTCGCTCAGCTCCGCAGTCCGCATCCTCAAGAACGGATCCTTCGGCGGCAACGCGAACATCGTCGGCAACCTGACCAACCTCGGTACGCTCGCCCCGGGCAACTCGCCCGGCACGATCAACATCACCGGCAACTACCTCGAAGCCGGCACGCTCGACATCGAAGTCTGGGGTCTCACCGCAGGCACGCAGCATGACCAGGTCATCGCCTCCGGCACCGCGACCTTCCAGACCGGCAGCAATCTGAAGGTCACCAAGACCGGCGGCACGTTCGACCTCGGTCGCACCGAGTCCGTCCTTGCGGTCAGCGCCGGCGCCTACTCGGGCTCGTTCACGACCCTCGACCGCAGCACGCAGACCACGCAGGTGTTCTTCAACAACGCCACGGGTCGCATCCACGGTTCCGGACTGACCGAAGCCCAGACGTTCGCCGACCTGACCGCCGACAGCAACCGCAAGGCGATCGCCACCGCGCTCTACGCGGACGGCCTCACCAACGCCACGGTGCTGCGCGCCAGCGCCGGCGGCTCCGCCACGGCCAAGGCCTTCCTCGCCACCGGCGAGATGGGCGCAACGACCGTCGCCTTCCTGGGCTCCGCCAACGTCGACACCGCCTTGGACGCGCTCTCCCCTGAGGTCTACGGCACGTCGATGATCATGGCTTCCCGTAATTCGCTGACGCTGGCCCGCGCCCTGACCGGTGCGATCGCCACGCCCGAAGGCTGGAACATGCAGGTCGGCTACGACCAGCAGCAGGCCACGCTGTCCGCCTCCCCGACGACCCTGAACGGCAACTACGACGTCAACGCCACCTACGTGATCGCCACGAAGGCCCTCTCGACGAGCACGCAGTTCGCGGTGCTGATCTCGCAGAACGACGGTACCACGTCCGCCTCGGGCTTCAGCTCGAAGGGCTCGGGCCAGTCCCTCGGCTTCGGCTTCGCCGCCGACCTCGGTGCGACCCGCCTCGACCTCGCTCTCACCGGCGGCAAGTTGAAGAACAGCGGCACGCGCAACGGCCAGGCCTTCGCCAACCAGAACCTCGAAGGCAGCTCGATGCTGGCCCGCCTGAGCTTCTCTAAGCTCGGCGCCTTCACCCCGTACGTCGGCCTGAACCGCAGCTCGGCTAAGTTCGACGCCTTCACCGAGACCGGCACGGGCGCCAACCTCAACGTGTCCGCCGCCACGCAGACGAACACCAACGCCGAAGTGGGCCTGGGCTACGCGATGAAGCTGACCGACACCGTGTCGATCTCGCTCAACGTCGCCTATGAGCACAACCTGAACAGCACGGGTAACTCGCTGACGGCGAGCTTCGCGGACGCCGCAGCCCCGACCTCGTTCAACGTGGCCACCTACGGCGCCGGCCAGAACGTCCTCCGCGGCGGCATCGGCTTCGAGGCCTCCCTGGGCGCCGGTCGCTCCGCCGGCCTGAGCTACGACATGCACTCGGGCGTCGACATGAAGTCGGCCCACGAAGTGAAGGTGAACTACACCTTCCGCTTCTAAGCCGAGCGTTCAGCGAAAGCGAAGGCCGCCCACTCGGGCGGCCTTCTTCTTTTACCAGGGCGTGAAGCGGAGGCCGAAGAGCGCGAAGACGGCGGCGGCCAGCAGGCTGAGCGCCGGCAGGAAGAACGGGTCGTAGTAATCGGCGGCCCGCGGCTTCTTCTCGAGGACGACGACCTTCTTCATCTCGTCGATGCGCTTGAAGACGGCGTTAAGGGCCTCGGGCGTGACGGCGTTGAACGCCTCGCCGCCGGAAGAACGGGCGATGCCGATCAGCGCCGGGTCGACGGGGATGTCCGTCATGAGCACGGCGAAGACGATGATGCCCTTCTCCTTAAGGTCGGCGATAATGGGCACGTCCTTGGGCGAACGGATATCAGGGCTCTCGCCGTCGGTGATCAGGATGATCATGCGGTCGCCGACAGGCCGTTCGGCGAGATGGGCGGAGGCGCCAGTCAAGGCGTTGCCGATGAAGGTGCCGCCCCAAAGCTCATCGGGTAGGACATTAGGCGTGATGAACGGGCGCGAGAGCATGATGGTCTCGGTGTCCAACGTCAGGGGCACCCAGTGGATGAAGTTACGTGAGAAGATCGTCAGGCCGAAGGCATCGCCTTTGCGGTGATGCAGGAACTTCTCGAGCGACTCCATGGCGGAGTCGAAACGGCTATGCTTACCCTTGCTCTGGTCACCATGCGCGCCCCGCATGCTACCTGAGGTGTCGAGCACGACCTGGATGTTGGTCAGCTGGCGCTCGACTTCCGGCGGCTGGAAAGTGATCGGGTGCGCGAGGAACAGGACCGCGACGGCCAGGAGGCACGCCGGTAGGCAGTTGGCGACGAGCACAAGGCAACGCAGGAACCATCCGCGACGGCCCTTGCCGCCGTCGTAGGGCATCGCGAGGGGTTGACCGGGGCGGACCCACTCCCAGAAGGCCAAGATGACCGGAAGGGCCAACAGCGCGAGCCATTGAGGGTGAAGGAAGGTCATGGGCGGACGGCGGGCTGGGCCGGCAGACGCTGGCGGATAATCTGAGCGATCTCAGCGTCGGCGACACCGGAGCCGGGACGATGGAGCCAGCGTTGGAGATGATCCAAGGCCTCACTGGTGCGCTCACCGCGGGCGATGGCGGCCAGGACCTCGGCCATGGGAGCATCGACCGGGACGAGCCCTTCGCGCCAGCAGCGGAGCAGGAGCATCTCGAGCCGGGCCTTCTGCTCGGCGGAGAGTCCGCCTTGTTCGAGTTCGCCCAGCAGCTGACGCAGCTGCTCGGCCAAGGTCAGCGGAGGCTTCGCAGGAATCACGACGGGCTTCTTCGGACGACGCCAGAAGATGAGCGCGAAAAGCCAGGCGATCCAGAAGACAGCCAGCGCCATAAGGGTGGCCTGATAATGGCCGCGCACCTCGATGCCGATGTCTTCGGTCTCCTTGACGCGGGCCTCGAGCTCCTTCGAAAGCTTCGGGTCGCCCTTCACCTTGAAGGAAGGCAAGCCGCTCAGGGCGCTGCCGTTATCGGACATGAGGTACTCGATGAGGTCGTGCTCCCCCTCGCGGTTCACGAGATAGCGGACGTCGTAAACCTTGGCCCCGGCGTGATCGGTGACCTGAGCGATGCGCACGTTCACAGCCACGCCATAACGGAAAGGCTTCACGATGAGCCCCGGGCCGCTGTAGGTGATGATGGCGGCCTGCTCGACGCCGAGCGGGACCTTGAGATTATCCTCCTGCTGCAGGAACCACCAGCCAGCGACGATGACCGCAAGCACGGCCAGCCCCCGGAGGAGCCAAGCACGGAGCGATGTCTTCGACGCGGCCATGGTCAGCGGGCGGAACGGCTGGCGAAGCCGCGGTTCTTGAGGAAGTAGGTCAGCTTGCCGAGGATCGGCTCGTCGGTGCGCAGAGGGAGGTAATCGATGCCGAAGCGACTGAGCTCGGCCTTCCAGCCAGAAGAGTCGACCTGGCGACGTCCGCCGAAGCCGACAAAGCTGCGGCCCGATTCGGCCTCGACGCCGCGAATGATACCTGCGCCGCGTAGGCCCTGTTCGGCGGGGTCTTCGAAATGGAGCACGATACAGTCATGGCGCTGGGCCAGCACCTGCAGGGCCGCGATGGCGTCCGGATCATGCAGGTCGCTCAGGACGATGACGGTGGTGCGCTTGGCCAGCGATGGGGCGAGCTCGCGGGCCCGCGCCGACAAGGACGTGACCTCGGTGAAATCGTGCTGACGTAGCTGATGCGCCCACTCCATCACAATGTTTCGCGATAAGGTCGGCCGGATATGTAGCTCGCGGGCGCCGCAACCAATGAGACCGACGGGCGTGACCGAGGATTGGGCGGCCAAGCCGATACCGGTGGCCACGCGCACCGCCCAGGCATACTTGCTGAGCGGCTGCGAGGACACGCACATGGAAGCCGAGGTATCGAGCAGGAGGTAAAGCGGAATCTGCTTGGTCTCCTTAAACTCCTTCACGTACAGCTTGCCGAGGCGCGCCGAGATCTTCCAGTCGATGAACTTGACCGCGTCGCCCGCGACATAGGGACGGGATTGGACATACTCCAGCCCGGCGCCGTGGAACACGGAATCACGCTGGCCGAAGTCCAGGCTGTTCGCGAGGCGCCGGACGGCGACTTCGAACTGCCGGCTGTCGACCGGATCGTGAGGTAATGTCCGCTGACGTCGCATCGGCTCAGCCTAATCCAGCGAGGATCGTTTCCAGCACCTTGGCGCTGGTCTGGCCCGCGGCCGCGGCTTCATAGCTCACGCGGACACGGTGCAGGACGACGTCCTCGGCGAGGTCGAAGAGGTCCTCAGGGGTGACGTAATTGCGGCCACGGATGACCGCGCGGGCGCGGGCGGCGTTGACGAGGGCCAAGCCGGCGCGAGGACTGCAACCGAAGTCGAGGTCCTTGGATTCACGGGTCCGGCGCACGAGCTCGACAGAATGGCGAAGGAAGACCTCGCTCACGTGGACGCCCTGGACGGCTTCCATCGCGGCGACGAGGTCGCCCTTGGTACCGACCGGAGAGTCGTCGATCATGTCGAAGGCCGTCTTCGGGACAGCCCCGCCCTCTTCCTTGCGCAGGCCCATACCCAGCTGGCGCTGGAGGATGTCCTGCTCTTCGTCGCGATCGGGATAACCGAGGCGGTGAAGGAGCATGAAACGGTCGAGCTGTGCTTCCGGCAGTTCAAAGGTGCCGGACTGCTCGACCGGGTTCTGCGTCGCGATAACAAGGAACGGCGTCGGTAGACGCATGGTCTGGCCACCGAGGGTGACCTTGCGCTCCTGCATGGCTTCGAGCATCGCGCCCTGCACCTTCGGCGCGGCGCGGTTGATTTCGTCGGCGAGGAGGAGATTCGTGAAGACCGGGCCACGATGAATGCGGAAGTCGCCCGACTTCTGGTCGACGACTTCGGAGCCGACGATGTCGGACGGCAGCATATCGACCGTAAACTGGATGCGACGGAAGTCCAAGGCGATGGCCTTGGCGACCGTGTTCACGAGGAGCGTCTTCGCCAGACCAGGCATACCCTGCAGGAGCAGGTGGCCGCCGGTGAGGAGCGCGATCATGACACGTTCGACGACGATGTCTTGGCCGACAACGACCTTACCGACGCGCGTACGGACGTCGGCGACGAACTGGTGGGCGGCCTGGACGGCCGCGGGATTGGGATGGTTGCTCATATCTTAAGGGGTTGGGATAGGGGTAGGGGCAGGAACATCAGGCAAGGTTCAGCGGAGTTGGCGGAGCCATTTTTCCGCGAGGGTCTTCAGATCGGCGGGCGACAGCGTGGCCGTACCGCCGAAGCAGCCGGCCTGCACGCGGTCGATGTCCTGCTGCAGTTCAGCCTTCTGCGCGGCATTGAACTTCACGAGCGGACTGGTGCCTAGCTTGCGCAACAAGGCCACGACCGCGAAACCGTCGATCGTCGCGGGCAGTTTGAAGACATCGCGGGCGCGCGGCGGGCGCGGACCGGTATCACGCTTGCGGAAGATCAGCCAGGCGGCGAAAGCCGTCACGACGGCGAGTCCGAGGTAGAGGTATGCGGAATAATCGTCGGCGATCGGTGGGACGTAGCCCGCACCTTGGGCGACCTTGACGCGGTCCAGCAAGACGGATGCTTTGGAGAGCACAATCGGATCGATGTCCTGGTAGGTACGCCAGACGGTGGTCGTGTTCGCAGCCTTGACCGTCGGGAACGGCACGTCCGTCGCCTTGTCGGCTGCCCGGATGGCGTCGCCGTCGACGGTGATCGACCAGCGGCGCTCGGTGCGCGGGGCCACCTTCTCGCCCCAAGTGTTGAGTTCCTTTACCATCAGCGGGTCGATCGCCGTCACCTGACGGACCTTCGCGACAGCGGCGAGCGGGGAAAGGTCGAGCAGGTCCTCGAGCTCGGGCACGAGGCCAGAGGCGGTCGCAGCGACTTCGAGGCTTAGCGAGCCGTTGATCGCGAACTGTCGCGTGTCGAGGGTCTGCGTGACCTCGACCTTGTCGGCGGGACGCGACACCGGCTTACCGGAGGCGACCTTGAGCAACGTCTCGGCGGAAGTGGCCGGGATTGTCACCGGACCACTGAGGTCGATGAAACGGAGTTCCATCTGTACCGGCGGAATCTTGTCGACGCTAGCGTCCTTGGCGCGGACGAGCACGTAGGCGAGCGTCGTCTCCTCCCAGCCCGGACGGGCGCTCGGACGCGGCTTCACGTCCGGCGCGGCGAAGGTGATCGAACGGATGTCAAAGAACGGGGACAGGCCTTCGGTGAGCTTCTGCTCAAACTCGTCGCGCGGGCCTTGTGGCTCCGGACCCTTGGCGACCTGCGGACCGCGGCGCTTCGACTTGGCGGCCACGGCGATGGCATCGTTGCTGAGATACTGGCCGAAGCGGGCCACCCGGCCCATGGCTTCGGTGTGCAAGACGCTCACGATGATACCGAACTCCTGGTTCACGCCGACGGTATTGGGGCCGTCGACGCGGGTCTGGACGCGGATCTCACTCAGGAGCTCGTCGAGATAGTCGGAACGCTTCTTCAGACCAAGGGAGAACGGGTCGTCCTTGGTCACGACCAACGTGCTGGCGAGGTAGCGATACTTCAGGTCCTCGTGCATCGGGTTATTGGTGTCGTTGAGGCGGCTGTTGAGCGTCTTCGCCAACTGACCCATGTGGGTGGGCGCCAGCTTGCCGGGTAGAGCGAGGATGGCGGCACGGATGCGACCGAGGGCGGCGCGATTCATCGGTCGGCCGAGGTTGACCTGACCGGTGCTGCCGATGCCGAGCACGGCATTGAACCAGCTGAGGTAAGGATCGATGTTGAGCTCGTTGCCCTGCAGGCGGACCACCTGACGGCCGTAGGCCTCGGCAGCGCGCTGGAAGTAGTCCTGCGACTGCAGGTTCTTCTCCTTCGCCGCGACGATGCGCTTGGCCGGCTCGAGCGGAGCCAGATCCTGGAAGCTTTCGAAATCGGACCAGTCATTGAGCACGACCGCGCCGAGGAGGACCGCCTTGTAGGCGTCGGGGCGACCCGCCTGCCACTCGTCGATCATCTTGAGCAACGAAGCGTAGCCGGCTTCGGCCATCGCGTAGGTCTGGGCCTCGTTACGACGCGTCAGGCTGCCGCGCTGGATATCGGCGCGGCGCCAGCGGTCGCCGAGGTTGGAGTGCATCTTCTGGGCGAGCAGGAAGAACAGCTGCTCGTTCATCTTGGCCGTCGGACCGAAGACGCGTTCGATGTGGGAGTCGCGGTAGGCCTCAGCGTTGCTGTAGGCCAGGTCGAAGGCGTTCACGACCTTGCTCTCGTCGCGCGGGGCGACGCCAGCCTTGCGGAAGACCTCCATCATGCGGGCGAGGGAGTCGATGTTGCGCTCCATCATCACTGGGGTGATCGGAATACGGGCATCCTCGGGCAGGCCGTAACGGGCGCGCAACTCCTGCGGAAGCTGCGGGTTATGCGCCTGGCCCCAGGCGAGCAGGAAGTCTTCCGCGAGGGCCACGCCGGCGGCCGGGTGACGGCGGGCGATCTCGACGATCCGATCGGCGGCCATCTCGAAATTGGCGCTCACGATAATGGCGCGCGCGAGGCTAGCGTCGAAACGGTCGCGCAGATCGGACGGCAAGGCCGCGTGCCACTTACCCGCGGGAGCGAGCAAGAGCATCTCTTCCGGATCGATTTCGCTGGAGCCGTTGCGGCTGACACCGCCGCGACGCGGCACGCCCGCCTGTCGGCTGAAGGAGTTCTCCACCTCGGTCATCCAAGATTCGGCCATCAAGGTGAGGATCTGCTTCCAAGGCTCAGCGCCGGCGTCGGGATTCTCCGCGATAAGGTTGGCCAGGACGGTCTGGGCGCGGAGGTTGTCGATCCGCTGCGCAGCGGCGGCGTGCGTCTCGTTCTGGATCTTGCGCGAAAGCCCGCCGACGATCTTGAGGGCGGCTTCGGGCTGGGACTTCATCAGGTCGGCGAACGTGCCGCTCAGGACGGCAGGCGAGACCTGGGTAAGCACGCGGAGCATTTCACCGGCAGCTTTGCTCTTCTCCCAATCGTTGACCTTCTTCTCGGAACGGAGGATGGCCACGTTGTCGTTCCAGATGCGCGAGATCTGGTCGCGCTGGGCGAGCTCGGTGGCCTGTTCGGCGGCGAGGAAGGCGGCGATTTCCTGACGGAGGCCTTCATCGGCCACCTTGTCGAGGTCGGCACCGTCGGGGAGGTAAGCCTTGGCGAGATCGCGGAAGCCACCGGCGAGAAGGACGCGACCCGCGGCGAGGCGACGGGCGGGATCCTTGCCACCAAGCTTCTCGGTGCCGCGGGACATCCGATCGGCGATCCAGAAGCTTTCGTTAGGCGAGACAATCTGACTGAGCATCTGGCCGATTTTACGGAGTTCGAGGTCGGTGAGTTCGCCCGGCGCGGCGTCGGCGAGGGCGAAGACGTCTTCGATGCGCACGCCGCTCTTCGGACGCTCGGCGAGGTCAGAGAGCATCTTATCGTAGATGCCACGACCGAGTTCGGGCGGTAGCGAGGCAAGTTCGGAGCGCACCTGGGCCCAGTCGCCGAGGCGGAAGGCAGAGAGGAAGCGGGTGTCGGCGGTCGCACGCGCGTCGGCCTTGGCCGATTTCTCCATCGCGGCGAAGACCTCGGTGAGGTCGCGGGTGTAGCGATGACGGAGCAGACGCTCATACTGCTGCTGCGTCTTGGCGTCGAGGGGAGCGCCCTGCTGGGCGGGAAGCGTCGCCGCGAGCACGAGGGCGGCGCAGAGGAACGGACGGAGGAGTCTCATGGTATTTTTGTTTAGAAAGTGGGTTGGTTCAGGAACCGTTGTCGGGGATTTTTTTGATCTCCTCGAAGAGTTTGCGGTCGTCCTGCTTGTCGGGCTTGCCCTTCGGCTCGGGTCCGCCGAGGAGCGCCGCGGCGGCCTTGGCCTTCTTCGGCTCGGGCTTGCCAGCGGGTTTGATCTGGAGTGCGGCCTCGAGATTCTTCTGCTTGCCGGCACCGATGCCAGTGACGCCTTCGACGGGCTTGATGCCGCCGGCGGCGGGCTTCACGCCTTCGGGTGGCTTGACGCCCTTGACGCCTTCCAGTCCCTTGGCGGGAGGAGGCGGCGGCGTGGCTTTCGTGCCTGCGCCCTTGACGGCTTCAGGGGGCTTCACGCCCTTCACGGCTTCGACTCCCTTCGGAGCTGGCGGAGGCGGCGTGCCCTTGGTACCAGCACCCTTGACGCCTTCGGGCGGCTTCACGCCCTCGGCACCGACGAGGCCCTTGGAGGGAGGAGGCGGCGGCGTGGCCTTCGTGCCTGCGCCTTTGACGGCTTCAGGGGGCTTCACGCCTTTGACCGCTTCGACACCTTTTGGAGCGGGCGGAGGCGGCGTGGCTTTCGCGCCTTCGGTGACGGAGGCCGGCGGAGGGGTTTGCTTCACGGCCTTAGCACCGCCCGGTGCCTTCACCCCATCGACCTTGTCGACGCCTTGCACGGTGGTGGGCGCGACGGTCTTCGCGGCAGGATCAATTTCCTTCACCTTGCCGGAGCCTTCCTGGCGGACGCCGCGCACGCCTTCGACGGCGGAGGGAGCCGGAGCTTCCTGGGCAAAGACGGAGGCGCACAGCGCGCAAAGCAGGAGGTGGGTCTTCATAAGGTGTTTTGGCGGACGGAGCGGGCGAATTCGGCTTCGACGCGTTTCTCGTAGTCGGCGAGGGCCGCAGGGTCCTGGTGTTCGGCGAGGTAGCGGAACACTTGGCGGGTACGTTCGGCGTAAGGACGCCATTCGTCCTCGGTGGCCCCGTTGGCCTTGAGCAAGGAGGTCGCGTAGAAATACGCCTTGCCGAGCGTCTCGCGGATCGCGCGGGTCGTCGTGCCGTCCTCACCGTCGACCGCGGCCGACTCCTTCAGCAGCTGGGAGAGGTCGGCGATCGCGCCCGCGACGTCGAGCATCTCGATCTTCGCTTTGGCCTTCGCGAGGCGGATCTGGTGGCGGACGGACGGGCGCTCGTCCTGAGGCAGTTCGCCCGAGAGCTTGTCATATTCCTCGACCACGGTCGCCCAGTCGGGCTCCTTGGCGTGCTCGAGTTCGCGGATGCGCCCGAGATGGTCACGGGCCTTCTCGCGGGCCATCTGAGCCTGACCTTCGTTGAAATGGTAATAGACCACCCCGACCGGGAAGAGCAGCCAGAGCAGCGTGAAGAACTTCCTCATCGGACGGAGCCCTCCCCTCCTTCGGCTTCGAGGCGGACGACGCGCCAACGGGCGCCGAGATACTGCAAGGCCACGGGCAGCA
>JAPLTV010000015.1 GCA_026397955.1 Verrucomicrobiota bacterium | reverse complement strand
GTCGCGCTCCTCCGAAGCCAAGTCCTTCCCGCCCTCGAGCAGGCCCAACCCGGACTGCAACGCGTCCTCGCCGATGCCCAACAACGCGGCGCTCAGCCCGAAGTGATCGAGCGGCTTAGCCGCCTCAACCGCTGGAACAGCCGAGCCCTCGAGCTCGCGCCATTGCTGCTCCCCCCTCCGGGAGCCTGACCCTTTCTGCCGGCTAGCCCGGTGACAGTCCTTCCTTCCCGTACGTGCACGCGAAATTCGCCTCCACGTGCGGTAGCCTGCCCAAGTAATCAAAATAGGTTGTAGCGGTAAGCGGCTAGCGGTTGGCGGTTAGGGACGAATCAAAGGGCAACGGGAAGATTGGCTGAAGGTTTTGAGGTAGGGCGGGCTCTCCGAGCCCGCCGAACAGACGGTTCCGAGAACCGTCCCCACCTAAGAGGCAGCACTGTCGTGACGCGGTCCCGACCCTACCTATGACAGCCGCGGGAACCCCGGAGCCAGCCGCCGTCACCCGGTTGCATCCTCTGTCCTCCGTCATCTGCCCTCTGTCCTCCGCAGTTACCTGCATCTTCCCATACGCTTACCGCTAACCGCCAACACCTTTCGTCTCATGCGTATCGCCATCACCTCCGGCTATTTCGACCCGATGCACCGCGGTCACCTTGAACTGCTCGAACTCTCCCGCGCCCAAGGCGACGCGCTCTGGGTCATCGTCAACACCGACGCCCAGGCGGCGCTGAAGAAGGGGAAGGCCTTCATCGATCAGGACACACGGCTGGCGGTGACCTCCGCGCTGCGCGTCGTCGACCGCGCCGTCCTCTCGATCGACGCCGATGGCTCGGTCTGCGCCACGCTCGACTGGCTCATTGCCGAAGCCAAGGCCCAAGGCCATGAGGCAATCTTCTGCAAGGGCGGTGACCGCAACGCCGGCAATATCCCCGAGATGACGGTGCTCAATAAGCATGGCGCGAAGCTCATCGACGGACTCGGCGCCAAGATCGACAGTAGCTCCCGCATCATCGCGGCCGCGAAAAAGCCTTCCGCTTAAACCTTTCCCCCTCTAACTCATCCCACACATGAAAAAGCGCGCGCTTATCACCGGCATCACGGGCCAAGACGGCTCCTATCTCGCCGAGTTCCTCCTCGGCAAGGGCTACGAGGTCCACGGCCTCATCCGCCGCTCTTCCTCCTTCAACACCTCGCGCATCGAGCACCTCTACATGGAGGACCTCGTCCGTGACATCCATACGAAGAAGATCCAGCTCCACTACGGAGACCTCGGGGACTCTACTAACCTCATCCGCGTCATCGGCGACGTCCAGCCCGACGAAATCTATAACCTCGGTGCGATGTCCCACGTGAAGGTCTCCTTCGATATCCCCGAGTATACCGCCGACACCGACGGCGTCGGCACGCTCCGCCTCCTCGAGGCCATCCGTATCCTGAAGATGGAAAAGAAGGTCCGCATCTACCAGGCTTCGACTTCCGAGCTCTACGGCAAAGTCGTCGAGGTGCCGCAGTCCGAGACGACACCCTTCTACCCGCGCAGCCCTTACGGTGTCGCGAAGATCTACGCTTACTGGATCACCCGCAACTACCGCGAGGCCTACGGTATCTTCGCCTCCAACGGTATCCTCTTCAACCACGAGTCCGAACGCCGCGGCGAGACCTTCGTCACCCGCAAGATTTCCCTCGCGGTCGCCAACATCGTCCACGGCCGCCAGGACTGCCTCTTCCTCGGTAACCTCTCCGCGCAGCGCGACTGGGGTTACGCCCCCGACTTCGTGCAGTGCATGTGGCTTATCCTGCAGCATAAGCAGCCGGACGACTTCGTCATCGCGACGGGTAAGATGTATACCGTCCGCGAATTCTGCACCCACGCCTTCCGCCGCGCTGGCATCGAGCTCGACTGGCAGGGCACGGGCGTCGACGAGAAAGGCGTCGACCGCAAATCGGGCAAGACGCTCGTCGCCGTCGACCCGCGCTACTTCCGCCCGACCGAGGTCGAACAGCTCCTCGGCAACCCGGCCAAGGCTATGCGCGAGCTCGGCTGGAATCCGCAGCAGACCTCCTTCGAGCAGCTGGTGCAGAAGATGGTCGACCATGACCTGAAGCTGGTCGCCCACGAAAACCGCTGATGGACCGCGCCGCGAAGATCTACGTCGCCGGCCACCGGGGAATGGTTGGCTCCGCCATCGTCCGCGCACTCCGCGCCGCGGGCCATACGGCCGTGATCACGCGCCCGTCCGCCGAGCTCGACCTCCGCGACGGCGCCGCGACCCGCGCGTTCCTCGCCGCGGAAAAGCCGGCCTACGTCGTCATGGCCGCGGCCCGCGTCGGCGGCATCAAGGCTAACTCGACCGAGCCGTACGATTTCCTCTACGACAACCTCGCGATGGCGGCCAACGTCATCGACGGCTCCCGCCGCGCCGGCGTCCGCAAGCTGCTCTTCCTCGGTTCCAGCTGCATCTACCCGAAGATGGCCC
>JAPLTV010000116.1 GCA_026397955.1 Verrucomicrobiota bacterium | reverse complement strand
CCTGGAATACGCCGACGATCCTTATCGCTGGGCTGAATATCACTTCGCCGCATCCCCGCCGCTTCTTCTGGAGCGAGGGCCATGCCGATGCGGCCTTACACAAGACTGGCCTCATCGCTTGGCTGCGTCGCCGGATGTATCGCACCTTCGATGGCTTCGCCGTTCCTAACTCGAAGAGCGCCGAATGGGCGCTGGCCCAGGCAGGCGGACCCCGTCCAATTGTCACCTTACCGAACGCCATCGACGCCAAGTTTTTCGCCCGGCCTTCCGGAGGCGCCCGTGCCGAATCGCGTCGCGCCCTCGGCCTCGAAGCCGAGGGCAGGGTGCTGGTGCAAGTATCGGCCCTTACCGAACGCAAGGGCGTGCTTGAATTAGCCAAGGCTTTCCTGGCGCTTTCCTCCGCGGAGCGTCGTGAGGCTAAGCTCGTCTTCGTTGGCGATGGCGAGCTGCGTTCCCAGCTCGAGAGTTTAGCGGCTAAATCATCCGGCGCGCTTCGCGTGCTCGGTCAGTTGCCTCCGGAAGAAGTGCGCCGTGTGCTCTGGGCGTCGGATGCCTTCGTCTTGAATACCCGTCTGGACCCGAACCCCCTTTCGGCCATCGAAGCCGCCGCAGCGGGTCTGCCTATCGTGATGTCCGCCGCCGCCGGCAATGTCCGCGAAGTCGTCGAGAACCCGAACACGGGCTTCGTCATCCGTGATGCGGCAGATCCTTCGGACGCCCTGCGTGCCGTGCTTTCAGCTTCCGATGCTCAGCTCGCCGAGGCGGGCGCCCGCGCTGCTGAGCTGGCACGGACCCAGTTCGATGCGCCGGCCGTGGCGAGGGCGTTGATCAAGCAGTTGTATCCGCAGGGCAGTTGAATCGTTGGATGGTTGGATGGAGTGATTGGCCGCGCATCCTGCGCGGCTTTTTTGTGCCTGGATTGTAAGGTAGGGGCGCGACTGCGTCGCGTCCGCTGTTTGGATCCAGGCCGCCGCAGGGCGGCCGAGGGTAGGGGCGTGGCTTCGCCGCGCCCTCCTTCTGCGGAGTGCGCGATGAATAGCGCCCCTACCTTTGCGTTCACCATGCGGCGAACGGGCCGAAGCACCCTATGTCGTGACGCGGTCCCGACCCTACCACGGGAACAAGGTAGGGCTGACCATCCTTGGTCGGCCGCGAGTGAGCAGCTAGGTAGCCTTCCATTCGGCCGGACAGTGGAGCTTTTTCCCGCTGGGCAGGATGATTTCGTCAGGCAGACGACTCGCTTGATAATGCTGCGGTCCTAAGACGATGGAGGACGGAATCGACCTCAGTAATTCATTGCTTAGGCGACCATGCGGGAAGGCAAAGCGCAAATCTTTACCGGGGTGCATCCTTTGGAACCCTTTCGCAAGCGGCGCGTAATCCGAGTCTCCAGATACGATGATAGCGGCGTCGAATGCATCCGCCGCTGCCAGCTCGAAGAGTGTTACGGCGAGGGCGACATCTGTTCCTTTTTCACGCCAAACTTTAGTCCAAGTTTTGCCTCCGGGGATGGCGATTTCGAGTTGGCGTTGCCTGATCTCACCAAAGTGCGTCGTGATAGATGGGTTACGTCGCGCAGAGAGAGCTCGAAGGTAGATCTGATGCCTTGATAGCCTCCCGGGGTTAGTTTGCCGGAGGTAGAAGGGCAGGGCCGTAAAATAGTGTATATCGACGACCTGGGCTGGCACGGGGTAGCAGTGGAGGAGTCCTTTCAGCAACTTGCCAAGGTCGAGCCACTTGTGCCCTGGGTCGTCCTGCAGGCTGTGGTAGAGGTTAAATCCATCCACTAAGCCGATGACGCGTAACGGGGTCATCACGGCGTACGCTTAAATTAAAAACCCCGCGGGCCGTAACCCGCGGGGGTCTGCGGGGGCGTGGCTCTGAGTCCAGCATACCCGCAGGGATGAGAAAATAAAGTAAGGCCAAGTCGCCCTAGTCGGCAAGTGCTTTATGGTTACACGGTGGGCCACCTGCTCTAAGTAGCGAGGTGCAGATTCTGGGCAAAGGCCTTCCTATGAGGGGTCTCCGTTATGGTTTGCATAGGATGTTTCCTGCCGAGGTAGGGCTGACCATCCTTGGTCGGCCGCGGTCGAGCAGGGATGCTCGACCCTACCCATGTAAGGTGGAAGCGGTTGGCGGTTAGCGGTTGGGAGCACATCAAGGCAGCTAGGGCAGCACGCGGTGCGGCCCTACCTGATTTCGCGCAAGAACTCTCCGGGAGTTCGGATGGGTAAACCGTACACGCTTCGGCCGAGAAGGCCGTGGAAGTCATCCCGATCCAACGTCAGGAGATAGTCTGCCTTTTGGCTAAGGGCTGAAATCACGACCGGGCGATCTTTCGTGGCGCGGTAAATGAGCGGCCGGTCAAGCGTCAGCTGAGCCGTAACCGTATTGAGGGCGGGCCGGATAATTTGGGCCCAGCTCAACTCGGCCTTCTTCCCCAGCTTGGGCAGATTGAATTCGGCTTCGCGGAGACAGTATTCCGCCGTCAGGAGCTTCCAGCCATGGCGGGAAGCGTTATCGAATAATAGACGCGAGGCGCCCGTAGAGGACCCTGCCGCAGCCAACAAAACGCTCGAGTCCAGGAAAAGCCTCACTTCTTACGACGGAAGGCCTTAAGTTCCTTGGCCTCGGTTTCGTCGTTCAACACCCACTGGCGAATCGTCGCCTTCGGAATGTCGCGGATGGGCATCGCGACGGCGGACTGCAGAAAGAGCCCGCCGTCGCGCTCTTCGACAATGACGAGCGGGGAGCTGACTTGGTCTAGCTTGAGGCGTCGGCGGAGTTCGGGGGGCAGGGTAAGCGTGCCGCGCTTACTGACGGCGAGAGTGTAGGTCATGCCGTAATGCTGCATTGCCGTAATACGGTATCAAGCCGGAAGACATCCTAGTCGTGATAGTTATTAGCGGTTGGCGGTAAGCGGTTGCGAACGCATCGATTCATCCGGTCTCCGGTTTCCCTTTGGGTAATCGGCCAGAAGGTAGGGCCGACCATCCTTGGTCGGCCGCGGTCGAGCAGGGATGCTCGACCCTACCCGATACACCTATGTCGTGACGCGGTCCCGACCCTACCCATGTGAGGTGGAAGCGGTTAGCGGTTGGGAGATGCACTTCCCGCCACCCACCACCCGCCACCCGCCACCCGAGTAGCGTCTCTTCCATTCAGTCCTCCATTCAGCCCTCTACGCAGCCTTCAATTCAGTCCTCTCACGCTGCCTCCCTTGCCAACCGGCCAACTGGTCAACCGGTCAACTAACGGTGTCTCGTTCCGGTCTCCGGTTTCCCTTTGAGCCCTGCCTCTCACATTTGCACCTTTGCACAGGCCGTAGGCCGATTTGAACTTTTGCACTTAGGACAGCACGTGGTGCTGTCCCTACCCTCGATGCATCCCTTGCCAAGCAGCCCCCTTGCCCCCTAGTTTCACCCCATGCCCCGCTTCCTCGCACTGACCTGCCTGATGCTGCTTTCCGTCATCGCACGCGCGGGCGGATTATTCGACGCGGGTGCGTGGGCGCCGATCGTCCTCCCGGCCGAGCCTGAGATCGATGAATGGCACGCCGCCCGCACGCTCGCCGATTGGTGCGAGCGCGTCTCGGGCGTCCGTCCGGCCATCGTGCACGAGACCAAGGGCGTCCGCGGTCCCGAGCTCGCCATCTATGTCGGCAAGACCGTCGGCGCGAAGTTCGCTGGCATCTCCGCTCCCGTCGCCGAAGGCGATACCGCCCGCCGGGCAGTCGTTGGCCAGTCTGTCTATCTCGTCGGCAATAATCCCGCCGCCACGCGCATTGCAGTCGGGCGTTTCTGCGAACAGCACCTTGGCATCTTCTTCGCCTTCCCGGGCGAGCAGGGCGCTGAATGGAAGCCACGTTATCAGGTGGGCTTCCCGCTGGCTGACGAATTTGCGCCCGACTTCCGTTGGCGTCAGCTGAGCGGCCTGAACGAATTATCCTCCGACTGGGCGTTCTCCGTCGGCTATGGTCGCACGCCAGAATTCTCCCACGGACTCTACCGCGTCTTCGATCGGAAGGTCTGGCAGGAGGAGCCGATGCTCTTCCCGCTGGTGGGCGGCAAGCCCGTCGAACCGAAGGGCAACGCCCTGGACCCTAATCCGCACCTCGATAATCCTCGCGCCCCGGAGATCGGCGCCCGCTATGCCCGCGAGTTCTTCCGCAAGAATCCGGAAGCGTTCTCCGTCGCAATGGGCGTCAATGATACCCTGAAGTTCGACGATAGCGCGCCTTCCGAGGGATGGTTCCGCGATCGCCCGGTCCGAACTGATTATGTCTTCGGCTTCCTGAACGAGGTCGCCGACTCCGTCTGGGCACCTGGCGGCGATAACGACGGCAAACGCCACGCGATCGGGTCGCTCGCCTATATGCAGACCCTGCGGGCGCCGACGATCAAGCTCCGCCCCGAGATCTTCCCGTGGGTCTGCGTGGACCGCATCGGCTACGGCTCGGCGGAATTCGTTGCTCAGGACCGGGCCAATCTCGCCGCCTGGGCGAAGTCCGGCGTAAAGCGTCTCGGGGTCTACGATTATCTCTACGGCGCCGACGTCGCCTCGCCGCGCGTGAACTTCACCGCGCTCGTCGGCTCCATCCGTGCCACCCACACCGCCGGCGCGACTGGCTGGTATGCCGAGGCTTATCCGCTCTGGGCGTTCGACGCCCCCAAGCTCTGGCTGGCCGCGAAGATGCTCGAGAACAAGAACGCTGACTCGAGCGCGCTCCTCAAGAAGTGGTTCGAAGCCGCCTACGGCCCCGCCGCCGCGCCGATGCTCGAGGCGTATGCGCACATCGAGTCCGGTTGGCGCCGCGACGCTCAAGTCGGCGGCAAGGACGCCTTCCTCCGCCACTTCCGCGATCAGCGTGGCGCGCTCGTGCTTTCCGATGGCGAAGTCGGAGCGATCTCCGCCGCCGTCCGCTCGGCGCAAGATGCGCAGATCTTCGCGGTACGGCAGACCCCGAGCCTCCGTCGTCAGGCTTGGCGACTCCAGCAGTTCGCCGACACGTGGGCGCTCTATCTCGGTTACCGT
Source organism: Verrucomicrobiota bacterium (assembly GCA_026397955.1). Taxonomy (GTDB): domain Bacteria; phylum Verrucomicrobiota; class Verrucomicrobiia; order Opitutales; family UBA953; genus UBA953. The sequence continues at coordinate 14,477 of JAPLTV010000116.1, read as the reverse complement.
GAAGCCGTTCAGGCACGCCAGGTCGTGCCCGCCTTTGAAGTCCGCCTCGCCGCCCTGCGTCATCTTACGGCCGTCGAGGCGGCGTACGCCAAGAAGGAGTCCGCCTTCAATCGCGTCTGGGGCGCCTATGGCATGCCGGTCCGCTGGAGCACTTTCCCCGCTGAGAACCCGCGCGCGCAGTGGTCCGAGCGTTACCTCGTCGAAGGCGACCCCGCTCCGCTCGAAGCCTGGGCCAAGACGGATGTCCCGAACGGCTGGCTCGCCTATCGCGTCGCCCAGCAGTCCGAGGCTCCCGTCGCGCATCGCCACGACTTCTCATCACCGGATTCCAAGGATGCCCTCGACCTAGCGCCTTCTTCGCAGAACAAGACCAATCGCCTCGGTGCCGGCTTGCGCCTCATCGCGCCCGCCGGGAAGGTCGGCCCTGTCGTCGCTCCCGTCGCACTGCGCGCCGGTCAGCTCGTCCGCCTGCAGCTCTGGACTTGGGCCGAGCGCCTCGATGTTCCCGAAGCGCAGGTGAGCGTGACGCTCCGCTTTAAGGGGCCTGCCCGTTCGTCCGAGATCACCCAGGTCTGCCAGGCCCGCCAGACCGTCGTCCCAGCGATGACTCCCGCCTGGGCCACGTCGCTCGAATATGAAATCGCCTTCACTGGCGGCGCCTTCATCCAAGAGGCCACCGTGCAGCTGATCGACCTTCCTGCTTCTTCGGCCCGCTGATGCTCAAGCGCGCGTTCGATATCGTCTTCTCGGCGGGCTGGCTCATCGGCTTCGCGCCGCTCCTGCTCGTCGTCGCAATCCTCGTGCGCCTGAAGCTCGGTTCGCCGGTCCTCTTCGTGCAGGAACGTCCCGGCCTGCGCGCCCGGCCTTTCCGCATGGTCAAGTTCCGCACCATGACCGATGAACGCGGCCAGGATGGCGAGCTCCTGCCGGACGAGCAGCGCCTGACCCCTTTCGGTAAGTTCCTGCGCTCGTCCACCCTCGATGAGTTCCCCGAGATGTGGAACGTCCTGATTGGCGACATGAGCGTCGTCGGCCCGCGTCCGTTGCTCATGCGCTATGTGTCGCGCTACAGCCCCTTCCAGGCCCGACGGATGGAAGTGAAGCCCGGCGTCACCGGCTGGGCGCAGGTCAACGGCCGCAACTTACTCAGCTGGGAGGAGAAGTTCGCCCTCGATGTCTGGTATGTCGATCACCGCACCTTCTGGCTCGATATGAAGATTGTCGTGATGACCTTCTTCAGGGTGTTTGCGCGCACCGGGATTGAAGCCGCCACCGGCGGCGCGGTGGAAGAGTTTTGGGGAAGTAATAAAAACTAGAGGCCTGGTTGGTGCAAAAGTGCAAATCGGCCTGCGGCCTGTGCAAAGGTGCAAATGTGAAAACAGGTTTGGGTGACAGGTGACGGCCATCGGGGCCTCAGCCTTTCGGGTGTCGGCCGTTCGGCCTTTGGCAGCCGGCACCAGAATCCCGCGGCTGTAATGGGGAGGGTCGGGACCGCGTCACGACATAGCTGTATCTTAGGTAGGGGCGCGACGGTGTCGCGGCCGCAGGGGAATAGACGGACGCGATGGTGGCCACGTCCCTACCTCAAGACACCTGAAAGTGTTTACCTAACCCAACCCCTGCCCCGACCCCTAACCCTAAAATCACCTTTGCACTTTTGCACAGGAGCTCCGCTCTGGTTTGCACCTTTGCACTCGGCGCATGCCAGCTAACTAAGCCTTCTTCACCCCGAGCTTCTTAAGCGAGGGGTCCTTCGCCATGGGTAACTCCACTGGCGTCCCACCTGCCTGCGCCGATTGATACAGCGCGAGAATCAACTCCACGGCCTTGCGGCCTTCGGCGCCGTTGACGGCCGGCTGCTTGCCGGCGCGGATCGCGGCGATGGCTTCCTCGAGATTGGCGCGATGCCAGGCGTGGCCGATCGCCTTCGGGTCGTTGGCGCCCGCGCCGCCGCCTTCCGTGGCCGGGGCGATCACGGCTGCGTCGGAGGGCAGGGGCTTTTCGAATTCGAAGGCGGTCAGCTTATCGTCGCGGAGGACGGCGGCACCGGTCGTGCCGTGGATGCGGATCTCGGCCGGGAAGCCCGTGCCGGACCAGCAGGCCGTGGAACTGGCGAGCGTCGCGCGGCAGCCGTTGGCGAACTCGATCCAGCCCGCCGCGATGTCTTCGACCTCGATACCGTCGTGGGCGACGAGGCCGGCGGTGGCGGAGACGCGCTTGGGCGCGCCGAGGAACCAGAGAAGAAGGTCGACGGTGTGGATGCCCTGATTCATCACGGCGCCGCCGCCATCGAGGGCGAACGTGCCGCGCCAGGCCGCAGAATCATAATAGGCCTGCGTGCGCCACCAAGGGATGAGCGCGCCGGCGAGGGTGAGTTTGCCGAAACGACCCGCGTCGAGCGCGGGCCTTGAGCGCGACCGCGCCGGAACCGAAGCGGCGAGGCAGGATACCGGCGACCGTCACACCGGCCTTCGCGCAAGCCGTGGTGAGCTCATCGCAGCGGGCGAGGGTGACCTCGAGGGGTTTCTCGACCACGACATGCTTGCCGGCCTTGGCGCAGGCGAGGGCCGGGGCAAGGTGGTCGCCGCTGGGCGTGCAGAGGCAGACGATATCCACGGCGGGATTCGCGAGTAGGGCTTCCGGCGTCTCGGCGAACGCGATGCCGTGCTTGGCCGCGAAGTCGCGGCCCTTGGCGGGCGAGCGGTTGTACGCGGCGACGAGCTTCACGCCGGCGATCTCGGCGAGCGCCTTCGCGTGGAACTCGGCGATCATGCCGGTTCCCCAGATGCCAAAACCAAGGGGCCGTTGGGACATGCCCGCACCCTAGCCCAATTCCGTAGGGCAGGGGAAGGCAGAAGCGAGTCCATCGCGCCCGATTATCGCTTCGCCTACGCGGTCAGGCCTGATTCTGCAGTCGGGCTGCGTGATGCTTTTGAACGAGCTTACGCAGGACGTATTTGCGCGGACGAAACTTTGCCTTCAGTCGCTCAAACGAAGTCAGCTTGACCATGTCGTGATACTGCCGGAATTCCCCTGACGCCGCGATGGCGATGCGGCAAATACTCCAGTCGGAGGAGTCTTGGACCCGTTGATCGAAGTCGGCCAGGCGATCGGCTGTGGGTATAATTCGTTCACATTCTCCCTGGTAGCCGGCAACGTCGCTACTTTTCTGACCCGCTCGGGCATGGAAGGAGCCCAGCTGCCGGTCGACGAGGACCAGCTCTTGCGACTGCGCGAAGCGTCGCCAGAGATCCCAGTCGCCCGCCAGATTAAGCCGCCGATCGACCCCGCCGACCCGATCCCATAGCCGTTTTCGCCAAAAGGTGCTCTCTTGCTGGAGGTAGGGCCAGTGGCTGCCGTCAGCCATCCCGGCCGCCAGGATTTGCCGCGGAAAGAAAGGATGCCGGTTGAGCGATTGGAAGCGACCTGACTCATCAAAGCCAGTCGGCCAGCCCATGAGCCACTCCAGGTCGGGGTAGCCCCGGTCGATCTCATGGAGGCAGGCGATAGCGCCTTGCCAAAGCGTGTCGTCGGCGTTGCACCAACCCATGAGGGCATCGGGCGGGATCTCCATCCGCCGAAACCCCGCGCAAATCCCATCATACATGCCTGCGTCACGTTCAGATGCATAGGTGAACTCGACGCGCATCGGGAGTAGGTCGCGCATCTCGCGTATCCGGCGTTCCCATCCCGCCAAGATCTCCAGGGTGCCGTCGGTCGAACCACCGTCTTGTACGTGGTAGCGGATTGAGCCTTCGCCTTGCTGCGAGACGATCGCCCAGATTGTCCGATCGATTGTGGCGGCAACGTTTAGGCAAGGCGTGAGCAAGTAGATAGGCATTCTCATCGGCTTGACGGGTTCGGGCGGGGTTAGGCTGGCCAAGCAGGGGCTGATTGGGAAGGCTGAAGCACGAAAGGTTTCTCTGCCTGTCGGCCTTGGGCCGGAGCGGACGGTCTTGTCAGGCCCTTCCAAGGCCCCATCATCGTCGCTGAACGAATCTTTGCACAGATCATGTCTTTAGTACGATTTCTCTCCCGCCTTTTTCGGCGCCCTAAGCCTGCCGCCGCGCCGCTGGATGCGCCGTCCCTCGAGTCCGCGCTACGTCGGCTGAAGGCCCGGCATATCGCCGTTAACAGCGTCATCGACGTGGGTGCGTCCAACGGTTGCTGGAGCGAGGCGCTGCTGCCTCACTATCCAGACGCCCGCTACCTTTGCGTCGAGGCGCAAGCGGTGCATGAACCTGCGTTACGCTCCTTTATCGCCCAGCATGCCAACGCTGAATTCGTGCTCGCGGCCGCGGGAGGGCGTGAGGGCAGCATCTATTTCGACGCAGCCGACGCTTTCGGCGGAGTCGCTTCGGAGACGCCGCTCGGACGCGGCGGCATCACCGTCCCGGTGACCACGATCGACGTACAGGTAGCCGCGCGGAAACTCCGACCCCCTTTCCTGATCAAACTGGACACGCACGGCTTTGAGCTGCCCATTCTCGCCGGGGCCGACGAGACCCTGAAACAGACGAACGTGCTGATCATCGAGGCGTATAACTTTGATATCGCCCCGCCAGCCGTACGCTTCCCGGAGCTCTGCGCCCGCCTAGAGGCGCAAGGCTTCCGTTGCGTAGACCTGTTCGACGTGATGTATCGCGCGTCCGACAATGCCCTCTGGCAGATGGATTTGATCTTTATCCGTTCGGACCGTCCAGAGTTCCGCACCAACGCCTACGCGTGATCCCGGTTAACGAATGTCCGCCGTTATCGCTTGATAGCAGGAGTGTGGGACGAATTTTCCGAGGATACGGGCACGGATTTTTTTAAACTGATTTCGCTTACGGAAGTAGGTGAAGCTCAGCCTAATCCAGCTGCATATAGCAGCGCTTGTCCGTGGGCGTAGATGCCAGAGGCGACGTCGTTCCTGTTGCACGGATTGGACTTCGCCGAGTAGGCGGTGCTTGTTGGCTAGGACCTGTATGAGCGCCCCTTCGACGTTCGTCCGCGCCAGGGCTTGCTGCTTCTCGGCCATGATCTTCGCCACGAGTTCGGCAAGACGTTCGCCTCGGATTTCTTCTTCCTTGGGATGAACGCAGAAGGAAGAGCCTATCTGTGGAGTGAAACAGAGGCGGCTTTCCGCGGCATACCTAAGGATCCAGACTGAATCCCCCGCACCCTCGAAGCCGACCGGGAAGGGCCGGGCGCGCAGATGGGCCCCGCGATAGAGATTGGAGGCCGAACTACCGATGATTGCACTGGGGCAATGCAAGAAGGTCAGGACGAAGCCCGCTTCGGCTGTCAGGAGGAACGGATCTTTGCGGCCAGAGCTGGCGATGCCCGCAGAAGTAGGCCAGCCGAGGTCATCGCAGGCTGCGCCGGCTTCGTCCACGAAACGCGGAGAGCTGATGACGACATCGGCCTCGGAGCGTTCGCCGAGGTTAAGTAGGTGGAGCAGGTGTTCACGCTCGATAGTGTCGCCTGCAGTGCTGACGTAGACCCACTCGCCGCTCGTCGCGGCGATCCCTTCGTTCCAGGATGCGTAGAGTCCACGGTCGCGCTCGATGATACGGAGACTCGGATGACGGAGGCGTTCACGGATCATGTCGATCGTCCCGTCCGTCGAACGGCTATCCACGACGATGATCTCGTCTGCGAGGTCGGCCCAAAGGGCCATGGCCTGCAGATGACGTTCCATCAGCGAAGCGCAATTAAAGGTTGGGAGGACGATGCTGAGGCGCATGATCTTTCTAAAGCAGAGAAAGTGCCCGCTGGTAGTCGCAGGGCAAATGGTTTCTGCCGGCTTCGATGGAGAACTTTTCTTGGAGAGCCTTGCCGCACCGTGAGACGATAGCATGCTTGCATGGTGGGCTCTGATTGGGCTAGGGCTATCTTATGAGCATATTCAGCAGCACAGTTCACCTGTGTCGGTCAAACGCCCCGCTCTCCGTTGTCTTCACTTATTTTTGCTCTGCCCTCGCTCGGAAGAAATTACGTAGAAAGCATGCTGCCGTCGCCGCCGAGCTTCGCGAGTTCGCGAAGCAAAACAGCTTCAACCGTGACTGGTTTTCGACCAGCGCGCCCTTTTGGATGGATATCTTCGACCGCCAAGGATTTCGCGACCGCCCGATTCGTGCCTTGGAGATCGGCAGCTTTGAGGGGCTCTCCTCGTGCTTCCTGCTCAGACAGTTGCCGAACGCCCGCCTCACCTGCGTCGACACTTGGGCGGGTTCCGACGAGCATGCCGGCCTCGAGCTCATCGCCTCCACCGAGGCTGCCTTCGATCGGCACGTCGCCCCCTGGATTGATCGTGTCACGAAGTACAAGGGCATGTCATTCAACTATTTGGTCGGATTGAGTTCCCAAGATAAGTTCGATTTCATCTACGTCGACGGCTCTCATCATGCCGATGACGTCATGGTCGACGCGCTGCGTGCCTTCGAACACCTGAACGTCGGGGGCGTCATGGTCTTCGATGACTATCTCTGGAAGTATTATCAGCGGAACGCCGAAAACCCTGCGATGGCCATCAACGGATTCTTGCGACTAGCCGCGGGCCGCTGCCGACTGATTTCGGTTTATTATCAGTTGGCCATAGTCAAGACGGCGGAGAGAGGCGCCTAGTCGCCTAAGGGTCTCCGCCAGGCCTCCCCCGGGAATGCCTTCCCAGGTTGAGTAGGGTTGCCCACCGTGCCGGTCCTTTACAAAGTCAGGAATGCCAAGGCCCGTCCCTCCCGTTCTACTCATCGCCTTCAATCGTCCGCACTCGGCCCGGCAGGTGCTTCAGTCCATTCGCGTCGCCCGTCCAAGGCAACTTTTCATCGCCTGCGACGGGCCGCGTGCCGGCAAGGCCGAAGAAGCGGCCCGCGTCGCAGAAGTTCGTGCATTGGCCGCCGAGGTGGATTGGCCGTGTGAAGTTCGAACCCGTTATCTCGATGAAAACGTTGGTTGCGCGCGCGGACCGTCAGAGGCCATCGGATGGTTCTTTGGCGAGGTCAGCGAAGGCATCGTCCTGGAAGACGACTGCGTGCCGTCGCCGGCTTTCTTCGGTTATGCCGCGACGATGTTGGACCGCTACCGCAACGATTTGCGCATTGGTCTTATCGCGGGGACCAACCTCGCTCCCGAGATCGAATGGGAACATGACCACGGATTCAGCTCGATTGTCACCACGTGGGGATGGGCGACGTGGCGTAGGACTTGGGAGCAGTACCGCTTCAGACCTGAACCGCTGCAGCCGACCGAGCCTTGGTACGATATCGTGGGTCGACGTTCGTTCAGGGCATTGAAGAAGTTTATGGACCGCACCTTACAAGGGAACGCCTTTTCCTACTGGGACTACCAGTTGCTCGTACAGTTGCTCCGTAGCCGCCAATTAACCGTGGTGCCCAGATATAATCTCGTCATGAACACGGGCTTCGGCGGCGGGACGCACTTTAACAAGTCGAAGACGCCATGGTGGGCCCCGCGAAGCGCGTTTGACTTTCAAGGCGACTGGGAGGCAGTGACGCCCGTCGAGCCATCGCGCCGGTTTGACCGAAATTACCTCATATCTTCGCATGCTGGCGGCGGGCAGTTTGCCAGGGCTTGGGTAAAACTTCAAAGATGGGGATGTCACCGACGGCAGATGGTCCGTCCCGATAGGTGGGATCACCAGCGGCACTGACCAGGTCTTTCCTGATCTGGGAAGCCGGAGGCGCATCTACGCTTGAAGTCCCTGTTAGCTGGAGGCTTTAATATGAACATGTCCACCCCTTCCGCCATGCCGAAGGCCGTCATCTTGGCCGGTGGCCTCGGTACCCGGCTAAGCGAGGAGACCGTCCTACGCCCGAAGCCGATGGTCGAGATCGGCGGTAAGCCTCTACTTTGGCATGTAATGAAGATCTACGCGGCGCACGGGGTGACGGATTTTGTCATCTGCTGTGGCTTCAAGGGGTATGTCATCAAGGAATATTTTGCTAACTACTTCCTCCACATGTCGGACGTCACGTTCGATATGGCCAAGAACACCATGGAGGTGCACCAGCGTAACGCCGAGCCCTGGAAGGTCACCCTTGTCGACACGGGCGAAAAGACCCAGACGGGTGGCCGCCTTGGCCGGGTCCGCGAGCATCTCAACGGCACATTCTTCCTGACCTACGGCGACGGCGTCGGGGACGTCGATATCGCCGCGACGCTAGCCTTCCATCGTAAGGAGGCGCGGCAGGCTACGGTCACCGCCGTCCAGCCACCCGGTCGTTATGGCGCGTTGGAGATTGAACAAGGCGCCGTCCGTTCCTTTAAGGAGAAGCCCGCGGGAGACGGGGCCTTTATCAACGGCGGCTTCTTCGTCCTCGAGTCGTCGGTCCTCGACCTGATCTCGGGCGACGACTGTATCTGGGAGCGCAGACCATTGGAGACCCTCGCGGCCCGCGGACAGCTCTCGGCTTATCAGCACCGTGGATTCTGGCAGCCGATGGATACCCTGCGCGAAAAGAACCTCTTGGAAGAACTTTGGGCTTCTGGTCGCGCACCTTGGAAGAAGTGGTGATGTTTGGCGGAGCTTACAAAGGGCGACGCGTCTTGCTCACTGGACAGACGGGCTTCAAGGGGGCCTGGCTTGCCTATTGGCTACTGCAGCTCGGCGCCGAAGTGCGCGGCTTTGCCCTCGCGCCGCAGCCGGATCAGCCGCTCCACGATTGGCTCGGTCTTGGTAATCGTCTGAAGTCCGAGTTTGCCGATGTGCGCAACCGGGAAGCCCTACGCATCGCCGTCCGCGATTTCCGCCCGGAGATCGTCCTACATCTCGCGGCGCAGCCGCTCGTCAGGCTTTCCTACGCGCTGCCAGTCGAAACCATCGCGACCAACGTCCTCGGCACGGCCCATCTACTTGATGCCATCCGCGCCGAAGCGCCTGCGGCTTCGGTGGTCATCGTGACTTCCGACAAGTGCTACGAGAACCGCGAGCGGCCCGAAGGCTATCGTGAAGATGAACCGATGGGCGGCTACGATCCATACAGCGCCTCGAAAGGCATGACGGAACTTCTCGTCTCGTCTTGGCGTCGTTCGTTCTGTCCAGTTTCAGGAGAGGCTGCCCTTGCCTCTGGTCGCGCTGGCAACGTCATCGGTGGCGGCGACTTTTCCGCCGACCGTATTATCCCGGACTGCGTACGCGCACTTGAGGTCAACCAGCCTGCCGTCATCCGTAATCGTCGGGCCACCCGCCCCTGGCAGCACGTGCTCGAACCTCTCGCCGGCTACCTTTGGCTGGGCGCCTGCCTGCGTCAGCCAGACCTCGCCCCGCAACCCGCGCGCCTCCGCGAGGGTTTCAACTTCGGCCCGCGTGGCGAATCCGCCCAGCCCGTCGGCGCGCTCGTGGATGCATTCCTCGGCGAATGGCCCGGCCGCCAGGAAGACCGGACCGATCCGGCCGCGCCGCACGAGGCGGGCTTACTCCATCTCGACGTGACCAAGGCCGCTCAGGTCCTCGGATGGAAGCCGGTCTGGGATTTCGCTACGACGGTGCGCACCACCGCCTCCTGGTATCGCGACCGCCACGCCGGCGCCGCCCCTGCCGCGCTGTGCGACCGCGATCTCAAATCTTATGTTGAGGCCGCCCGAGTGGCTGGCCTCGCGTGGACCCTCTAAGCTTACATGACCCCCGAGCAGATTCGTCAGGAAATCCTCCGCCTCACGCGTGCTTACGCGCAGGCCGTCCATGCGGGCCATCTCCCGGCGGACCATCCGGCGCGCCCGGCATACGATCCCGCTAAAGACGGCGTGCCTTACGCCGCCCGCGTCTTCGGTCCGGAAGAAGTCGAGGCCGCCGTCGGGTCGACCTTGGACTTCTGGCTGACGCTCGGCAAGGAAGGCGCTGCGATGGAGAAGGGGCTCGCCGATTTTCTCGGCGTCCGCCACGTGCTACTTGTTAATTCAGGCTCCTCCGCAAACCTCGTCGCCTTCAGCGCGCTTACCTCGCACAAGATCCCGCCCGCCCGTCGTATCCGCCAGGGCGACGAGGTCATCACTTGTGCTGCCGGTTTCCCGACGACGGTCGCTCCGATTATTCAGAACGGGGCCGTCCCGGTATTCATCGATAATGACCCAATCACGGGCAACATCGACCCCGCCCAGCTCGAGGCGGCGTTTGTGCCGGGTAAGACGAAGGCCGTCATGGTCGCGCATACGCTTGGTAATCCTTTTGATATCGCTGCGGTCCTCCGTTTCTGCCGCCGCCACGAGCTCTGGCTGATTGAAGATAACTGCGATGCACTCGGCTCCACCTACTCGATGCCCAAGGCGATAGCCAAGGAGCTCGGGATCGAGGGCAACTCACCCGGCATCCCTGACGACGGCATCCATGTCACGCGCTACACCGGGACTTGGGGAGACCTCTCCACGCAGTCTTTCTACCCCCCGCACCACCTCACGATGGGCGAAGGCGGCGCGGTCAGCATCGTCCGCCATTCCCCGCTCAAATCAATCGTCGAGAGTTTCCGCGACTGGGGCCGCGATTGCTGGTGCGCCAGCGGCATCGACAACACTTGCGGCAAGCGCTTCGGCTGGAAGCTCGGCGAACTGCCCGAAGGCTACGACCACAAGTACATCTACGGTCATCTCGGCTATAACGTTAAGCCACTTGATATCCAGGCCGCCATCGGGCGCGTACAGCTCGGCCGCCTTCCCGGGTTCGTCGAAGCCCGTAAGGCTAACTGGTCGCGCCTGCGTGCGGCGCTTGAGCCGGCCGCAGGCCCGCTTCGCTTTTCGCTACCATCGCATGCGACAAGCTGGAGTCGCGATGGTTTTAGCTGGGATACTTCCGGCTGCCGTACGGAGTGCTCGTGGTTTGGATTCATGATCTTCGTCGATAAGTCTGCGCCGTTCACCCATACCGAGCTCGGCCGCCATCTCGACGCCCATAAGATCGGAAACCGTATGCTCTTCGGCGGTAATCTCGTCCGTCAGCCTGCGTTCGTGCGTCTACGTCAGGATCGTCCGGAGGCATTCCGCGTCGTCGGTGACCTCGCTGGCGCCGACCAGATCATGCGGCAGGCATTGTTTGTTGGCACCTTCCCTGGCCTGACCGAACCGATGATCGACCGGATGGCCGATTGTATCCTCGGGTTCGTCCGTTCTCGTTCATGAAGGTGGCCGTGCTCGGCGCTTCCGGCTTGGTCGGCTCGCATGTGCGGGTCGCCTTGGCTGAGCGCGGGCACACGCCGCTAGGTACGACCCGCGCAGCGGACGCCGTAGGCTTGGCCCAGTTGGACATGGCTGACGATTCTAGGTTCGAGCAGCTCATGTCGGACTTTGCACCGGAAGCCGTCGTGTATGCCGCCGGCTACACTTGGGCGGATGGCTGTGAGAACGACCCCGAGCGTTCCCGTCGCGAAAACCTCGAGCAGCCTTCCCGCGTGGCGGCTTGGTGCGCACGTCACGGCGTCCGTCTGGCCTATTGCTCCAGCTCCTACGTCTTTGACGGCGTGGAGGGAAACTATGCGGAGGATCACCTAGTCAGCCCCATCAACGTCTATGGCCGACACAAGGCCGCCGCAGAATCCGCGGTGCTTTCCGCAACCGCTGGTGAGGCGCTAATCCTCCGGCTGATCTGCGTCTGGGGCCGCGAGCTCGTCGGCAAGAACTTCGCTTATCAGGTCAGGCAGGCGGTGCGCGAAGGGCGGACGATGCGCTTACCGTCCGACCAGTCGGGCAACCCGACCTGGGCGGGAGATATCGCGGCATGGACCGTCGCCTTGTTGGAAGCGCGTGAGCGCGGCCTCTGGCATCTGGCCGGACCTTCGCCGGAAATACTCCGTCCGGACTGGGCTCGTGAGATTGCGAGAGGCCTCGGCGTCGTAGTGCCGGAGATTGTCGCCGTGCCGACCGCTGAGCTGGGACAGAAGGCCCCAAGGCCTTTGCGAGCGGGGATGTGCACGGGTAAGATCCAGCGTTTCGCATCCCGCGCCGTTCGCACCCCTAGCGACCTCGGCGACCTACTCACCTAATAACGGCTTGCGGGAGAGGTGTTACGATTCACCCTTTAAGTCTGTTCACATGAAGCGCCCGCTCGTCATCATCTCGGGAATCGGTCCAAGCCATTCGGGGACCGGCGCCTTGATGCAGTGGCTGGTCGCTGCCGCCACAGGAGATGCCTCCATCCAGTTCGTTTATAAGAGGGAGCGCGGACGCAATCTCCGGAATCTGATCCGGTATGTCATCAACCGGACCGGGTTTCGCTGGATGGTCAGACGGGCGGCGAAGAGCGAGGGTGAGGTCATCCTCTTCCACCCGCAGACCATCGGCCTCCGGCCGCTCCGTGATATCGTCGCGGCTCGTGACCACACCTGGATGTATGTCTTGGATGCGTCCACCTTCTGCCTGCGTTCCTATAACTGCCTCCCGGCTGAATCCGCGCCCTGTTTGCGCTGCTTGGGCAATGACGGGTCGGCGGCCGGCATCAACGGATGCGTGAATGGGTTCGGCTCCGGGCCGTTCCAGAAATACTTACCCGGCTGGGTGCGGTCCGGTAAGCTGCGGCTGATCGCGCAATGCGAGACCCAGGCCGAATTACTGCGGGCGCATTTCGGACGCGAAACGCACGTGGCCGTCGTCCCCCTCGCAGTCCCAGACATAACTCCGCCTCAAGGAGACTTCGTAAGACCCAAGAGAGAGCGGCCTTTGGTCGTCTATCATGGAGCCTGTAATCCGGCCAAGGGAATCGCCCACGCCGTCTCGCTGGCCAAATTGATGCCGGATTGGGACTTCCTCTTGCCCAGCAGCCTGCATGATTTGAACCGCGACTTCGGTCACCTCGGGCTCTATCCATCGAATCTGATCACGCAGTCGATGGGCTGGACCTCGGGACTTTCTGAGCAGGTGAAGATGGCGGATCTCGTACTGTGTCCGTCTAGCTGGTCTGCCCCGGTCGAAGGAGCTGTCCTGAAATCCTTGGCCCACAACGGACTCGTCGGACTTTATGTCCACGATACGTCGTTCGCCGCAGAAGTCCCTCCGGAGGCGAGGGTCGCCATCGATCCGCGCGACCTCGAAGGCACAGCCGCTCGGCTTCGCCGCTTGATATCAAATCCCGACGAAGGCGCGGCCATCCGCTCAGCCGCTCGGCGTTTCATTACGCATTACGCTGAGCAGAGCCAATCCATGCTCACATCGCTGCGTTCCACCTGCGGCTTAACTTAGTCAGATTCTAGCGCCGCCAGCCGGCTTTCCAGAGCAGGCCGTCGACTTTGGTGCCGATGCTGGAAAGATGGCGTCCCATTCCGGTGCCAAGTACGTGGTCGCGCAGGCCGCGGTCACGGTATACGCGCGGACGTGCGACCCATGGGGTGTCCAGGAAGCGGCGCCAAGCGGCGAGGTGCTCGCCTTCGTCGAACCAGCTCGGCGGGGTATCGTTGTTGAGCCACGGTTCGCGGAGGTAAGACAGGTACAGCTCGTCGTCGTCGTCGACCTTGAGGATATGGTCGATGGCGGCGTCAAAGTCCGGGAAGGCCGAGACGTCGATGAAGCTACGCGGGTTGAAGTCGAGCGCGACCTTGGGGTTACCCCAGTAGATCGGCAGGCTACCGGCGAGCATGGGCTCGACGAGTTTCTCGGTGGTGTAGCCGTCGGAGACGGAGTTCTCGAAGGCCAAGGTGAACTTGTAGTCGCGGACGAAGGCGAGCTTGTCGGCGATGGGTCGGCCGAGGTTGTTGAAGTGGCGGCCACCGGAGTCGACCCGCTTCCGACGATTGAGCCTCCGGAAGAACTGGTTGCGCTGCGGGCAGCGCGGATTCGAGACCACGAAGTTGCAGAACTTCGTCTTGGCGCGAAGGGAAGCCTCGGCGTCGAAGCCCGCACCTTTCATCGATTGAGCCTCCGGAAGAACTGGTTGCGCTGCGGGCAGCGCGGATTCGAGACCACGAAGTTGCAGAACTTCGTCTTGGCGCGAAGGGAAGCCTCGGCGTCGAAGCCCGCACCTTTCATGAGGCGACGGGCGTCGTCGACGTAGAAGATATACTGTGGCAGACGATAGTGGCGGGGGTCCTCCGGGAGGTGGCTGAACGTGATCGCGTGGTCGCAAGCGTCGAAATCCGGCAGGACGTTCTCGGAGGTATAGAAGACCTTGCGGCCGCGGAAGGCGCGGTGGGCTTCGCCGAAGGTGGAATAGACGAGCACCTCGGCTTCGGCCATCGGCACGACACGCACGTCATATTCCTTGGCGAGCAGGCGGGTGAAGACGTTGTCCTGCTGGTTAAACGAGGCCATGCGGTCCCGGTCATTACGGCCGAAGATGAAGTCGCTGAAGGCGATGCGTAGCGTTCGCATCAGTTTAGGCCCGCGGGCCGTACTTGCGCTGGGGCGCCTGGGTCGGCGCGACGGGTTCGATCTGGACGCCGGCGCAGGCCGGGTGACGTCCGAAGGTGCCGTAGGTCTCGGTGTCGAAGCGCGTGGTCATGCCGCGGGCGGCCTCGGCCACGAGGACGCGTCCGTCCGGCTGGATGAAGCCGACCTGGACG
>JAPLTV010000041.1 GCA_026397955.1 Verrucomicrobiota bacterium | reverse complement strand
TATAAGAGATACCTGCTCGATGTGCAGCCGGGCTCGATCCTGGGCCGGATGCGTAAGCTGCTCGCCAAGCGGGACGGCGTGCATCGTGAGCTGACCAACGAAGCCCGCCGCGACTGGACCAACCTCATCGAGTACAACCGCCAAGATGTCCTGGGTATGATGCATTTGGTGGGTTATGTGAGGGCGGCTAACAAGTTGACCAGTTGATCAGTGGGCACGTGGGCAAGGGAGCGTAGTCGAGGACACGAGGGCAGGAGGACACGAGGACCGGAGGCTCAGAGTTAATGCATTGATTAACTCAAAGGGAAACCGGAGACCGGATGATTGGCTGGGGTGTCCTCTGTCTTGGGTAGGGTTGAGCGCCCTCGCTCAACCGCGGCTGACCAAGGGTGGTCAGCCCTACCTAAGATGCAGGCTATGTCGTGACGCGGTCCCGACCCTACCTAAGGCAGAGGCCGCTAGGACAGCACGTGGTGCTGTCCCACCCTTCGGATTGCGGAGGAGGTGGGCTTGGGTAAGGTGGGGCGATGAAGCGACTGCCTCTGCTCGTGCTCATGCTAATCGGCAACTGCCTATCCGCGGCGGAGACGACGATCACGTTGCCGATTCGTTTTCATCTCACCCAAGGGGCCAAGATGACCGTCAAAGGCCAAGTGATGGAAACCTGGGTGCAACCGGCGGACCTGGCGGGCCCGGTGCTCGCGGAAGTGAACCGCATCTGGAAGCCGGCCGGGATCCAGTTCGTCGTGGAACGCGCGCAGGTCGAGGCGCTGCTGAAGCCTACTCATTTCGCGGAGCTGATCCAGATCGTCGAGAATTCGAAGCGCGGCGAGGAAGAGGTCGCGGGATCCGGGCGCACGGCGGCTATCGGCAAACTTCTCGATCCAGCTCAGCGCCACCCGTCCGCGATGAACGTCTATCTGCTGCCGTATATCGGCGCCACCTATCAGGGGTATGCGAATCTCGGCGGCAATCAGGCCGTGATTGGCGTCTGGACGGACAAGGCCTCGCGCGCCGAGAAGCCGCCCGTGAAGGCCTTGCTCGTCGAGCCCGAGCCGATGAAGGTGGGTTCACTCGCCCGGACCATCGCCCATGAGCTGGGACACAATCTCGGATTAGTCCACCCTGACAAGGCCGAGGTATCAAAGGTCGGCCGGCTAATGGGCGGCGGGAAGCAGGGCTACGCTTTGACCGACGAGGAAATCGCCAAGGCACGTAAGACCGCGCAGAAGCACGCACGCAAGTAATCCGATTTGGATTGGTCAGGGGCGGCTTGAGAGGGTAGAAAACCCTCATGAAGCGACTGCCCCTGTTCGTACTCATGCTGCTGACCGTCGGCGGTCAGGCAGCCGAAGAAGCGCGTCGTGGCATGGTCGCTGCGGTGCATCACCTGGCCAGCGAGGCGGGGGTCGAGATCATGCGCCAAGGCGGCAATGCGGTCGACGCCGCGGTCGTCACGGGTCTGGTGCTGGGCGTGGTCGATAGCCATAACTCGGGTATTGGTGGTGGCTGCTTCATGCTCATCCGTCTACCTTCCGGCGAGGTCATGGCGCTCGATGGACGTGAGACCGCGCCGGCGGCTTCGACGCCCGATATGTTCGTGCGTAATGGCCATGCGGTGGATGAGCTGAGTCGTACCGGCGCCCTCGCGGTCGGAGTCCCTGGACAGGTTGCGGTCTTTCATGAAGCCGTGACGCGTTACGGCAAGCTGCCGTGGAAGGTCCATTGCGAGATGGCCGCCCAGATCGCCGAAGACGGCTTTCCCTTATCCCGCGCTTATGCCGCGCGCATCGTCGCCGTCGCCAAGGATCTCGCCACGTTCCCTTCGTCCCGCGCCATCTTCCTGCATGCCGACGGGTCGCCGCTCAAGGAAGGCGAGATCCATAAGCAGCCCGAGCTCGCGAAGACCCTGCGCGCGCTCGGCGCCGGCGGACCTGATTGGTTCTACCGCGGCCCTTTCGCGCAGGCCACGGCCAAGTGGATGCGCGAGAACGGCGGCCTGATCACCGAGGCGGATTTCGCCGCGTATACGTTCAAGCGCCGCACGCCGATTGAGAGCACTTACCACGGACGCCGCATCATCGGCATGCCTCCGCCCAGCTCCGGCGGCGTGCACGTCGCGCAGATCCTGAACATCCTCGAGGCCAAGGGATCCATCCACGCAGCGGACGCCCCGCACGTCATCGCCGAGGCCATGAAGCTCGCCTTCGCCGATCGGGCATTCTGGTTGGGCGACCCCGCGTTCACTAAGGTGCCGCGCGGGCTGGCCGACAAGGATTACGGCCAGAGTCTCGCCGCGAAGATCGACGTCACCAAGGTCACGAAGGTCAAGGACCACGGCACGCCGCCCCGCGCGGATGAACACGTCTTCGAAAAGCACACCACGCATTTCTCAGCAGCTGACGCCGCGGGTAACTGGGTCGCCTGCACTTCGACCATCAATACCTCGTACGGCTCCAAGGTTGTCGTGCCTGGCACGGGCGTCGTGTTGAATAACCAGATGGACGACTTTGTCTCCGAGCCAGGTGCACCGAACGCTTTCGGTCTGGTGGGCGCGGAGGCCAATCTGCCGGCCCCGGGCAAGCGCCCGCTCTCCAGCATGTCGCCCACGATTGTTTTCGAAGGTGATCGCCCCGTGCTCGCGATTGGGGCGGCGGGTGGACCAACGATCATCTCGCAGACGCTCCTGGCGCTGCTGCACATCCTGGACGAGGGGGACACCCCGGCGCAGGCCTTGGCGCGTCCACGCTTTCACCAGCAGTGGAGTCCAGATGAGCTGCGCGTCGAGAAATCGATGCCCGAGGCCATGAAGGCCGACCTCCGGCGTCGCGGCCATGTGCTGAATGAAGTGGAAGTCATCGGTTCGACCCAGGCCGTCGGCCAGCCGGTGAAGGATGGGCCGTTCGTCGGTTCGCATGATCCGCGTTCGCGCGAAGGTCGAGCGGCGGGGTTTTGACGAAGGCGGAGCCTGAGGGGGCGTAAACTAGAGGCCCAGAGGCTCGGAGGCTAAGTTGACCAGAACGATACAGCGTTATTTGACCTGTTGACCAGTGGGCCAGTTGGCCAGAACGAGACATCGTTTCAGGTGGCGGGTGGCAGGTGGGTAGGGCGGCGATTGCCATCGCCGCCGTTCGATGCCGAGGAAGGGAAGTCGTCGGCTCTTAGTCGGGCTCAATGACGTTGTATCTCCGTCCGCGAACGGACGTGATGGCAATCACGTCCCTGCCTAGAAGCAGGCTATGTCGTGACGCGGTCCCGACCCTACCTAGAGGCAGCTAGGACAGTACGTGGTGCTGTCCCTGCCTCAGGGTTGCGGGATAGGGCGGGATGGGTATGGTGGGGTCATGAGATACCCCCTGCTCGTATGGTTTGGCTTAGCTGCGGCGATTGCTTCCGCGAAGCCGCTGCAGGTCTATATCCTCGTGGGGCAGTCGAACATGGAAGGCCATGCGAAGGTCGAGACGATTGATTATATCGGCGAAGACCCGGCGACCGCGCCGTTGCTGAAACGCATGCTCGGCCCGGACGGCAAGCCGGCGCTCGCGAAGAACGTGTGGATTACTTATCTCACCGGCATCGGCGACAAGAACGGCGAAGGCTTCGGTCCGCTGTCGACGGGTTACGGCTCGCGCCAGGATCCGACGAAAGACGGCGGCAAGATCGGGCCCGAGTATACTTTCGGTTTGGCCATGGAGCGTGCCGGCAAAGGCCCCGTCTTACTCATCAAGGCCGCTTGGGGCGGCAAGTCGCTGAACTACGATTTCCGTTCGCCGGGCGCGGGTCCGTATCCGCGGACGGCCCGCGACCTTGAGACCGACAAGCACCCGCTTGCCGACTCTGGCCATTACTATCGCCTCATGATGGCGCATGCCAAGCAGGTGCTCGCGAACCCGGGACGCGTCTGCCCGGCCTATGATCCCAAGGAAGGCTATGAGCTCGCCGGGTTCATCTGGCTGCAGGGCTTCAACGACATGGTAGACGGCAACTTTTATCCCAAGGGCCCGACCCGCTTCGCGCCGTACTCCGATTATCTCGCCGCGCTCATCCGCGACGTCCGCAAGGATCTCGGCGCGCCTAAGATGCCCTTCGTCATCGGCGTCATGGGCGTCGGCGGCAAGGATCCCCGCAGCGACGACAACCTGGCCTTCCGTGAAGCCATGGCCGCACCGGCGTCGCTGGCTGAATTCAAAGGCAACGTCATCGCCGTGCGCACCGCACCGTTCTGGGATGAGAAGCTGGGCGCGATCCAAGACAAGAAGGATAAGGTCCGCCAGATGGCCTTCGAGCTCAAGAACAAGGGCAAGCGCTCGGCCAACGCCGACGGGAAGATGACCGAGGCGCAGCAGAAGGCTTACCTCAAGGACTACGAGGCCAAGCTGATCTCCGCGGACGAAGCCGCCATGTTGAAGCGCGGTGCCTCCAACGGCGGTTACCATTATCTCGGTTGCGCCAAGACTTTCGCGCTCATGGGCGAGGCGTTCGCTGAGGCGAATTTGCAGATGCGGGCGGGGCAGAAGTGAAGCGCGGCCAAAGGCCGCGAGGGGACACGTGGGCACGGGGCATTCGCTAGAGGCTCGGAGGCTCAGAGGCTCGGTGGACCAGTGAGAGGCAACGTGAGTTGAACCGTTGACCAGTGGGCCAGTGGGCAAGGAAGGCACTCATCGAGGACACGAGGGCCGGAGGGCACGTCGACCGGACAAGCCGCAGGGCTCAAGGGGAAACCGGATGATAGGGTAGGGCGGTGATTGCTATCGCCGCCGTTCGAGGTCGTGGGAGGAAGGTCGTCGGATCTTAGCTGGGCGCGATGATGTCGGCAATCGGTCCGCGAACGGACGTGATGGCAATCACGTCCCTACCCATATTAGGTGATAGCGGTTGGCGGTTAGCGGACCGGTCGGAGAGCCGTCCCTGCCGGCGCGGCGGAGCTGCGAGGGGACATGTGGGTAAGGGGACGCGCTGCGAAAGAGATACGTGAGGTGGCCGTTTGACTGGCTAGGCGAGGACCGTTCGTTGCGACGATGGCCGGTTACGGACATTTGGAGGTCGTGTGGTTAAAGCGCGACCTGCGCGTGAGCGACCATGCCCCTTTGGCGGAAGCGTGTACCCGCGCCCGGTCGACTGGTGGCTTCGTCCTAGGATTTTATGCCATCGAGCCTTCGGTCATTCGTTCCCCTGACACCTCGGGTCGGCACTGGGGGGCGACGCGCGAGGCTTTAGCGGAACTGCGACAAAACCTAAGGCAGCTCGGCATCCCATTGGCGGTGAGGGTCGGCGAAGTGGTCGAGTTGTTGGAACGACTACGCACGCACGCGGCTGGGCGGGGGACGAAGCTCGCGCTATGGTCGCACGAAGAGACGGGTAACGCGGTGACCTATGCCCGCGATCGCACCGTCCGACGTTGGGCGCGGACCCAAGGCGTCGAGTGGAACGAACGCCCACAGACGGGCGTGGTCCGGCGCTTGCCCTCGCGGGATGGCTGGGCCGCCGCATGGGAAGGGCGGATGCGCGCGCCCATCGTAGACATACCGGACCCGGCCAGCGGGTGGACTCACGTCGAGCCAGGAGAATTGCCTTCTGCATCCGAGCTCCAGCTGGCGGCCGATCCTTGCCCGGAGCGTCAAAACTCGGGCGAGGGTGCTGCTCGGGACCTTCTGGACAGTTTCCTGGGCCGCCGCGGCAGGAACTACAGCCGCGAGATGTCGAGTCCGCGTACGGCGGCCAACGCCTGCTCGCGGCTCAGCGTACCGCTGGCGCTCGGGACCATTTCGATGCGCACCATCGTGCAGTCCGCGCACACGCGCATGGACGAACTACAGGCGGCGCGCGAGGTGGGAGCGCCCAGCGACGGCTACCGCGTCGGTTCGGTGCGCTCCTTCATCGCCCGGCTGCATTGGCACTGCCATTTTATGCAGAAGCTTGAAGACGAGCCACGGATTGAGACGCAGTCTTTCGTGTCTGCTTTCGATGGCCTCCGTGCGGCCGATCCCGTGGGCGACCGGGCGGAAAGGCTAGCGGCTTGGACTTACGGACGAACGGGATATCCGCTGATTGACGCGTGCATGCGTTCGTTGCGGGCCACGGGCTGGATCAACTTCCGGATGCGTGCGATGCTGATGTCTTTCGCCAGTTACGACCTCTGGTTGCCGTGGCGTGAATCGGGGCTGGAACTGGCGCGCCTGTTCACGGATTACGAGCCTGGCATCCATTGGTCTCAGGTCCAGATGCAGAGTGGCACGACGGGTATCAATACTTTGCGGATGTACTCGCCGCTCAAGCAGTCGCTCGACCAGGACCCCGCCGGCGAGTTCATCCGCCGTTGGGTGCCCGAGCTCACGGCGGTGTCGGAGGTCTATATTCATGAACCCTGGCGGATGAATGCCGAAGCGGAGAAGGCCGCCGGATGCGAGATGGGGACAGATTATCCACGGCCGGTGGTGGACCATAAAGAAGCCGTCCGGCAGGCCAGGGAAAAATTCAGCGAAATCACGAAGCGCCCGGAACATCGGGCGGAGACGCAGACGGTGTTGAGGATGCATGGCAGCCGTAAACGAAAGGGCGATAAAGCGACCGAAGCGCGCCGGACCAAGAGGCCGCGACGGGCCGCGTCGGATGCCGGCGACGACCAGCTGGAGTTGGACGTATAGGGCTGAGGCTGGCCTGCCGCCTTGGTCTCGCCTGCGGCCATGAAAACAAAAAGCCCCGTCACTTGTGGTGACAGGGCTTTGTTCGACTTAGCTTTGGCTAATAAGGCTACTTGCCTTCAGGTGTTCGGTTTAAGCGTGATGTAAAAGCGCCTAGCACGATTTATTTTTCGCGGACCATTTTACTCTTCGGGTCTTTTGTTTGTCACAATCTCCAGACTGTTCGAAGTTGGTAAACAACGCCGTCAGGGGCTCGAGCATGACTCATTCGAGCCCGTTCACTTGGAAAGCGTGACAGTGATGGGGACGCCGTTGGTAGATTTTCAGAGGAAGGTTGATGCACCGAATAAGCGCTTCGATCTCCTGATTAAGGCTAATTAAGTGCCTTTATTCAGAAAATGTGGCAGTCTGGCGTCAAAGTGGGTCTGGCGTTTGCACGTATTAATTTCACCAGTACGGTTCTGAAAATTCACTTCTAACGGCCCGTTTGTACCTTGCTTGGTAAAAATAAATCAAATGGCCACGGCTTAGAATTCAACTTTTTCACACACCCTTTACCTATGACGCTACAACATAAACCGGGCACGACCTGGGACGAAGTCTATCGCCGGGCCCGCCAAGCCGCCCCGGAAGCCTTTGAAGCTAACCGCATTGCCAACCTGATTGGTGGCGAATGGAAATTTGTCGGGGAGACCCGCCCGCACGCCCTGGCGATCGATGCCTCGTTGATTCCCGGCCCGCCGCGGATCGACAAACAGACGGCCGTCTCGGCGGTTGAGGCATCCGCCCGTCAGCATGCCGCCTGGTCTAAGGTTCCGCTAGACGAGCGTCAGCGCCGCGTGCAGGCGGCACTCGGGCTCCTCCGCGAGCACCGCGACACCCTCGCCCTTCTCCTCATGTGGGAAATCGGCAAGCCGTGGCGCATCGCCTGCGCCGACGTGGATCGCTGCGTCGACGGGGTGGATTGGTATATCAAGGAAATCGAACGACAGATGGAAGGGCGGACGCCTCTCGCGGGGCCCGTTTCCAATATCGCATCGTGGAATTATCCCCTGAGCGTGTTGGTGCACGCCGAATTAGCTCAATTGCTGGCGGGCAGTGCCGTCATCGCCAAGACCCCTTCGCAAGGGGGCTTCCACGCTCTGACGCTGGCGCATGCCTTGATGGTGCGGGCGGGCCTCCCCGTGACGTTGCTTTCCGGTGTGGGTGGCGATCTCAGCGACGCGCTCATCTCGTCTTCGCAGCTCGGTGCTCTGGTGTTCGTCGGCGGGCGCTCCAACGGTCGGAAAGCCGCGAGCACCTTGGCCGACCTGCGTCGTCGGCACATCCTCGAGCAGGAAGGACTCAACGCTTGGGGCGTCTGGAATTTCTCGCAGTGGCCGCTCCTGGCGGGCCATCTCAAGAAAGGCTTCGAATACGCCAAGCAGCGTTGCACCGCTTACCCGCGCTATGTCGTCCAGCGCCGCCTCTTGCCCGACTTTCTCGCCACTTACCAGGAAGTCATTGCTTCCCTCAAGTTCGGGAATCCTTTTGCGGTCGCTTCGCCAGATGATCCGCTCCCGGAGCTGGATTTCGGGCCGGTCATCTCCCAGTCCAAGGCCACGGATCTCCTGGCACGTTATGAAGAAGCCATTGTGGCCGGCGGCATCCCTCTGATCCGCGGTGGTTTGGGCGTCGGTCGGTTCATCGATGGGCAGGATCAGTCGGCCTACATCGCACCTGCCTGCGTGTTGAATCCGCCCACGGGTTGGGCTTTCCATCATAGCGAGCCTTTTGGTCCGATCGACTCGATCGTCATCGTCGATACCGAGTCCGAGTTTCTGTCGGCCATGAATGTCTCGAACGGCTCCCTGGTGGCATCGATTGCGACCGATGATCCGGCCTTCGCGGCGCGGGTCCGACCGGACATCCAGTCCTTCAAATTCGGCGTCAACGTCCCTCGGAGTCGTGGCGATCGCGAAGAAGTCTTCGGCGGCCGGGGCGCTTCATGGCGTGGTGCCTTTGTGGGCGGAGATTTGCTAATCTCGGCCTTCACGGAGGGGGATCGCCCGCTCTATGGCAACTTCCCGAATGGGTCGCTTTACCCTCCTGTCGCCTGATAGATAGGCCTAACGGTCGGAGAGGACGGACGGACCATCCGAGTTTTTCGGTGTGGCCCGGCATGGCGTAGGGTCCGCCTTACCTCGTCCCGATTTGTTTAATTTTAGTCGCCTTGCGGGTGACGGGGTGGGATCAATACCAGGGAGATTAGATGATTGGTAAGGGGTGTGGGTAGGGCCGGCCATCCTTGGTCGGCCCGCCCTAATGTAACATTGTCGTGTCACGTCCCGACCCTAACCAGAAGGAGCGGATGCGATGTGATCGCATCCTTACCCAAGGCAGATGCACAACCCCCGTATTAACAATTTATTTACCGTCAGGCAAAATGACGGGAAATGATGACTAGCGGTTTGTCATAGGGGTTTTTCTTCATAAACCTCCTTCTTGTACCTCAACCCATGATTACATCCCTAAAATCCTCCGTGGCTAAAATTGGCGCCTTGTTGGCCCTTAGCCTTTTAACCCCTGCCTCCGCGATGGCCGCCGACGCCGCCAAGGGCAACCTCAAGGCCGATGACCTCGTAGGCGTGTCCTTCTGGGTTATCTCGATGGCGCTGGTCGCCGCGACGGCCTTCTTCTTCCTCGAGACGCAGCGCGTCAAGGCGAAGTGGAAGACCTCGCTGACCGTCTCCGGTCTCGTGACCCTCGTCGCCGCGACCCACTACTTCTACATGCGCGATGTCTGGGTGAACACCGGCTCCACCCCGACCGTCTTCCGCTACATCGACTGGCTCATCACCGTGCCCCTCCTGATGGTTGAGTTCTACCTCATCCTCTCCGCGGTCACCAAGGTCTCCGGCGGCGTGTTCTGGCGCCTGATGATCGGTACCCTGGTGATGCTCATCGCCGGTTACCTCGGCGAAGCTGGCACCGTCGGCGCCTGGCCGGCCTTCATCGTCAGCATGGCCGGTTGGTTCTACATCATCTACGAAATCTACGCCGGTGAAGCCAGCAAGGTCAGCGCTGAGTCCGCTCCGCCTGCCGTCCAGTCTGCCTTCAAGCTGATGCGCACCATCGTCGTCTTCGGTTGGGCCATCTACCCGCTCGGCTACTTCCTCGGTTACCTCACCGGTGGCAAGCCCGCCGACTCGGCGGTCATGCTCAACGTGGTTTATAACCTCGCGGACGTGGTCAATAAGATCGGCTTCGGCGTCATCATCTGGGCCGCCGCTGTCAGCGAGTCCGACAAGAACTAAGCACCCCTCACGAATCGGACAATGGGGCTGCACGCTCCATTGTCCGATTTTCGTATCCACACATCCCGGGACCCTGCGCCTAGGATTTTCCTGACGGTCACACCCGGTATCCCTCCCCACCCGATGCACACCACCACCGACTCCGCCCTCCTCCAGGTCGAACGGCTGATGCTCGTGCTTGTCCGGGTGGCGGCGGGGACTGGCGTGTCCGCCGGCGAGCCCGCCACACTGCGCGCCGCCCGCTATCACCTCGAAGCTGGGGGCCAAAGAGTGCGCGCCCGGCTGGCCTTGCATGCTTGCGAGGCCCTCGGTGTCGTGGGCGACCAAGCGGTCCGCCTCGCCGCCTGCGTCGAGCTCCTCCACAACGCCTCGCTCGTCCATGATGACCTGCAGGATAAGGAGAAATTACGCCGCGGTCTCCCGACCGTGTGCGCTGCTTTCGGTTCCGACGTCGCCCTCTGCACCGGCGACCTGCTGCTTTCGGCCGCCTACGGCGCCCTCGCGGACCTCCCTGACCCCACTCCTCTGCCGGCGCTGCTCCGCTGTGTGCACGCCCGGACCGCCCAGGTGATCCAAGGCCAATGCTCGGAGCTGGCCACCAAAGATTACGCCCTCGCTGAAGTAGCTCGGTATGAAGAAATCGTCGTCGGCAAGTCCGGCGTCCTACTGAGCCTGCCCCTCGAGCTCGCCTTCCTGGCCGCGCGTCAGGAACAGTGGCTGCCGCGCATCCGCTCCGCCGCCCACGCTTTCGGTATTGGTTACCAGATGGTGGACGACCTCGAGGACGTGCAGGGCGACGCTGCCCAGCACAGCTTGAATATCGTCCTCTTGCTCGCGGCGGGCCGCTCGCCCGAACTCGCCGCCGACCAGGCCCGCCAGATGGCGCGGGCGCATCTCGAAGCGGCCATCGAACACGCCGACGCCTTGCCGAACAAAGCGGGGGCGTTGCTGACCGAATTCGCCTTCGCACTCGTTAAGCGCGTGAAGTCCGCTTAAGTCGGAGGCGTGAAAGCCATCGTCATCGGCGCGGGATTCGGCGGCATCGCCGCCGCCTTGCGGCTGCGTGCCAAGGGCTATGCCGTGACCCTCATCGACCGCTGCGCGGCCTTGGGTGGACGGGCCCAGGTCTATGAGCGCGAGGGCTTCCGACACGACGCCGGCCCGACGGTCATTACCGCGCCTTTCTTGTTCGAAGAGTTGTTTACGCTCTTCGGCGAACGTTTCGCCGATCATGTTAAGCTGGTTCCGCTGACGCCGTGGTATCGGTTCCAATTCGCCGATGGCGACACCTTCGATTACGGCGGCACCCTGGAAGCCACGCTGGCGGAGATCGATCGTATCGAGCCGCGCGATCGGGCGGGTTACCTCGCCTTGCTCGAGCACAGCCGCCGAATCTACGACATCGGGTTCACCCAGCTATCCGCTCAACCTTTCCATCGTCTCGGGACGATGTTGCGACAGGTGCCGCACCTGCTCGGCCTACGCAACTACGAGACCGTTTGGCAGATGGTCTCGCGTCATCTCGTAAGCGATAAGCTCCGCCGGGCATTTTCGATCCAGCCCCTCCTCGTGGGCGGCAATCCTTTCGACACCACCAGTATCTATGGGCTGATCCATTTCCTCGAGCGGGCGCATGGGGTGCACTTCGCCATGGGTGGCACCGGGGCCGTCACTCAGGCACTCGGCGGCCTAATGGAACGGCAGGGAATCGAGCTACGCCTGAGCACGACCGTCGAGCGTGTCCGCATTGAGCAGGGTGTTGCCCGCGGGGTCGTGCTTGCCGACGGCACCGTCGTGGAGGCCGATGTCGTGGTCTCGGACGCGGATGCGGCCCACCTCTATCGCGACCTGGTTCCGCGTGCCGAGCAGGCACTCGCCACGCGCGTGAAGTTATCGCAGGCCCATTACTCGATGGGATTGTTCGTGATGTATTTTGGCACCACGCGGACTTATCCCGACGTCGCGCACCACACCATCTGGATGGGCGAACGCTACCGGGAGCTGCTCAATGATATCTTCCACCGTCAGAAGCTCTCCGAGGACTTCTCGCTCTACGTGCACCGGCCGACCGCCACGGATCCCAGCTTCGCTCCGGCAGGCCAGGACAGTTTCTACGTCCTCTGCCCCGTGCCGAACCTGCAGGCCGACATCGATTGGGCCACCGAAGGCCCGCGCCTGCGCGACCGGATTGTCGACGCCTTGGAACGCACGATGTTACCCGGGCTCAAAGCGACGATCACCGCTGATTTTTATAAGACCCCCGAGGATTTCCGGGATGAATACCGCAGCGTCCACGGGGCGGGCTTTTCCGTGGCCCCGGTCTTCCGTCAGTCCGCCTGGTTCCGCTTCCACAACAAGTCCGAATCCGTGCGGAACCTCTACTTGGTCGGCGCGGGCACGCATCCTGGCGCGGGTGTCCCGGGCGTCCTCTGTTCCGCTAAGGTCATCGACGCCCTCATCCCGGTCGCCTCATGAGCCGCACCGCCGCGCATGTCCCGTCGGCCGCGGCCGAAGCGACCTTGGCCCGTCAGGGGCGGAGTTTCTATTGGGCGCGCCGGCTACTCGGGGCGACGCACGCTGACCGCGCAACGCGACTCTATGCTTTTTGTCGTCGGCTTGATGACCTCGTCGATGAGGCGACTTCGCCCGAGGAGGCACGGCGTGCGCTGGCCGCCGCGGACCGTGCCATCGCTGACGGATGCACAGACGACCCGGTCTTACAAGACGGGCTCGCGCTCATGCGCGAATGCGGCATCGAGCCCGGCATCGTGCGTGAGCTCATCGCGGGGATGGCGTCGGATGCCGAGACCGTGCGCATGGCGGATGAAGCCGAGCTCCTGCGTTATTGCTACCGCGCCGCAGGTACCGTGGGCCTGATGATGTGCCGGGTCCTCGATGCGCCTGAACCGGCCGCGGCGGCCCACGCCGTCGACCTCGGCATCGCCATGCAGCTGACTAATCTCTGCCGCGACGTCTCTGCCGACGCGCGGATGGGGCGACGCTATCTGCCGGCCAGCCTCGTTGGTGATATCGCGCCGACCGAACTCATCGAGCCGTCGCCCGCTTTACAGCCGACGCTTCGCGCCGCGGTGGCGCGACTCCTCGCTCTGGCGGAAGTTTATTATGCTAGCGGCGAAGCCGGGTTACCGTTCCTGCCGCTGCGGGCGCGGGCGGGCATCCTGGTCGCGGGCCGCGTCTATCGGGCGATCGGCCAACGCCTGGCCGCGCGCGAGCACGCTTATTGGGAGGGACGGGCGTTCGTACCGGACTGGCGTAAAGCGACGATCACTCTCTCGGCCTTGACCACGCAGCCGCTGCGTGGCGCGTTCTGGTCGCGCCCGCAGGCTCATTCCATCTCTCTGCATCAGGCCCTGATTGGGCTGCCTGGCATCACTGTCCGTCATGGAGATTGATCTGCTCATCTTAGGCGGTGGCGCCGCGGGACTCAGCCTCGCGCGTCGTCTGGCCGAGCAGGGCGCGACGGCTCCGCGCACCTTGGTGCTCGAGAGTCGGGTGGCTTACGTCGATGACCGCACTTGGTGTTTCTGGATGCACCCCTCGGCGCAGCTGACCCATCTGGTGCGTCGTCGTTGGTCG
Organism: Verrucomicrobiota bacterium; assembly: GCA_026397955.1. Lineage (GTDB taxonomy): Bacteria > Verrucomicrobiota > Verrucomicrobiia > Opitutales > UBA953 > UBA953. Next base: position 902 of record JAPLTV010000041.1, on the reverse strand, counting down.
AAGGTCTCGCTGGCTTCCTCGTCTGCACGCGTGCTGGTGGACTGCCCGGAATTTCCTTACGCGCTTCTCCCTTCGGGCGGATTCTATCAGGAGAGCAGCGAGCTTATCGCCCAGTCGGAACGCGTACGCTTGGCCTTGGGCGTGAGCGTCCAGGGCGAACCGCGCAAGGTCGACGGGCTTTGGGAAGTAGAGACCTCGGCTGGAGTCCAGCGCGCCCATTGGGTCGTCGACACTCGTCCGTCGGCGGCGCCCGCTGCGGGCGCGGCGGTGCTCTGGCAGTCTTTCCTTGGGGCGGAAGTTGAATGCACCGGGCCGGTCTTCGATCCGACCGTCGCGGAGATCATGCACTTTACGCAGGCCGAAGCGGGCCAGATTCTTTTCCATTACCTGCTGCCGTTATCGCCGACGCGGGCTTTACTGGAAGTCACCGCCTTCGCGCCGGCCCCGGCAGGACCGGAGGAATTTCGAGGTGAGCTAACTCGCTTCATCGAGCAGCGACTCGAAGGGCGGCCATACCGTATTCGGCGTGAGGAGCATGGTATCTTGCCGATGGGTTTGCCGACGCCGAAGCCGTCAGCGGATGCGACTTACGTGCGCGCGGGCCTGATGGCGGGCGGAGCGCGGGCGAGCAGTGGCTATGCATTCCAGCGCATCCAACGATGGGCGGAGGCGTGTGCCCGCAGCTTAGCTGAAGGTCGCGGCCCCCAGGCGCACGCGGAGGACGGTCGGGTTCTACGTTGGATGGACGCGCTCTTCCTGCAGGTACTCCGGCGGCAGCCGGAGTTAGCGCCGACCCTCTTCCTCGCCATGTTCCGCAAGGTCGCGCCGGCGAGGCTCGCTCGTTTCATGAGCGACCAGGGGACCTTGCTCGACGACCTCGCCATTATCGCCGCCTTACCGCC
>JAPLTV010000059.1 GCA_026397955.1 Verrucomicrobiota bacterium | reverse complement strand
ATCCTCGAGCGCGGCCAGAACGCCTACAAGATCGGTCGTCTCGGCGACATCCCCGCCGGCGAAGCCATCTCCTTTTATAAGAATGGCGAGTTTGTCGACCTCTGCGCCGGTACCCACGTCCGCTACTCCTCTCAGGTCAAGGCGTTCAAGCTGCTGCATATCGCCGGCGCCTATCACCGCGGCGACGAAAAGAACAAGCAGCTCCAGCGTATCTACGGTACCGCCTACGCGACCAAGGACGAACTCGAGCAGGCCATCGTCCGCGCCGAGGAAGCCAAGAAGCGCGACCACCGCAAACTGGGTAAGGAACTGAAGCTGTTCCATATCGACGAGAAGGTGGGGCAGGGCCTCATCCTCTGGACGCCCAACGGCGCCGTCGTCCGCCAGGAGCTCCAGAACTTCATCTCCGAGCGTCTCTTCCAGACCGGCTACAAGCAGGTCTTTACGCCGCACATCGGCAACCTCGACCTTTACCGTACCTCGGGCCACTTCCCGTATTACAAGGACGCCCAGTTCCCGCCCCTCGTCGAACGCGAGGCCATGGAGATGCTTGCCAAGGAAGGCTGTGGTTGCGGCGAACTGACCAACCGCCTGGCGGACGGCACCGTGCAGGGCTTCCTGCTGAAGCCGATGAACTGCCCGCACCACATCCGCATCTACGCTTCCCAGCCCCATTCCTACCGCGATCTCCCAGTGCGTCTCGCCGAATTCGGCACGGTCTACCGCTGGGAGCAGTCCGGTGAGCTGAGTGGCATGACCCGCGTCCGTGGTTTCACCCAGGACGACGCCCACCTCTTCTGCACCGAAGACCAAGTCCTCCCGGAAGTCCTCGGCTGCCTCGAGCTCGTCAAGATCGTCCTGAAGACGCTCGGCCTGAACGACTATCGCGTCCGCGTGGGTCTGCGTAATCCCGACTCCGCCAAGTACACCGGCACCGCCGAGAACTGGGATAAGGCCGAAGCCGCCTGTCGCGCCGCCGCCGCCACCCTCGGCGTCGCTTTCTCCGAAGAGCCGGGCGAAGCTGCTTTCTACGGACCCAAGATCGACTTCGTCGTCAAGGACGTCATCGGCCGCGAATGGCAGCTCGGCACCGTGCAGGTCGACTTCAATCTCCCCGAGCGTTTCGACCTCACCTATAACGGTGCCGACAACAAGCCGCACCGGCCGGTGATGATCCACCGCGCTCCTTTCGGTTCCATGGAACGCTTCGTCGGTATCCTGATCGAGCACTTCGCCGGCGACTTCCCGACCTGGCTCTCGCCCGAGCAGGTCCGCCTCATCCCGCTGAACGACGACCTCAACGCTGATTGCGAAGCGATGGCCGAGATCCTCAAACAGGCCAAGATCCGCTGCAGCGTCGACGGTTCGTCCGACAAGCTCGGCGCCAAAATCCGTCGCGCCGAGATGTCCAAGGTCCCGCACATGCTCGTCGTGGGCGCCAAGGAAAAGGAAGCTGGCTTGGTCAACGTGCGTTCGCGCGCGGACAAGTCCTTCGAAGGCAACCGTACCCTGGCTGAGTTCGTGGCCATGGTCTCGGCCGAGGTCGCCGAACGTCGCCTCAAGGCACACGTGCCGACGGCTCCTGCTGCCCCCGCTGCTCCGCAGGCCTGACCGTCACGTGGTTTTAACGGACTCCCTGGGGAACTAAGGTTGCCCGGTCGGGTCTTTTGAGCCTATACCCCCGTCATGAACCAACCCCGTTCTTCTTCCCGCCGCGATTTCTTGAAGTTCGCCGGACTCGGTAGCCTTGTCTTCGGCGCCGGCTCGGCCCGCGCCCTCGGCGCCGACGGTCGCGAAGCCTCCGCCAACTCCGCCAAGCGCCAGGCCAAGAACGTCATCTTCATGGTCTCCGACGGCATGTGCTTCTCGGTGCTCACCGCCGCGCAGACCTACCTGACCCGCACCGAGAAGCGTTCCTCGCACTGGATGAAGATGTACGGCGAGCTCCCCGTCGTCCGTTCGCTCTGCGAGACCGATTCCGCCAGCGGCATCGTGACCGACTCCGCCGCCGCCGCCAGCTGCTGGGGCATCGGCGAACGTATCGATAATGGCGTGATCAACATCACCCAAGACGGTCGTAAGCCGGTGACCCTCGTCCAGAAGATGAACGCCGCCAAGAAGCGCTGCGGACTCGTCACCACCGCCACCGCCACGCACGCCACGCCGGCGGGCTTCGCGACCACCGTCGCCAAGCGCTCCGACCAGAAGGCCATCGCCGCCCAGTATCTCGAGCGCGGCGTCGACGTCGTCCTCGGCGGTGGCACAATGTATTTCAGCGACGACCTCGTCGCGGCCTACCGCAAGGCCGGCTACGGCGTCGCGCTCAACCGCGGCCAGCTCTTGGCTGACGCCAGCAAGGCCCCTCTGCTCGGCCTCTTCAGCAAGAGCCACATTCCTTTCGAGATCGACCGGCTTAATTCCGCCGAACTCAAGGCTTCCACGCCCACGCTCTCCGAGATGACCAAGGTCGCGCTCCAGCGCCTCAGTTCGGCGTCCGAAGGATTCTTTCTGATGGTCGAAGGCGGACGTATCGACCATGCCGCGCACGGTAACGATGGCGCCGCCGCGATTCGCGATCAGGTCGCCTTCGACGAGACCATCGCGACCGTCCTCGCCTTCGTCGATAAGAACCCAGATACCTTGCTCATCATCACCACCGACCACGGTACCGGCGGCTTCAACGTCAATGGACTCGGTAACGAGGACTTTATTTCCACTGCCCCCGCTTATTCTGATTCGACCCCGGCCTTCGATCGCCTGACTGGCTTTACCTCGTCGCTAGAGTTGCTCAAGGCCGAGACCAAGGGGTTTTCGCCGAAGGATTTCGTCGCCGCCGCGGAGAAGGTGACCGGCCTGAGCTTTAAGTCCGAAGACCGCGCCAAGATCATCTCTACCAAGACCCTTTCCGAGGCTCTGATGAAATACACCTCAATCGGCTGGACCAGCAACAATCACACCGGCGAGATGGTCGAGTTCTGCTCCTACGGACCCGGCTCCCAGCTCTTCACGCCGCACCTGCGCAACGACCAGGTGCATGCGAAGATCCTGCAGGCGACTGGCGTGGCCTGACGCGCTCTATATTCGAGCACAAAAAAGGGCGTCCTTCTGGACGCCCTTTTGCTTAGCCGGTGATTCGGCTTAGAGCTTGTTGTACTTCACACCGCATCCGTAGGGCTTGGTGTTGGTGACTTCCGGCTCCTTGCCTTCCTTGACGGCCTTGACGGCGGCGAGGACGTAGTTGGTGGACTTGTCGATGTCAGCGGCCTTGGTGGCGACGGAACCGTTGTCGATCGCACCCTTGTAGACGAGGATGCCTTTGCCATCGATGACGTAGCAGTGAGGGGTCACCTTGGCTTCGTAGGCGCGGCCGATGCTCTGATTGGCGTCTTCGATGACGGTGCCGGGGTAGTAGGTGGTGCTTTCGTTGATCTTGTCTCCAGCAGTGTGGATGATCAGCCAGACGACGCCCTGGGCGATGGCCTGCTTCTGGAATTCCTGCATCTTGCCGGCGTCGTAGAACTTACGGACGGCGGGGCAGCCGGGGTTGTACCATTCAAGGACGACGGTCTTGCCCTTGAGGTCGGCGAGGCTGACGGTCTTGCCGTCGAGGGTCTTGCCGGTGAAGTCAGGAGCAGCCTTGCCGATGTCAGCGGCCGCAAAGGACGCGACGGCGACGAGGCACGCGAGGAGGGAGGTGAGGATACGCATGGGTGTGGTGGGTAGGTCGGTATTTGTAGGGGGAGGTTCACACATTTCAACCCCTTCGCGTGTAAGAGGTTCATAATATCTGCTTAAAGAAGCCGTTTTTACGCGATTTTGACTCATGGGTTGCCAAATTGACCTAAAACCCCGAATTAATCCCACGTCTATGGCTGACGCCCGTTCCATCGCCTTGGTCTGCGCTAATGAAGCTTCCCTCTGGGCGGAGCTGCAGGCGCGCGCGGCCGTCGTAGCCAAGGCCGAACCGGCCCTGGCCCCGATGCTGCTGCGCTATGTCCTCGATCGCTCTAGCTTCGGCGAAGGCATCATTCAGCGCCTGGCCGAACGGATCACGCCGACCGGGCAGGACCTGCCGGTCATCCTCCGCGTCCTCGGCGAAGCTGTCGCGTCCGACCCCGAAGTCCTGTCGCAGATGCGCGCCGACATTCGCGCCACCCTTGAGCGCGACCCTGCCACGGAGCATGCGCTGATTCCTTATCTTTGGTACAAGGGCTTTCACTCCATCTCGATGCATCGCCTCGCGCATGTACTGTGGAAGGCCGGCCGCAAGGAGCTCGCCATCCACCTGCAGTCGCTCGTCTCCGAGCACCTCGGCGTCGATATCCATCCTGCCGCCCGCTTCGGCGTCGGCATTTTGCTCGACCATGCCACCGGCTTTGTCGCCGGCGAGACCAGCGTCGTGGCGGACAACGTTTCCTTCCTGCATGAGGTCACCCTCGGTGGCACGGGCAAGGCTCGCGGTGACCGCCATCCCAAGATCCGTTCGGGCGTACTGGTGGGTGCCGGCGCGAAGATCCTCGGCAATATTACGATCGGCGAAGGTGCCAAGATCGGCGCAGGTTCCGTCGTCCTCAAGGACGTCGCTGCCCATACCAGTGTGGCCGGTGTGCCTGCGGTGATGATTGGCCAGACCACCGTCGACGCTCCGGCGCTCGACATGGACCACTCTCTTTAGTCCATGCCGAATAGCCGCCCAGCGCAGGAACGCCCGGGCGATGCTCGCGTCCTGGACTGTCTCTACCGCGTCGGCGCTTTCGTCAACTCGACCGAAGACCCTCGCGAGGCCCTCGACTTCATTCTCGCGGAAATCGTCCAAACGCTCGGGGCCTCCAGTGCTTCGATTGCGCTGGTCGAACCCGCGACGGGCTCGCTCCGCATCGAGGTGAGCAACGGACTGGACGCTACTTCGGTCAACCAGGTCATCGACCAAGGGCAGGGCATCACCGGTTGGGTCGCCCTTTACGCGAAACCTCAACGCATCCCGGATGTCTCGAAGGATCCGCGCTACGTCGAGCTTCGTAAGGGGATCCGCTCCGAACTCGCCGTTCCCATGGAGCTCATGGGCAACGTCATCGGCGTGGTGAACTGCGACTCCGATCGACTCGATGCTTTTACCGAGCAGGACGTCGCCTTCCTCGCCCTGCTTACGAACGAAGCCTCCAAGGCGGTCGGCCGTATCTGGTTGCTCCGCCAGTTGCGTTCCAAGGCGGCGCAGCTCGAGGCGTTGGTTCGCGCCGCGCAGGGTCTCGCCCGTGAGCGCGATGAGCCCGGCATCTCGCAGGACCTTGCCCGCCATACGCGCGGATTGCTGGGCGCCCGCGCCTGCGCTTATTACAAGATCGTCGATGACGTTTTGCTGCTCAAATACCTCGATGGCGAACTGAGCGGCAGCGAGCTCGCCCCGAGTATCGCCGTGAACCAGACCTCGCTCGGTACCGTCGTGGGTCGTGGTCGACCGGTCGTCGTGCCGGTCGCCGGCAAGACCGAAGAACACCTTTTCCTGCGGCTCTCCGAGCCCGTCGCCTCTTCATCGTTGCTCGCTGTGCCGGTGCGCTATGAAGATGACACTTTCGGCGTCCTGATGTGCGTCGCCATGGGCGCCTATCGTTTCTCCGACGACGACAAGCACCTCGTCACCGCGCTGTCCTCGTTCGGTGCTTCCTCGATCCAGAACGCCCGCCTCTACGCCAAGGTCTTCACCGTCGAAGAAGGCCTGCGTCGCAGCGAGCGCCTCACCGCCCTCGGCCTGCTGTCCGCCGAAGTCGCGCATGAAATCCGTAATCCGCTGACGGTGATGAAACTCCTCTCGGACACACTTTCGCTGGGGATGGCGCCGGACGACCCCAAGGTCGAGGACCTCGGCGTCATGCGTGAGAAGATCGCCCACATGGAGGGCGTGGTCTCCCGTGTGCTCGGCATGAGCAAGGCCCAGTCGGGCGCGTTCCGCGTCGTCGACCTCCGCAAGGCGACCGAGAACGCCGTACTGCTCCTGCGTCTCAAACTCCAGCAACTCGGCGTGAAGGTGGAGGTGAGTGGTGACGAGGTGATTCCGGCAGTCGAAGGCAATCCAGGCCAGATCCAACAGGTCTTCCTGAACCTGATGATGAACGGTGTCCAAGCCATGACCGGTGGCGGCCTGCTTGCCTTGCACATCGGCGTCGAGCCAGGCCCGCAGGGCGAGGTCGTCGTGATTCGCATCACCGATACCGGCACGGGTATCCCTCAGGAAATTCTGCCCAAGATCTTCGACTCTTTCTTCACCAGCCGCGAAGACGGCACCGGCCTGGGGCTCGCCATCGTGAAGCGCATCATGCGCGACCACCGTGGCGACATCATCGTCGAGTCCACGGGCCCGGGTGGGACGACGTTCAAGTTCTGGTTTCCCGTCGGGAAGTAAGCCAGACCTTGCCCGCCTTGATTAGCACGGGCAGGAAGGAGACGAAGATCACGCCGAGGGTGACCGCGCCGAGGTTCTTGGCCAATGGGGTGTTGCCGATGAGATGGCCGAGCAGCACGAGTGAGCCTATCCAGATGACGGCTCCCGCGACGTTCCAGATGAAGAAGCGACGCGGAGGCATCTTGCCCATGCCAGCGACGAAGGGGACGAAGGTCCGGATGACAGGGATGAAGCGTGCCATCACGAGCGAGGTCGCGCCTTTCTCCGCATAATAGGTGCGGGCGGCTTCCAGGTAGCGTCGCTTGTAGAGCCAGCCATCTTCCCATTGCTCGACCCGCTCGCCGAATTTTACGCCAAGCCAACGGCCAAGCTCGTTGCCGATGATGGCGGCGACCGTCAGCGCGAAGAAGAGGGTCCAAGGGTCGAGCAGGGCAGGTCGTTCCCCGTTAGCGATCGTGAGGATGCCCGCGACGACAATCATCGAATCTCCGGGCAGGAAGAAGCCGAACAGTAGGCCGGTCTCGGCGAAGACGATGAGTGTCATGACGGGCACGCCGCCGATCTTGATCATCTCCTCGACGTTCGACATCGATTGCAGGGCGGCCTTGAGGGTGCTGAACCAGTTGTCCATGCGTCCATTAAGGAAGGATGCGGCGGGTTGGCAATCGCCCTTGAAGGAATGGCCCTTTCCCGTCACGGTGGACGCGTCGCATGTCGCCTGAATACGAATCCTCCTCGGTCCTGCTCCGCCGTTCGGCATTGCAGCACGGCCTGGCCGGTCAGGCGGCCTTGGAAGGCGAGTTCGTGCCACGGGCCAAGGTGTTCTTGGCTGAAGCTCGGGAGATTCAGTTGGCAGCCCATCGTGCGGGTGTTCTCGGCGGCGAAGTCGCAAAACTCCGCTCCGACGCGATCGATATCCTGTTCGACGCTCTTTTCCTGAAGGCCGGGCCTGCCGCTTCCGCGATCAGCCTCGTTGCCACGGGCGGCTACGGGCGCGCCGAGCTTTGCCCGCTCAGCGATGTCGACCTCTTGGTGCTCGTACCGCGCCACTCCGCCGCCACGAAGGCGCTCGTCGAATCCATTCTTTATCCGCTTTGGGATCTCGGCCTGAAGGTCGGCCAGTCCGTCCGTACGGTCACGGAATCGACCAACTACGCCAAGGACGACCTGCATCTGCACGTGGCGTTACTGGAGACGCGTCACCTCTGCGGTTCGGCTGAACTCTACGCGCAGCTTGAAGCCAAGACCGCGGCGCTGCTTTCTGGCCAAGCTTGGAAGCCTTTCGCGCGGGCTATCGTGGAATCCCAACGCAAGCGTCGCGAAAAGGCCGGGGGCAGCGCCTACCTGCAGGAGCCTGACCTCAAGAACGGCGTCGGCGCCCTCCGCGATGTCCAAGGCTGCATCTGGATCGCCCGCACGGCCCGCAATGGCGTCGGCCCCGCCGGCCTCGCGGCTTCTGGTTTCCTCCCTTCGGTCGACCTGCAGAAGTTCGAGGAAGCCAAGCAGGTGTTGCTGCGCCTCCGCTGCGAACTACATTTCCAGGTCACCCGTCCGACCGAACAGCTTTCGCTTGAGCGTCAGAATACCATGTCTCAGGGCCTCGGCTATAGTGGTAACCTCACGGAACGCATCGGCGGGATGATGCGCGAGTATTTCGACGCCGCCGACCACGTCCGCCGTTGCGCCGAAATCGTCGAAGGCGCGGTCATGGGTGAGCCGGAGCCCGAAGGGTGGGGCGCCCCGTTCATTATGGATGGACTGCGCGTCGTGCCGGGCGGCACCGTCACGGCGGAACATCGCCTGGTCTTCGAGGAAGACCCGGGCCGCCTCGTCCGTCTTTTCCGCATCTGCCAGATCCACGAAGCCCGCCCAGACCGCGCCTTGTCCTTGCTGGTGCGCGAGCGTGCCCACCTATTGACGCCTTCGCTCGCTGCTTCTGAGGAAGCCAGTAGCGCCCTTCGTGCGATGCTCACCGAAGGCGGTCGCGTCTACGGCACCTTGAACGCGCTTCGCGAGCACGGCCTCCTGTATCGCTTGGTCCCCGAGTTTGCCGGGCTGCATTGCCTCGTGCAGTTCGAATTCTACCATCGCTGGACGGCCGACGTGCATACGCTGCGCTGCTTGATGGAGCTGGATGCGATTTACGCCGGCGAGACGGACGTCGATCAGCGCTATCGCGCCGTCGTCCTCGGCTCCGAAGCCCCGTCGCTGCTTTACGCCATCCTCTTCCTGCATGATATCGCCAAGTCCGGCGGCATCGAAGGCCATGCGGAACGCGGTGTGCCCATCGCCGACAAAGTCCTCGAGCGTCTGGGCTTCGACGCGCGTGAGCGCGAGATCGCCGCCGGCGTCATCCGTCACCACCTCGTGATGGGACTCTATTGGCAGCGTCACGACATCGACGATCCGGCCAATATCGACCGTTTCGCCCGGCTGATGGGCGATGAGCAGGTCCTGCGCAGCCTCTTCGTGCATACACGTTGCGATGCTCGTGCCACCTCGCCGGATCTTTGGACTGATTTCAAAGATGGCCAGCACTGGTCGCTCTACCGCCGAACCCTCGCCAAACTCGCGGGTGAAGCGGAGCATGACCATGGGGCCATCGTGGCAGCCTTGCGGTCCGCCACCGCCGGCATCCTCGGCGCGGAGGTGCCCGCCGACGAGATCGAAGCCCATTTCACCACCATGCCGCAGGGCTATTACCTCCATGCCGCAGCGGAGGACGCTGCGCACCACCTACGCATGATCCATCGCCTCATCGCTTCGGTCTCGGAGGCCGACGCCGAAGTGTCGCTGCGTCCGATTGTCGAATGGCATGACGACGCCGGCTCTGGCCAGTCGCTCGTGACCGTCGTCACCTGGGATCGCGCTGGTCTGTTCAGCCGCATGGCCGGCGCGTTCGCCGTCGCGGGCATCAATATCGTCTCGTGTCGCGCTTTCTCGCGCGACGACGACGTCGCCATCGACTTCTTCAAGGTCGTGCTGCCCGTGGGCAAGGAACCCGCTTCCAAGGAGCGTTTCACGGCGGCCTTGGCTAAATCGCTGCTCGAAGGTATGGACCTCGTGGAAGATGTCGCCGCCGAGGAACATCGTGCCCTCATGACCGCTCCGCGACGCAAGGCCTTCGTGCCGCTCGCTGCCAAGGTCGAGGTCTACTATGAAGTCGACCTGACCCGCACCGTCATCGAGATCCAGTGCAATGACCGCTTGGGTCTGTTGTTCCGGGTCGGACGCGCCATCCGGGAGGCCGGCTACGCCATTACCTTCGCCAATATCGCGACCGAACAGGGCTTCGCCATCGATACCTTCTACCTGACTCCGGAGCGCGGCCTGACCCGTGACCCGCATCCGCCGGAAGCCCTGGCCGAGGCCTTGCGCGGAGTGGTCTCCTGAGCGTCGTCCCACCTTGCTTCGGTCGGGGAATCGCCCAAAGTAGGGCGGTCCCGCCATGAACAAGCTGCTCACCCTCCTGAAGTCCGGCCTCGTCGCCTGCGCCGCCTGCGGTCTCCTCCTCGCGGTCGATCCCAAGCCTTCCACCGAAAAGACCATGACCACTCCTCCCAAGCTCGAGAAAGCCACCTTCGGGGCCGGCTGCTTCTGGGGCGTCGAATATCAATATGCCAAGATCCCCGGCGTCCATTCGGCCGAGAGCGGTTATGCCGGCGGCAAGACCTTGAACCCGTCCTACGAGGAAATCTGCGCGAAGGGCACTGGCCACGCCGAGGTCATCGAAGTGACCTTCGATCCCGCCAAGGTGACCTACCGCACGCTGGTCGAGTATTTCTTCAAGATGCACGACCCGACCCAGGTGAACCGCCAGGGTCCGGACGTCGGCGACCAGTATCGCTCCGTTATCTTCACGCATTCTCCCGATCAGCAGAAGGTCGCCGAAGACGTGAAGGTGGGTCTGACTCTCGCCAAGACCTTCAGCCGCCCGATCGCCACCCAGATCGAGACCGCTCCCAAGTTCTGGCGCGCGGAAGAATATCACCAGAAGTATTACCAGCTGCGGGGCAAGAAGCCCTACTGCCACTTGGTGCCCTTCGCGGAAGAGAAGTAAGTCGTGGCTGAACGGCGCCTTCGGTCGGACGACGCCTTGCCTGGCCTTGGTCAGGGGGTGCCTGATGCCATCCCGGAGCGCCGTCGTCCGCTGGCTTCGCGCATGCGTCCGCGGAATCTCGCGGAGGTCGTCGGCCATGCTGGTCTCCTTGGGCCCGAGGCCTTGCTACCGCGCCTGATTAAGGCCGACAACTTCGGCTCGCTGCTCTTCTACGGCCCGCCCGGTTGCGGCAAGACCACCTTGGCCGAGGTCATCGCCGCCGAGACCCAATCTTTCGTCGTCCGCGTCAATGCCGTGCTCTCCGGTACGCCGGAGCTGCGTGAGATCCTCGCGGACGCCCGTCGCCAGCCTTCGCGTAAGACCGTTCTGGTCGTCGATGAGATCCATCGCTTCAACAAGGCGCAGCAGGACCTGTTGCTGCCCGACGTCGAAGCCGGCGTGGTGCGTCTCATCGGCTGCACGACGCATAACCCTGGTCTCTACGTTGTCCCGGCGCTCCTGAGCCGTAGTCATCTTTTCCGTCTCGATCCGCTATCACCTCCGGAGATCGCGACCTTTCTGGGTACGGCGCTCGCGGACAAGGAGCGAGGCCTCGGTGCCCTGGGTATCAAAGCTGCGGATAAGGTGCTTCAGCAGGTCGCCGAGATGGCTTCAGGCGATCTTCGTCGTGCGTTGAACTGCCTCGAGACCTTGGTGCTCTCTGCGCCCGCGCTGGGAACCGTGACCGACGAAGCCGTGGCTTCCTTCGCTCGCGAGCGTCGCATCCGTTATGACGATGGCGGCGACGACCACTACGACACTGCTTCGGCCTTCATCAAATCCGTCCGGGGCGGCGATCCGGATGCCGCCCTCTACTGGCTCTTCCTCATGCTCGAAGGAGGGGAGGAGCCCCGCTTTATCGCCCGTCGTCTCGTCATCTGCGCTTCCGAGGATGTTGGGTTGGCGGATTCCCGCGCCCTAGGCGTCGCCACCGCCGCCTTCCAGGCCTGCGAGATGGTCGGCATGCCCGAGTGCGAATACGCCCTCGCGCATGCGACGCTCTTCCTCGCGCTCTCCCCCAAGAGCAATAGCACGACCGTGGCAATCTCTGAGGCTAAGGCCGCTGTCCGCAATATGCCCCGTCAGGAAGTTCCGCTGCACCTCAAGGACGCGCATAACAGCGTCAACAAGAGCCTCGGTAACGGCGGTACGTATCGCTACAGCCACGATTACCCGGAAGCCATCAGCGGGCAGGAATACCTCAGCCGCCCGCTTTCGCTTTATCATCCCGGCGACGCCGGTGCCGAGCCGCAGATCGCCGAACGCCTCGCCCGCTGGCGCGAGCTCAAGGCCGGACTCAAGAAGAAGGACGGGCGTCCGTGAGCAAAATCGCGCCACGTCTGCCGTGGTTCGGCCCGGGTAAGTTTCCTCTCTACCTCGCGCCGATGGCCCGTCACACCGACGTGGCCTTCCGCCAAGTATGCAAGGAGCAGGGTGCTGACGTGATGGTCACGGAGTTCGTGCAGTCCGAAGCGCTGATCCGTGATAACGTCAAAGCGTGGGAGATGGTCGATTTCACCGAAGGTCAGCGTCCGATGGGCGTCCAAATCTTCGGAGCCACTCCCGCTTCCATGGCCAGGGCCGCCCGTCTGGTCTGCGATCGTGTGAAGCCCGACTTCCTCGACCTCAATTTCGGCTGCCCTGCGCATAAGGTGATCGAACAGAACGCCGGCTCGGGGCTCCTGCGCTGCACGCCTTTGCTCTACGATCTCGTGAAGGCTGTGAAGGACGCGATTCCCGATGTGCCGCTCACGGCCAAGATGCGCCTCGGTTGGGATCACTCCACCATCGTGGCCGTAGAAGTCGCTGGCCGCTTGCAGGAACTCGGGGTCGAGGCCTTGGCGGTCCACGGCCGCACGAAGGAGCAGGGTTACTCTGGTGAGGCCCATTGGGGCTGGATCGCTCAGGTAGCTGCCGCGGTCGATATCCCTGTCGTCGGTAATGGTGACGTGAAGGACGGGGCTTCGGCGATGCTTCGGCGTCAGGAGACCGGCGTCTCCGGCCTGATGGTCGGCCGAGCCGCGCTCGGTAACCCCTGGATTTTTGCCCAGATTAAGGCAGCGATGGAGGGCAGGGAAGGGTCCGCCGCCGAAATCGGCATGCAGCAGCGCTGGGATTGCATGATTCGCTTGGCCGAGCTCACGATCGAGGTGCATGCCTCGCGGCTGGGTACGCGCGACGTGCGCTGGATGCTCGATCGCATGCATCCGCTGACGCACGGGCTACCTGGCTCACGTAAATTGCGCGACCGGCTCCGTCACTGCCTGACCTTGGACGACCTGCGACGGCTCCGCGACGAGCACCTCGCGGAATCGGTGAAGTGAATTAAAACCCCTATTCGCAAGGCGACGGTGATGATGTGACGGACGTGCAACAGAAACCTCACTTTCTTATCTACAGGGGTCCTGTTAATAACCTGTGCAGGGCTTGCTCTTGTCCCTCGTCACCGCGCGTTCACAAATGCCATCCGATTCGCCCCCCGTAGATCGACCCCGGCCCCTCCGCCGGACGCTAAACGGAGGAATCCAATTTTAAACCTCTCAAACGCCCACTCACCAACGACTTACGCTGCACCTGCCGCCGATCACCATTTCGGTAGGCAAGCAGTTAAAACCTGAAGGTCGTTTCATTAACATCCCTTTTACGAAAATACCTTACTTTCGGGCTTCCAAAGAGCCTGTGAACAACCTTTCTCAACCCTCCCCCTTTCTCATGTCCCCTTCCGTCAGCCATCTATCCCTTTGGGAGACCGCAAAAAGCGAACTCCGTAACACCCTTCCTCGCGCGGACTTCGAAACCTGGATCTCTTCTCTGCAGCCTCTGAGCATCATCGAAGGCAAAGTCCTCGTTCTGGAAGCTCCGTCGGTCCTCACCGAAGCTTGGGTGAACAGCAACTACGCCGAGATGCTCCGTCGCCAGCTCACGCTCGTCGCCGGACGTAACATGGATTTCCGTCTGACCGCTTCGGTCGACGCTTCACGCGAAGCCGCTCCGGCTCCCGCTCCGGTCGCGCGCTCCTCGCGTCAGGCCGCCACCGCTTCGCCGGCTCCGGCGATCAAGGCGACCAACACGTTCGATAACTTTATCGTCGGTCCGGAAAACGAGATGGCTCACGGCGCTTCCCTCGCCGTCGCCAAGGAACCCGGCCACTACTACAACCCGCTCTTCATCCACGGTCCGACCGGTCTCGGTAAGACTCACCTGATGCACGCGATCGCCCACTCGGTCTACGCCGCCAACCCGCAGGCCCGCATCGCCTACATCTCGTCCGAGACCTTCACCAACGATTTCATCCAGGCTCTCCAGACTGGTAGCGTCGCCGCTTTCCGTCGCCGTTACCGCGAACTCGACCTGCTCCTCATCGACGACATCCATTTCCTCGCCGGCAAGGAGTCCACGCAGGACGAGTTCTTCCATACCTTCAACGAGCTGCATAACAATCATAAGCAGGTGGTCCTCACGAGCGATCGCCCGGCTTCCGAGATCGCCAAGCTCCAGGAACGCCTGGTCTCCCGCTTCCAGTGGGGCATGGTCGCCTCCATTCAGGCCCCCGGCCTCGAGACCCGCATCGCCATCCTCCGCAAGAAGGCCGCCGCCCGTGGCCTCGACCTCCAGCCCGAGATCGCCGAGTTCATCGCCTCCCGCATCGCCCGCAACGTCCGTAACCTCGAAGGCGCCGTCACCCGTATCGTTGGCCTGACCGGTATGACCCGTAAGCCTCTCGAGCTCGCCCAGGTCGAGAAGCTGCTGCATGACATCCTCGTCGAGGAAGCCAGCCACACCCTCACGGCCGAAGTCATCCAGCGTAAGGTCGCCGAGCACTACCGCATCCAGATGTCGGACATGACGTCCAAGCGCCGCATGCAGAACATCGCTTTCCCCCGTCAGGTCGCCATGTACCTTGCCACCCAGCTCACAGGCATGTCGCTTGTGTCGATCGGTCAGGCTTTCGGTGGCCGCGACCACGGTACGGTCATCCACGCCCGCAAGACGGTCGTGAATCAGATGGAAGTGGATGCCAACGTGCGCCGCACGGTCGAGTATCTCCGCGCCCAGCTGTCGATGAACCGCTGATTTACGGTTGTCAGTGATGCCAACCAGGGCCCGACGTGTGTCGGGCCCTTCATTTTGGTGGGATGTCCGCGCCTTGGGGTAGGGGTTGCCACTTGCTACTTGGGAACTTTCCACCTTCATAAGTACGTTCCTTCCTAGTCTTTCCCAGGGGAGTCCGTGACCGGACTGAGATGAGGCTTGGCCTCGAACCCTCGTACCTGATGCGCCTCGGCGCCGTAGGAAGCGGATTGTGCAGCCCATAACATCCCCGTTTCCGCGAACCTTTCAGGTCCGCGCGGATAGCCTTTCCTTTGGATCAACCCATCAACCATCCAACTTTACTCCCTCTTTCCATGGTCTCCGACAACAAGCCTACCACCTTCCCGAACTCCACCCGCGTGTACGTCCCGGGCTCGCGGCCTGACGTCCTCGTGCCGATGCGCGAGGTGAAGCTGGCCGACACCTCCCGCCCCGATGGCGCGAAGTCACCCAATGAGCCGGTCCGTATCTATGATACGTCGGGTCCTTGGGGTGATCCGGCTTTCCATGGCGACGTCGAGAAGGGTCTGCCGGCCATCCGTGCGGCCTGGATACTCGAACGGGGCGACGTCGAAGCCGTCCCCGGCCGCGAACTGAAGCCTGAAGACGACGGTTACCTTTCTTGGAAGCACGCCGAGACCGCCCAGCGCGCGACCTCCCGCAACCGCCTCGTCCAGTTCGACCGTGCCGACCGCAAGGTCTATAAGGGAAAGCCCGGCCAGCGCCCGACCCAGCTGGCTTATGCCAAACAGGGTATCATCACGCCCGAGATGGAGTACATCGCCATCCGCGAGAACATGCGTCTCGCGACCGATCAGCCGGAATCGACTCGTCGCCATGACCTGACTTTTCAGCACAAGGGCGAATCCTTCGGCGCCGCCATCCCGAAGGTCATCACCCCGGAGTTCGTCCGCTCCGAAGTCGCTCGCGGCCGCGCGATCATCCCGGCCAACATCAACCACCCTGAGCTCGAGCCGATGATCATCGGCCGTAACTTCCTGGTGAAGATCAACACCAACATCGGCAACTCCGCCGTGGCTTCGTCCATCGAGGAAGAGGTCGAGAAGATGCGCTGGTCCATCAAGTGGGGAGGTGACACCCTCATGGATCTTTCCACGGGCAAGAACATCCACCAGACCCGCGAGTGGATCCTGCGTAATTGCCCGGTACCCGTCGGCACGGTGCCGATCTACCAGGCCCTCGAGAAGGTCAACGGCCGCGCCGAAGACCTGACCTGGGAAATCTTCCGCGATACGCTCATCGAGCAGGCCGAGCAGGGCGTCGATTACTTCACCATCCACGCCGGCGTCCGCCTGGCCTACATCCCGATGACCGCCCGTCGCGTCACCGGCATCGTCTCCCGCGGTGGCTCGATCATGGCCAAGTGGTGCCTCTCGCACCATAAGGAGAACTTTCTCTACACGCACTGGGACGACATCTGCGACATCATGGCCGCCTATGACGTCAGTTTCTCGATCGGCGACGGCCTCCGTCCCGGCTC
The DNA here is from genome assembly GCA_026397955.1 of Verrucomicrobiota bacterium. Lineage (GTDB taxonomy): Bacteria > Verrucomicrobiota > Verrucomicrobiia > Opitutales > UBA953 > UBA953. The sequence continues at coordinate 155,550 of JAPLTV010000059.1, read as the reverse complement.
GATCGCCGACGCCAACGACGATGCCCAGTTCGCCGAGCTGAAGACCCAGGGCGAGCTCACCACGCGCGCCTGGGAGCGCGGCGTGCAGGTCATGAACGAAGGCCCCGGCCACGTGCCGATGCACATGATCAAGGAGAACATGGACAAGCAGCTGGAGTGGTGCCACGAGGCCCCGTTCTACACGCTCGGACCCCTCACGACCGACATCGCCCCAGGTTACGACCACATCACGTCCGCCATCGGCGCCGCGATGATCGGTTGGTATGGCACCGCGATGCTTTGCTACGTCACGCCGAAGGAACACCTCGGCCTGCCGAACAAGAATGACGTCCGTGAGGGCGTCATCGCCTACAAGATTGCCGCCCACGCCGCCGACCTCGCCAAGGGCCACCCCGCCGCGCAGATCCGCGACAACGCGCTCTCCAAGGCCCGTTTCGAGTTCCGCTGGCCCGACCAGTTCGCCTTGGCCCTCGATCCCGAGCGCGCCCAGGAATACCACGACGAGACCCTGCCGCAGGAGTCCGCCAAGACCGCGCACTTCTGCTCCATGTGCGGCCCGAACTTCTGCTCCATGCGCATCTCCGACGACATCCGTAAGTTCGCCGACGCCCAGGGCGTCTCCGAAGCCGACGCGCTCGCCAAGGGCTTGGAAGAGAAGTCCAAGGAATTTCGCGAAAAGGGCGGCGAGATTTATCAGTAATAGGTTTTAGGTGGTGGCGGTTAGCGGTTGGCGGTTGGGGTAAAACCCAAACCCAGCCGTCTTGCCGTGCCGCTGTCTCCTAGCCCTATGTTTGAACCCGCCTCGGTACTGTCTTTGCCAACCGCTAACCGCCAACCGCTAACCGCTTTGTCGCTGAAGAAACAATCCGCCACCGCGTGGTACGACTCGCCGTTGTATTACGACATGGTCTATGCGGACTATACGCCGAAGGAGACCCGCTTCCTCGAGGGTATTATGAAGAAGCATGGACCGAAGTTGGACGGACCTATGCAGGTCTTCGAACCGGCCTGCGGTTCCGGTCGCCTGCTTGAGTCGCTCGCGGCTCGCGGGCACGTCGTCCACGGTTTCGACCTGAACAAGCACCAGGTCGCCTTCGCGAAGAACCGCCTCAAGGCCAAAGGCCTGAAGGGCAGGGTGTGGCGCGATCGTCTCCAGGATTTCAAGGTGCCGAAGGGCGCCCGCTATGACGTCGCCCACTGCTTCGTCAGCACCTTCAAGTACGTCGATACCGAGGCCGGAGCCGTGAGCTCGCTGCGTCGCATGGCCGCAGCCTTGCGCCCGGGCGGCCTCCTGCTGCTCGGCCTGCACCTGACGGATTATAAGAACAGCCCGCCGGACCATGAGCGCTGGATCGGCCGCAAGCCCGGTATCCGTGTGGTGAGCGACACCTGGTCCGCCCCGGCCGACCGCAAGTCCCGCACGGAGGCCATGCGCACCCGCATGCGCATCACCGAGAAGGGCAAGACGCGCGTCGAGGAGACCCATTGGGATTTCCGGACCTATTCGCCGGCCGAGCTCAAGGCCTTACTGGCCAAGGTGCCGTCGCTGCGTCTCGTCACTTGCCACGATTTCCACTACGACCTTACGTCGACCCGCAAGATCGATATGGAATACTCCGACGTCTTGCTGGTGTTGCGTAAAGCCTGAGACCTTCGTGCCGGGCTTTAGATCCGCTTCATCACCGACTTCGCGATCCCCTGGATCGTGAGAGAAGTGGTGGGGATGAGGTCCGGGTAGTTCTGGTTCTCGGCCTTAAGGTAGACCTTGGAGCCCTGCTTGATCAGGCGCTTAAGGGTCGTCTCGCCGTCGATGAGCGCAGCCACGATGTCACCGTGCTTCGGCGTGCCGGGTTCGATGATGACCGTATCGCCGTCATTGATTTCGGCATCGATCATCGAGTCACCGCGCACGCGGAGAGCGAAAGCTTCGGGGGCACGACGACGGGAGCTGGCGGAAATCGGGACCTGCATCGCATCAAGGACGCCGGAGGATTCGGTGTAGTCGGGGAAGCCTGCGGCGATCGAGCCAGCGAACTTGACGCTCTCGAAGGCGATGGCATCGTCGCCGGGTCCTTCGTAGCGGATGACCGTCTCGGAGGTGTCGCCAAGGACTTCCGGGACGATCTTATAGGCGCGTGCGGCACCGGGGATGCGCTGGAGGACGCCCTTCCGCTCGAGCGCTTGGAGGTGGCCGAAGACGGCGTTGGTCGAGGCGAAGCGGAACTTGGCCTGGATGTCGCGGATGCTTGGCCAGTAGGTGTGCTCGGCGACGTGGGCCTTCATGTAGTCGAGGATGGCCCGCTGCTTCTTGGTCAGTTCTTCCATAGTGAACGCATGTTCTATGAAAACTTGTTCACTGTCAAGTCGGCAGCCCTAAACCCCTTATAATCATCAATAACCGCCGAACTTGGCCTCGAATTCGGCCACGGTGCCCTCCATCCCGGGGTAGCATCGGGCGGCGATGGCCAAGGATTGCTCACGGATGGCCCTAGGTACGCCCCAGAGGGCTTGGCTGATCGATCCGGTGATAGCGGCCAGGGTGTCGGCGTCCCCCCTCACCGAGGCGGCAAAGCGGACCGCGGCTTCATAGTCAGGCGTCCCGACGGCGATGGCCAGGCATTCCGGTACGCAGCCTTGGCAGGTCTCGTTGTAGGTGTGGGTCCTCCGGATCTCCGCGAGGTCGGGCAGGGGACCGTAGAAGTTTTCGGCGACCGCCCGGACGGCGACGGGGTTGCGGGTCATGCGCGCGGTCCAGATTGCCGCGGCGACGGCTTGGGCGCCCTTGATGCCTTCAGGGTGAGCGTGCGAAGGTCGTGCGCTGAGTGTCGCGTGTTCGAGGACCGTCTCCAGATCGTTGAACGCCCAGGCCACGGGTGAGACGCGCATGGCCGAGCCGTTGCCGTAGGAATCACGCTCGCCCTGAGCTCCGCCGTAGACCCAGCCGCTGAAGCCTGAGCCGAAGGCGGCGCTGAGCGGCGCGTTGTGGCCGTGCTTCTCGTAATAGTTGATCATTCCGACGAGGCGTGGCTTATAGTCGCGTTCGCCCTTGAGAATCGTCTCCGCGACCGCCCAGGTCAGCAGTGAGTCGTCGGTCGGGCAGGAGCGTTCGGCGAAGAGAGGGAAACCCTGGTCTTCGTTGCGGCTGAATTCGTGGACCGATCCGATGATGTCGCCGGCGATAGCTCCGAGCATCCCGCTAAATTGCCGGCCGTCGCAAAGGCATCGAACCAAATCGAAAGACGGAAAGCGTCATAGCGGAAAGGCCGTCATGCGGGACATCCCTCATATCGAGGTTTTAACAGCGTACCTGTCTCTTTTTCCGCCCAAGGTTGCGACCTTTGTCGGCTTCGCTTGTCTAGCTCCTATCCCCATGTCCCTCCGTCTTTTCCTGCTGCTTGGCATCGCCTGGCTTTGCACCGTCTTCGCAGAGGCGCAGGTGACCGCCCCAATCCCTTCGCCCGCCTCTCGTCCGGCCACCGCGACCGACGCCTGGTATCGTACTTGGGTGCGGGTGGACGATTCGTTCTTCACCAAGCATGAGCGCAACCTGTTCGAGGAATCAGTCGGCCTTCATTTCCGCGATCTCGAGGGTGCGCACGAAGCTTTCGTCAACGGTGTGAAGATCGGCACGGGCGGCGGATTCGCTCCGGCTTACAAGAGCGCCCGCAAGGAGGTCTTCCGCCACAAGGTCCCGGTGGGTACGTTGAAGAAGGGCGAGTGGAATGAGATCGTCTTTCACGTCCAGCAGCCCGCAGGGAAGGGCGGCTTCCTCGGCGAAGCGCCGTTCATCATGAACTACTTCATGGAGTGCGTCCTCGAAGGCGCCTGGGAATATTCCGCGACGCCGTTGGTCCATGGTCCCTCGCTCAAGGTCCAGCCGACCTCTTCCTCGTTCTCGAAGTTCCGCGAATCGAACCGGGTGCTGGGTCGCGCCGAACAGTTCCACGGCCCCACGCTTTCGCCGGCCGACGCCTATGCCAAGATGCGCTCGACGTATGATCTGGCGATCGACCTGCTGCTGTCGGAACCGCAGATCGCCCAGCCGACGCACTTCAGCTTCGACACCCGCGGCCGTCTCTGGGTGACGCAGTATCGGCAGTATCCTTACCCCGCGGGCGTCAGTATGATCAGCCGCGACAAATATTATCGGTCCCACTACGACCGCGTCCCGCCGGCTCCGCCCAACCATGACCGCGGCGCCGACATCGTCTCCATCCACGAATCGACGAAGCACGACGGCGTCTACGACAAGCACACGGTCTTCCAGGACGGCCTCAATATGGCCAACTCCGCCGTGCGCGCGAACGGCGGCGTCTGGGTGATGAACCCGCCTTACCTACTGTTCTACCCCGACGCCAATGGCGACGACATCCCGGACGGTCCGCCGGTCGTGCATCTCTCGGGCTTCGGCCTCGAGGACACCCACTCGGTGGGCAACGGGATCATCCTTGGTCCCGATGGCTGGCTCTACGGTGTGCATGGCAGCACTTCTTCCTCTCGCGTCGTGCGTCCAGGCTTTGATTCGGCGGATGCGCCGCCGGTACACTTCGAGGGCTGCATGGTCTGGCGCTACCACCCGAAGACCCGCGAGTACGATATCTTCAGTGAAGGCTCAGGTAACCCCTTCGGGCTCGAGTTCGACGGCGATGGCCGCATGTACTCCGGTCACAACGGCGGCACGACCCGCGGCTGGCACTACGTCCAGGGTGGCATCTACCTCAAGCAGGGCGTCGACCCGGGCAAGTTCGGCCCCTCGCGCACGCCTTATTCCTTCGGCCAGCTGCCCATCCTGGGCACGCTCACCAAGGTCCCGCGCTTCGCCCACTTCGGTTCCTTCATCGAAGGCACGGCCATGGCTTCGAAGTATCAGGGCCACCTGTTCTCCTTGGATCCGCTCCATAACACCGTCACCGATTCCGAACGTATTCCGCAAGGTGCGACCTACGTGACGACCGACAAAGGTATCGCGATGTGGTCCGAGGATGTCGGTTTCCGCCCGCTCTACAGCGCCAACGCTCCCGACGGTTCGCTCTTCGTGTCCGACATGTATGAATATTACATCGCGCACGGACAGCACTACCAGAACCAGATCGATCCCACGACTGGCCGTATGTATCGCCTCCGCGACAAGGACGCCAAGCTCGAGACCGATACGAACCTCGAAGGCAAGACGACCGCCCAGTTGGTAGCCTTGCTCGGTCACGCGAACAAGTTCCACCGCACGGCTTCGTTGCAGCTCCTGGCGGAACGCCGCGACCCGAAGGCGATTGCCTTGCTCGATGCGCAGCTCGCGACCGATAAGGGCAGGGGATCCCTGGGCTCGCTCTGGGCGCTTTATCAGGTCGACGCCCTCACGGACGCACGTGCCGTCGCCGCGCTGACCCATGCCTATGCTCCGGTCCGTTTCTGGGCCACGCGTTTCCTCGGCGACCGATATGGCGTCAACCGCGGCCTCGGCGTCGCGGGGCTCGGATCCAAGGGAGCCCGTGAGCTGCCCGCGGACGTCTTCGCCGCTGTCCTCGCCCGGGCACGGGTTGAACCCGACGCCGAAGTGCGTTCGCAGCTCGCCTCTTCGGCTCGTCGTCTGCCGACCGCCCAGATGCTCAAGCTCGTCACGGCTCTCGCTTCCCGCGATGAGGATGCGAACGATGCCTATATCCCGTTGCTGCTCTGGTTCGCGCTGGAATCCCACGTGACGCTCGACCGCGAAGCGGTCGTGGGCTTCGCCAAGGATTCGGCCGTCTGGGATCGCCCGCTGGTCCAGCAGCATCTTTTGCCGCGCCTCATGCGTCGCTTCGCCACGGAAGGCCGTCGGGCCGACCTGCTGGTCTGCGCCCAGCTCCTGCGCCTCGCACCGACGCCGGCCCACAGCGTCTATCTCATGAAGGGCTTCGAGGATGCCTACCGTGGACGTGAACTCGCCGGCTTGCCCGACGAACTCCTTCAGGCCATGGCCGCTTCCGGCAAGGCGCCGCTTATCCTCCGCGTCCGTCAGGGCGATCCCGCGGCCATCAAGGAATCGCTGGCTCTCATTGTGAATAAGAAGGCGGACGCCACCGAGCGCCTCAATCAGCTCCGCGTCTTTGGCGAAGTGCGTCATCCCGCTGCGCCGGCCTCCTTGCTGGCGATCGCCGACTCGGCCGAAGCCGCGCCGTTGCGTAAGGCCGCGCTTATCTCGCTGATGACCTATGGTCAGCCCGAGGTCGGCGCCCAGGCCGTCACGATTGTCGAGAAGAGCGCCGGCGAGATCCGTCTCACCGCGCTGGCCTTGCTCGCGAGTCGTGCTGAATGGTCGCAACAGCTCCTGCAGGCCGTGAAGTCGGGCCGGGTTGGTGCGAACACTGTCCCGCGCGACATGGTCGAACGCATGCGCCAGCACGAGCCGAAGCAGGTGCAGTCGTTGCTCGCCGAACTCTACCCGGTCAAGCCGGCCGCCGGCGTGACGGATTTTATCGCCAAGATCGCCGACGTCGAAGCCAAGCTCAAGGCCGGCACGGGTAATCCTTATGCGGGCGAGCCCCTCTTTATGGAGAAATGCTCGGCCTGCCATAAGCTCTTCTTCAAGGGCGGACGCATCGGCCCGGAACTCACCGCATACCAGCGCGACAACCTTGGCACGATGCTCATCAGCGTCGTGAATCCCAACGCCGAGATCCGCGAGGGCTTCCAGTATTTCTCCGTCACCACGAACGACGGACGATCGCTCAGCGGCTTCCTGGTCGAGCGCGACGCGCAGATCCTCGTGCTCCGCGGTTTGGAAGGGGAGGATATCACCGTGCGCCAAGCCGATGTGCGTCTGCTCACCCCGATGGGACGCAGCCTCATGCCGGAGGGGTTGCTGGATGGCTTGGAGCCCCAGCAGTTGCGTGATCTCTTCGCTTACCTGCGTATCTCCCAGCCGATCAGCAAATAGCCGAAGTAAGGCTGGAACTTATACTCTTATTAGGTGTTAATTAACTCGTACCCCATACCCTATGAAGCACCTACCTATCCTCAGTCTCCTCGCCCTTGGTTCGGCCTCCGCTTTCGCGGCTTCCGGTCCGGCCAGCCTCTTCGGCAACAACGTCGAAGTGAGCTACGTCCAACAGTCCACCGACGGCACCGCTGGCCACCTCAACGGATGGGGCGTCTCCGCCACCGCCTACCTCGGCAGCTCTGATCTCTTCGTCAACGCCCAGAGCACCCTCGGTGGTGATCTCGGTAACGGCGCGGATGACGTCTCCCTTGGCTACCGCTTCAAGAACGTCGGTTCCATCGCTGATGTCGCCCTCACTGTCGGCTCCAACGAGACCTACGGCATCGCTCTCCATCGCGCCCTCGGCGCTGGTTTCGGCGCTTGGGCTTCGTACGAGAACAACGCCGCCGGCCATGAAGTCAGCGTCGCCGTGAGCAAGATGCTCACCCATTCCGTTTCCGTCGACCTCGGTTACTCCTGGATCAGCCGCGACGCCCTCGCGGACCAGAACCAGTGGAGCCTTGGCGTCCGCTACAAGTTCTAAGCCTTAAGCCTACGAACGACGAAAGCCGTCGGCCCTTGCGGGTCGGCGGCTTTTTCTTTGGTCACATCAGTCCCTGCGTGGGGATGACGGGCGCCGGGACGGCCGGTGCCGCGGCCGGGGCGGCATCGAGCTTGTCGAGTTGGGTCTTGAGGGCGGACATGGCCTGGTCGCGTAGAGCGATGACTTCGGTTTCCAGCGCGGCACGCTGTTCGTCGGTCTGCGCGTCGCGGAAGGCTTCGCCGATTTCCCGTCCGCGCTTGAGGATTTCCTGCGAGGAGGGGTCCAGCATGCCGTTACGGATCGCCTGACCGAGTTTCTTTTCATCCCCGCCAGCCAGGTCCATCGCGATTTCCCGCGTCTCTTCGCCGAAGGCCTTGTAACGGGCCTTCGTGGCCTCGTCCATCGGCGGGCGCTTCGCCTGTGTCGGCACAGCCTGCTTGGCCGCGACGACCGGTGCGGGTTTCGGCGCCGGCGCGACGACGACGGGTTGCTCGACCTTGGCCGGCGCTGGCGTCGGGGAAGGGCTCGTGAGGCGGGCGATGAGGAAGCCGATCGCCACGCAGAAGGCGATGGTGATGAACAATGAGGTTTTCTTCATGGCGTATGTTAGGCAGCCATGGACGCCTCTGGCGAGTCCTTAATCGGCCTTACCGGACCAGGCAGGGCTTCTTCGGGTCGAACTTCCAGCCAGGGATCAGGAACTGCATCGCCGCGGCGTCATCGCGCGAGCCGGAGGGGAGCTTCAGATAGAGCTGGTGGGCGGCTTCGAGCTGGGCCGGGTCGATCTCGACGCCGAGGCCGGGCTTCTGCGGGACGGCGATTTTGCCGCCCTTAATGAGTAGCGGCTCCTTGGTGAGGCGCTGGCCTTCCTGCCAGATCCAATGGGTATCCATCGCGGTGACGTCGCCCGGGGCGGCGGCGCCGACGTGCGTAAACATCGCGAGGGAGATGTCGAAGTGATTGTTGGAGTGCGAGCCCCAGGTGAGGCCGCGTTCCTGACAGACCTGCGCGACTTCGACCGAGCCCTGCATCGTCCAGAAGTGCGGGTCGGCGAGCGGGATGTCGACCGCCTGCAGCTTCAGGGCGTGATCGAGCTGGCGCCAATCGGTGGCGACCATGTTGGTCGCGGTGCGCAGGCCGGTGGCCTTCTTGAACTCTGCCATGATCTCGCGGCCGGAGAAGCCCGCTTCGGCACCGCAGGGGTCTTCGGCGTAGGCGAGCACGCCTTTCAAGTTCTGGCAGACCTCGACGGCTTCCTTGAGGAGCCAGGCGCCATTGGGGTCGAGCGTGATGCGGGCTTTCGGGAAGCGGGCGGCGAGGGCGCGGACGGCCTCGATCTCGCGGGCGGCGCTGAGCACGCCGCCCTTGAGCTTGAAGTCCTGGAAGCCGAAACGTTCCTGGGCGGCTTCGGCCTGGCGGACGATGCTTTCCGGCGTGAGGGCCTCCTCGTTGCGGAGGCGATGCCAGGCATGCGCCGAGCCGCTTTCGTCGCGATAGCCCAAGGTGGTCTTGCGGCGGTCGCCAATGAAGAAGAGATAGCCGAGCATTTCGACCTCGTTCCGCTGCTGACCTTTGCCGAGGAGTGCCGCGACGGGCTTCGACTGGAACTGGCCAAGGAGGTCGAGGAGAGCGGATTCGATCGCGGTCACAGCGTGGATAGTCACCCGGAGGTCGAACGTCTGGAGGCCGCGGCCGCCGGTATCACGATCCGAGAAGGCGGCGCTGACGGCAGCGAGCAGTTTTTTATAGTCAGCGATCTCCTTACCGATGAGTAATGGCGCGGAATCCTCGACCGTCTGGCGGATCTTCTCGCCGCCGGGAACTTCCCCGAGGCCGGTACGGCCGGAGCTATCGGTGATCAGGACGATGTTGCGTGTAAAGAACGGCCCGTGCGCCCCGCTCAGGTTGAGCAGCATGCTGTCGTGGCCGGCAACCGGCACGACACGGATGGATTGAATCAGAGGAGTGGACATTGCAAAAGGGGTAGGGGTAGGGGTGGGGGCAGGGGCAGGGGCAGGCTCAGGCCTTGGGCTTGGGGCGGGAGGCGAAGACCAGAGCGGCGGTCAGCAGGGAGGTGAAGGCGAGGCCGTAGAGGCCGATGTAAACCGAACCGGTGGACTGCTTGATCCAGCCGAAGGCAATCGGTGCGGCCCAGCCGCCGAGGTTGCCGAGCGAGTTGATCAGGGCGATGCCTGCGGCCGCGATGCGTGGGTCGAGGTTCTTCTGCGGAATCGGCCAGAACAGGGAGGCGGCCGACTTGAAGCCAAGGGCGGCGAAGCAGATGGCGCCGAAAGCGATGGCTGGCGACGAGAAGCCGGCCACGAACATGCCAACGCCGGCGATGACGAGTGCGGTCGCGACCCAGGCCTGCTGGTTCTTCCAACGCGCGGCCGCGTAAGCAGCCAGAATCATGCCGACAATCGAGACAATCCAAGGCAAGGAGTTCAAGAAGCCGGCGGACATTACCGACACCGCCTTTGCATCGGTGTAGCCAAGCCAGTGGACGAAGTTTTCGGTCAAGCCAAGGAGGCCCCCGTGCGGGCCTGGCGTGGCTAGCATCTCCTTGATGATGGTAGGTAGCCAGAAGGTGACCGCGTAGATCGTCAGTTGAATCGCGAAATAGACGCCGCAGAAGCCGAGGACTACTGGAGAGGTGAGCAGCGCGAACTTGTTAATGGAGCCTGGCTGCGCAGCTTGCGCGCGTTCCGATGCGAGCGTGGTTTCCAGTGCCTCGCGTTCATTGGTCGTCAGCCACCGGGCTTGACCGATGTCTGAATCCAGCAGGAGCCAGAGGACTCCGGCCATGAAGACGGAGAAGGCGCCTTCGAAGACGATCATCCACTGCCAAGGCTGTAATCCGGGGACATGGAGTTGCAGCAGGTAAGCGGAGAGCGGACCCGAGAGGATGGTGGCGATGGCGGAGCCGCTCAGGAAGATCGCCATGGCCTTGCCGCGGTCGGCGGAGGGGATCCAGCGGGTGAAGTAATAGACGACGCCGGGGAAGAAGCCGGCTTCGGCCGCGCCCAACGCGAAGCGGAGGGCGTAGAACTCATATTCATTACGGACGAAGGCGAGTCCGGTCGCCAGGAGGCCCCAGGCTACGGCGATGATCGTCAGCCAGCGACGGGCGCCCAGTCGCTCAAGGGCGAGATTGGCGGGGACTTCCAGCAAGGCATAGCCCCAGAAGAAGAGGCCGGCGCCGAAGCCGTAGGCGAGGTCGCCGATGCCGAGTTCGGCTCCGAGTTGCTCCTTGATGAAGCTGATGTTCACCCGGTCGATGTAGTTCACGATGAACATCACGACGAAGAGCGGCAGCACGCGCCACTTGACTTTCGAGACCGCGGATTGGAGTTCGAACTCGCGCATGTCCGCTTACTTGACTCCAGCTTTTGCGATGAGCGCGGCCAACTCTTCGACTTCGGCGGGCTTGAGGTCGGTCAGCGGAGCGCGCACGGGGCCCGCGCCGTGGCCGACAATCGTAGCGCCGGCCTTGATGATACTGACGGCGTAGCCCGCGCTCTTGTTGCGGATCTCGAGGTAGGGGAGGAAGAAGGTGTCGAGCAGGCGATTCTGCGTGGCGTGGTCGTCCTTCGCCACGGCGTGATAGAAGTCCATCGCGGCCTGCGGGATGAAGTTGAACACGGCAGACGAGTAGACCGGGACGCCCATGGCCTTGTAGGCGGCGGCGTAGACTTCCGCGGTGGGCAGGCCGCCGAGGTAGCTGAAGCGATCGCCCATGCGTCGGCGGACGGAGACCATCAACTCGATGTCGCCGAAGCCATCCTTGTAGCCGATGAGGTTCGGGTTGTTGGCGGCGAGCTTCTCGAGGTGGTGCGGCAGCAGGCGGCAGACGTTACGGTTGTAGACGACGACGCCAATCTTGACCGACTTGCAGACCTGGTCGACGTGCTCAGCGACGCCGTCTTGGTTGGTTTCGGTCAGGTAATGCGGCAGGAGCAGGATGCCCTTGGCGCCGAGGCGCTCGGCTTCCTGGGCGTATTGGATCGCCACACGGGTCGGACCGCCGGCACCGGCGAGAATCGGCACGAGGCCGTCGCACGTATCGACCGCGGTCTTGATGACGCCCGAATATTCTTTTGGCTCCAGAGAGAAGAATTCACCCGTGCCGCCCGCGGCGAAGAGCGCGGTGGCTCCGTAGGGAGCGAGCCACTGCAGGCGCTTGGCGTAGCTGGGGGCGTCGAAGTCGCCGTTCGCCTTGAAGTCGGTGATCGGGAAGGAGAGCAGTCCGGACGAGAGGATTTTCTGGAGTTCGAGAGGGGACATGGATGGAAGCGGTAAGCGGTTAGCGGTTGGCGGTTAGGACGCGGTTGGCGGTTAGATCAAATCGCAGAATTTGAGCGGGAGCCGTTGACGAGGCGGGAGAGGCCGAGGGGGTTGGCGTTCTGTAGTTCGGCGGGCAGGGCGGCGTCCGGATAGTTCTGGAAGCAGACTAGGCGTGTGAAGCGGTAGATGGCGTTGGAGCCCACGGAGGTCGTGCGTCCGTCGGACAGCGACGGATAAGGTCCGCCATGCACGATGGCGTGTGAGACTTCGACGCCGGTAGGGAAGCCATTGACGACCACGCGGCCGGCGACGGCCTCGAGGCGGGCGATCTGTGCAGACTGCTGGGCGAGCTCGGCATCGGTGCCGTGGATGGTAGCAGTCAGGTTGCCGTGCAGGGCGCCGAGGACGGCATCGACTTCACGTTGGTCGGCGCACCAGATGACAAGCGAACTCGGTCCGAAGATTTCTTCCTGCAGTGAGCCATCGGCGACGAAGGTCTTGGCGTCGGTCGAAAAGAGGGTGGCGACCGCGCGATTGGGCTGTCCGCTGGACTTGCCTTGGGCGAGCAGCTTGACGCCCGCCTGGGCGGCGCGGGTCGTTAGGCCCTTCTGGTAGGCCTGATGGATACCGGCGGTGAGCATCGCGCCGTCGCCGCAATCGGTGAAGAGGGCAGAGAGCTTGTTGATGAACGATTCCGCAGCAGCGGAGCGCGTCAGGACGATCAGGCCAGGCTGGGTGCAGAACTGGCCGACGCCGAGCGTGCACGAGCCGAGCAGGCCGGTAGCGATGGCTTCGCCGCGTGAGGCCAGGGCGCCCTCAAGTAGCACGACGGGATTGACGCTGCTCATCTCGGCGTAGACCGGAATCGGGGTCGGGCGGGCGGCAGCGGAATCCATCAGCGCACGGCCTCCGACGCGGGAGCCGGTGAAACCAATGGCCCGGAGAGCCGGGTGCTTGGCCACCTGCTGACCGATGACGCGTCCTTCGCCCATCAGGAGAGAGAACGTGCCTTCAGGGAGGCCGTTGGCCTTCACCGCTTCGACGATGAGGCCGCCCATGATTTCGGCGGTGCCGATGTGCGCATGGTGGGCCATCACGATGACGGGGCAGCCCGCGGCGAAGGCGGAGGCGGTGTCGCCGCCGGCGACGGAGTAGGCGAAGGGGAAGTTGCTCGCACAGAAGACGGCGACAGGGCCAATCGGACGGAGCAGCGAGCGGTGGTCAGGCTTGGGCAGAGGCTTACGGTCCGGATTAGCCGTCTCGATGCGCGCATCGATCCAGTCACCTTTTTCGACGAGATCGGCAAAGAGGCGTAGCTGGCCCATCGTGCGGCCAATCTCACCTTGGCAGCGGGCTTCGGGCAGGCCGGTTTCCTGGGTGGCGCGGGCGACGAGGGAAGGAGTGGCCGCTTCGATGCGGGTGGCGATGTCGCGGAGGAAGGCGGCCTTCTGCTTGCCCGAAAGCGCAGCCATGGAAGGGGTGGCCTGGGCGGCTAGGCTGCAGGCCTTGTCGGCCTCGGCAGCGGTGGCCGGGAAGAAGTCCGGCTCAAGGGCGGTGGCCGTGGCAGGATTGATCGCTCGGTAGGCGGCGGCGGTGGACTGGCCGCGTGCGAAACCGATGAAAGAGTGGCCGAGGAGGGAGGACATGGAGAGAGGGGGTAGGGTTAGGGGAGCCCGGCTCCGGAGGCAAACAAGATAGCCCGAGGGTTCAGGTTGCAGATAGTGGTCCGTACGTTTGGCTAGAGGCAGGTCAGACCCCGGCCACTTATGCGTTTTTCCGTCTTCTTGCTCCTGCATCTGACAATTAGCCTCACGGCTGCGCCGGTCTTCGACTGGGCGGCTTCCGGCGGCGGCGTCAAGGCCGACAAGGTGCGCGGGCTGAACGTCGATCGCGCAGGCAATGTCTTCATCGCTGGCGAGTGCGCGGATGAAGTCAGTTTCGGTGCCGTGTCGCATAAAGGGCTTGGTCTCAATGACATCTTCGTCGCGAAACTCGACCCGCGCGGAAAATGCCTCTGGTCGCGGGTCTCCGGCGGCCCGCAGATTGACCGCGCGTATGCGGTGGCGACCGACGCGCAGGGCAACTCGTATGTGACCGGACATTTCCAGGGTGAGTCCACCGAGTTCGACGGACATGTCGTCCGGGGGCGGGGAGACTACGACGTCTTCGTGGTGTCCTATGATAAGGACGGCAGATTTCGATGGGTCCGCACGGCGGGCGGAAAGGGTTATGATTACGGACATGGCGTGGCGGTCGACAGTCGTGGTGACGTGATCGTCGCCGGCGCGGTCGTCGGTGAGGCCACGTTCGGTGACGTGGTCGTGCCCAACGAGCCCGGCGCGCATATTTTTACCGCCAAATATCACGCCGATGGCGAGCTCGTCTGGGTCAAGGTGGCGACCGGTAAAGCCACCGGTTCCGCGCATGGGGTCGTGGTCGATGGCCGCGATAACATTTATATCGGCGGCCTCAGTGCCGGCGTCGGCGCATTTGGTGCCCAGCCGCTTTCCTCGCCCACGGGCACGTCGGCCCTCGTCGCCAAGCTCGATCGCGATGGTCAGGTGCTCTGGCTGAAGCAACACCTGGGCGAACCCAGCTGCCTATTTCATGAGATCGCCTGCGACGCACAGGGCCGGGTCTGGGCTAGCGGGATGTTCAAGGGTAAGGCCGTCATCGGTACTGATACCTATGCCACGACCAGCGCTAAGGACTCTGATGCGTTGCTCTGTCACTATGATGCCGACGGCAAACTACTTTGGAGTCGGGTAGGGCAGGGGCCCGGTATCGACTATGGCTTGGGCATCGCCACCGATGGGGTCGGTAACGCTTTCCTCACCGGCGAATTCTCCGAGGTGTTTTCACTCGGCGGCAAGAGCCTCCGCAGTCGTGGCGCGACAGACGTCTATGTCGCCAAGTTCGACGAAGCGGGCGCGCTACTCTGGCTCACGCAGTCCGGCGGAGTCGGTTCGGATAACGCCTATGTCAATGTGATGGACGGCCATGGCGGGCTGCTCATCGCCGGCGCCTATTCCGGAACGCAGCAGTTGGATCATCTCTCCCTGACGAGCAAGGGGAGTGGTGACGCCTATGTGGCTCGCCTTGATCTCAATGGTTCACCTGCCGACAGGCGGCTCCCGCGGGATAATCTTCTGGTCCGTCATGATGCCGCTGGCGCCATCTTGCCGGTCGCCGCCGCCGCCGGCTGGGCCGATCGTCGGGCGGAGATCGTGCTGGGCATGGAGACCGTCATGGGGCCGTTGCCCGGACTCGAGCGCAAGGTGCCGCTGGCGATGAAGGTCGAGAAGGAGGATGACATGGGGTCGTATGTCCGTCGCAAGATCACCTATCAGTCCGAACGCGGCAGCCGCGTGCCTGCCTATCTCTGCGTGCCCAAGGCTGCGCTAGCCAAGGGCGCCAAGGTCTCCGCCGTCCTTTGCCTTCATCCGACCGATGACAAGGTGGGTGTGGGTGTTGTGGTCGGACTTGGCGGCAAGGCCAACCGGCAATATGCCGCGGAACTGGCCGAACGCGGCTTCGTGACCTTATCGCCAGCCTACCCGCATCTCGCCGACTACAAGCCTGACCTTGTCGCCTTGGGCTACGCTAGCGGCACCATGAAGGCCGTGTGGGATAATGTCCGTGCTCTCGATCTCTTGGATTCCCTGCCATATGTGCGCGGCGGTTCCTATGGCGTTATCGGCCATTCGCTCGGCGGTCATAACGCCGTCTTCACCGCGGTCTTCGATGAACGCCTCAAGGTCGTCGTGAGCAGCTGTGGCCTCGATTCGTATCTCGATTACTATGATGGTTCCTCGTCGGTCTGGCAGTTCGGCCGGGGCTGGTGTCAGCCGCGCTACATGCCGCGGCTGGCCGAGTATGCGGGCCGCCTGAATGAGATCCCGTTTGATTTTCATGAGATGATCGGCGCCCTGGCGCCGCGCCGCGTGCTGATTAGCGCATCGCTCGGGGACGCCAATTCCCATTGGCAGAGCGTGGACAAGATCGCCGCCGCCGCTCGGCCGGTATACGCGTTACTCGGGGCACCCGCTGCGCTCCAAGTCATCCATCCCGAAGGCCCGCATGACTTTCCCGATTCCGCCCGTGAGCAGGCCTATCGGCTGTTCGCGGAAGCATTGAAGTAGGCCTTTTTTTGGTTGCCCGCGTTCGCCCGCCAGGCATCTTCCTTGCATGAGATTGCCCCTGTTTCTCGTCTTCGCTTGTCTCGGGCTCGTCGCCGCCGAGCGGCCGAACATCATCGTCATCCTCGCCGATGACCAGGGATTCGGGGATTTCGCCGCCAACAACCCGCAGAGCAAGATCGCGACACCGAATCTGGACGCCCTGGCCAAGGGCGGCCTCCGCTTCACCGACGGACATACCTCTTCAGGCGTCTGCACACCGACCCGCTACAGCCTGCTGACCGGTCGCTACCACTGGCGCTCGCGCCTGCAGTCCGGCGTCCTCGGCGGTTTCTCTCCGCCGCTCATCGCGAAAGACCGGCTGACCATCGCTGGCCTGCTCAAGCAGCAAGGCTACGCGACGGGCTGTTTCGGTAAATGGCATCTCGGCATGAGCTTCCCTGTCGCTGGCGGCGGTTTCGCGGATGATGGCGGCGACTATTCGAAGAGTCCGAAGAATGTCGGCGCGATTGATTTCGCAGGAGACATCGCGGGCGGACCCATCGACCATGGGTTCGACACGTTCTTCGGTATCAGCGCTTCGCTCGACATGCCTCCGTTCGTCTGGATCAAGGATCGCCGGATGACCGAGATTCCCAGCGCGACCAAGACCTGGCTGCGCACTGGTCCGGCTGGTCCGAAGTTCGAGGCGATCGACGTGCTGCCCTCCGTCATCGATCACACCATCGCCTTCATCGAGGCTCAGAAGAAGGCCGACCCGGCCAAGCCTTTCTTCGCCTATGTACCGCTGAACGCGCCGCACACGCCCATTGTGCCTACTAAGGATTTCCAGGGCACCAGCGGCATTAGCCCGTACGCCGACTTCGTGAAGCAGGTCGACCATGACGTCGGCCGCCTGCTGGCTTCGTTAGACAAGCAGGGCCTGACTGAAAACACCCTTGTGATCTTTACTTCCGACAATGGTTGCTCGAAGGCGGCCAATATTCCTGAGCTCCAGAAGGCCGGCCATGAGCCGAGCTACATCTATCGCGGCAACAAGGCTGACCTTTACGAAGGCGGTCACCGCGTCCCGTTCGTCGTGCGCTGGCCCGCCAAGGTTAAGCCGGGCGTGTCGTCAGCCCTCGTCGGGCAGATCGACTTCCTTGCGACCTTCGCGGACATCACCGGCGCGACCGTGCCCGCCGTCATGGGCGAAGATAGCGTGAGTTTCCTGCCGGTATTGCGTGGCGACAGATCTGAGGGCCGTCAGGGTATCGTCAGCCAGTCGATGAACGGCAGCTTTGCGATTCGCGACGGCCAGTGGAAGCTCTGCCTCAGCGCCGGGTCCGGTGGTTGGAGTTCGCCGAAGCCGGGTGCCGAAGAGGCGGGCCTGCCGCCGGTACAGCTATTTGATCTTTCGAAAGACCCCGGCGAGAGGAAGAACCTCCAGGCCGAGTTCCCGGAACGCGTCGCCGCTATGAGGACCGAACTCGAGAAGATCATCGCCCGCGGTCGCAGTACTCCTGGCGACGACCTCGCGAACGATGTCGCCGTGCAGCTGATCAAGAAAAGCCCTGCCGGTAAGGCCAAGGCCAAGAAGTGAACGTTTCCTGATGAACAAGACTTTCAACCTGCTTTTGCTCGCCGTTGCTGTCCAATTGCCGGCCGAAGAACTGCCGCCGACGTTCCTGACCCTGCGCGGGAAGGAGCTGGCCCGTCAGGACCTCACGACGTTGCCGGCGGTCAGCCCCGATAAGCCCAAGGGTTTCGCGAGCGGTTTCGCGGGCTGGCGTTTTAGTACGGTCGCAAACAGTGGACGTTCGGGTAGCTGGAATATCGTCGATGGTGCCTTCCACGGCATGGAAGGCCCGGCGGCCAATCATCCGGCGACAGCCTCGTTTGGCCTGCCTTATCAGGATGCGGTCATCCAGGTGGAGTTCCGTTTGAACGACGTCCCGCTCGAGGGTCGCAAGTATCGCTCGATCTTCGTCAAGGCCACGGACGAAAAGGATTACGTCACGGCCTTCTTTATCAGTCAGGGCGGTAGTAATCTTACCGCTTACTCGGCCGAGCGTATCAGTCCCTTGAATAAGCAACGCGACAAGGAGCCGCCGGTGGGCGTGTCGCAGGCGCTTAAGCTGGGAGAATGGTATGTGGCCGTGCTGGAAATCCGTGGCCAGGAGGCCGTGGCCACCGTTGCCGGCAAGAGCACGACGACCTCGCACCCCTTGTTCGCCAAGCCTAAGCAGAGCGTGATGCTCGGCGTCGGTGTCGACGGGAGTTTCCGTAACCTCCGTATCTGGGAAGGTCAGCCCAACCCCGAATGGCCGAAGAATAAGGAAGCCATCTTGGCGGCGATGAAGCCGGTCAAGAAGTGATCAGTCGGCCAACTGCGCGATCAGCTTGAGCGTCTCGAGGGGCGCTTTGTGCGTCTTCGCGGCGTTGTGCAGGCCCGGAGGCAGCAACTCCATCGCCATGACCTTAAGTTCTTCGAGGCGAGCGCAGAGCTTATCCAGGCAGGCGTCGGCTTCCTTTTCGTCTGCCCAGACGTCGTAGATGGTCACCATCTCGCCCGGCTTGTCGCCGTCGATCTCGCCTTCGCCGACCTCGTAGTCGCAGTCGAGGAGCTCGTCCCAGAAGTTGGCGTCGAGGTCGAGGGCATCTTCCAGTTCATAGAGACGGATGCCGCTCATCCATTCGTTGAGGAGCGTGAAGGCCTCGCGGTGCGCGGGGAGCACTTCGGTGAAGGTTTCCCGGATGCCGACCGCGATGAGCGTCAGGCCGTCGACGGTATCGCCCAGCTGGGGGCCGTCGAAGGGAGGAGTCGGTTCGGTGGACATGCGAGAAAGGGATGAGGGGCGTGGCCGGGAGAGCCAGCCAATAGTGGCGTTTAGCGCTGGGTGGGGCCAAGCCCGAGTGCGGGAATCATCTCCTTGGCCTCTCGTTCTCCGTAATTGAACAGGATGAAGCCCTGGGTGTCGTAGCGGCGCGTGATCTCGATCTGGCGCACGGCGGCGTCCGGGGCGAGGGTGGTGTGCGACGAGGTGATGCCGATGCCGGGGACCAGTCCGGCGGGGCCGGCCCAAATCTTCTGCTGGCGAATCCAGCTGTCATAGCCGGTCTCGCTGTCGGTGTAATCCATCGGGCAGACGAAATCGAGCCAGCCGCGGGCGCACCAGAGTTTCCAGTCCTGCATGATGGTGCGGCTGTCCTGGTCCCATTGGCGGAAGACCGCGGCGCTGACCTTGATGCCCGGCCGAACCTTACGGACTTCTTCGCTGGTTGTGCGGACGACGGTGTTGATGTTCTCCTGGCACCATTTGATCCATTCTTCGCGACGGACGCCCTTCACCTGAACATCGGCGGGCCACTTGGCCACAGGACTCCCCGTCGAATGTTCGAAGCGTTCGCGGCAGGGCGGGCAGAAACAGTGACGACCGTCCGGGTAGCGGATGTAGTCGAAGTGGATGCCGTCGACGGCGTAGTTGCGGGCGACTTCGACCAGCGCATCGCGTTCGAGCGCGGCGTTGAGCGGGTTGGAAGGGCAGAGCCAGGGCTCTTCTTCGCCCGTATCGCTCATCTGGAGGCGATGCTCAGTGCGGAGCTTGGCGACGAATTCCTTGGGCACGTCTCGTCCGAGGTTCCAGTCGACCTTCCAGACGTGGATCTGCAGGCCATGTTTGCGGCAGGCTTCTAGGCATTCGGCGATCTGGTCGCCCTTGGTCGCGATATCCGTCGCGACCGGTAGCACCTTGCTTGGGTAATAGGCGACGCCGCCCCAGAGCATGTTGGGGAAGACAGCGGTGAAGCCGTTGTTCTTCAGGTTTAGAATCGCGTCGTCCCAGGTGCGGTTCTTGACGCCGTAGGCGCTGTGGCACCAGACGGCGCGGAACTCGCCCGGCTTGGCCGGATGCGCGAGGCAGTAGGCCTCTTGGAAGAGTCTCATGGCCTGGTCGGCACTGGCGAGAGCCTGGGTGAAGCGTGCGGCCTTTTCGTAGGTCAGCGCGTCCGCCTTGGCGGCGATCGAGGCACCGAGTCGGGTGAGCGCCATCGACTTGGCTCCGGGAAGTGCACGGACGAAGGCGCAGGCAGCGGCGAAATCCTTGAATTCGCCGAGTTCATCGAGGCGACGCAACTTCGCGGCGATGCTGTCGTGCCAGATCGCGGGGCGGAGTAAGCCAGCCATGGAGAGAAGGAGCTGGGCTTTGTTGTCCTTGTCGTCGTCAAGCAGCACGTGCGTCATCAGGATGGCGTTGTCGGAGGCGATGACCGCAGGGAAGCCGGAGGGCTTGCCGGTGGCATCAAACCATTCGGCCACGGTGCGGCTTCGTCCAGCCATCGGCTGATGGGAGATGATGTTCCAAGAAGCTTGGCCAGTGACGGCGGGGGCGCCGATCAGCGCATCGCCGACGGGTCGGATTGAAGCGAATCGTCCCTTGGGGTCGGCGAGGAGATGCTTACCCGGGCCGATGCCGGTGGCGGCGAGGAGGCGGGGCGGGAGCGAGTAGAAGGCTAAGAGACGTCCGTTATTCTTCAGGTAGCTTTCGATCGCACTCGTGGCCTCGTCGGTGAGTTTGGTATTGTTGGGCAGGATGAGCAGTTGGGTCTTGGCGAGCGTCGTAGGGGTGAGTTCGGACTCGGTCACGGTGGCATGGCGCAGGCCGCGAGCGGACAGCTGGCGTGATAGCCGTTCGTCGAAGCGCTCCTTGGCGTCAGGGGTCTTGACCAAGAGGACGTGGGTGTCGTCTCCCAGTTGGCCGAGTTTGCGGATGCTGCGGATCTCGAACGAGGTGTCTTTATCCTCGGCCCGATAGGCCGCGATGCGGAGCGTCTTGATCTGCTGCCAGCCGCTCGGATTACCTTCGGTCTTCACCGAGTCCTTGCGGACCTCGATCGTGGTCCATTCGGAAGTGCGTTGCGGGGTGAAGCTGGCGTTATACCAGCCGCCCTTGGCCTCGAAGTACACGTGGAACTGCGCGATCGACGTACGATCGCGGCAGCGGATCTCGAGGCGGATGCCTTCGGCGTCGGAAAGGTCTAGCTCGACCTTATGATCCCAGTAGGTCCGGGGTCGCTTGTTCGTGTTGAAGTTGCAATCGAGGCGGAGGACATGGGCGATATCGTCCTGCCCGATGCGGGCCGCGGGCGAGCCTTCGACGGCTCGCCAGGCCTTGGCGGCCGAGGCATCATTGGGGTAATCGCAGGAAACGATGGGCGCGGCGGCGCGCAGGGCGCACGTCGCAATCAGGGCCAGGAGGAGCAGGCGCATCAGCGGGCCTGGATTTCGGCGAGGAGCTTCTCGAGGCCCTTGCCGTAGCGGACGTAGGAGTCGAAGCGTTCCTGGGGTGAAGCCTTGGTGCCTTCGCCGAGGTGGACGATGCTGGCGACGTGCGGCTCGATGGACACGCCGGCTTTGTAGCCGTTGCGGATGAGGTCGGTGAGGATTTCTCGGACGAGCGCATCGCCTTCGCCGGCATAGGTGAACGAGCTGCTCTTGCCGCCGGCGGGGTTGCGTCGGCAGTCCTTGATGTGGACGTATTCCACGTAGGGTAGAATCTCGCGGTAGAAGGGCATCGTTTCCTGGCCGTAGGACACCGTGTTGCCGATGTCGAAGAGGTAGCGGACGCTCGGATGGTCTACGCTTTCGATAAAGCGGCGGGCGTGCGTGCCAGAGAGGCCGCCCCAGCCTTCGCAGTTCTCGTGGAGCAGCATGATGCCGCCGTCGGCGGCAAGTTTCGCCATCTCCTTGTAGCGACGGACGCCTTCGTCGCGCCACGCGTCTTCGGTGACTTCGCCGCGGACCCAGCTCATCGTGCGGACGAACTTCGTGCGGGTGCGCTGCATACGTGGGATGAGTACCTTGAGATCGGCGAGATCGGTCGTGAAATCGCCCGTGATGGGGCGGCTCCAGTTGCCGATGGCGGAGGCGTAGCTGCTGACGCGCATGCCGGCGGCTTCGATCTTATCGACGGCCTGCTTGAATTCATCGTCGCTCACGGCCGGGCCGGAGAACTGCTTGCCGTTGAGGAGTCGGAGCTCGAGGGCGGTCCAGCCGAGGGCCTGATGTGCGGCGATCTGGCCATCGATGTCATCGGCGGCTTCGTCGGCGAGTCCGGAGAGGGGGAAGGGGGACATGGCGGAAGAAAGGAGGACTGAATTGATGGCTGAAAGGAGGGCTGAATCGAGGACTGAATTGAAAGGGTAATTCAGGCAGGTTGGAGGGGATGGGCTTGCGGGAGCGAGGTAATGGGCGGATAACTTCCATATGAGATTCGCCCCGATCTTGCTCTGCTGGTCCCTCTGGTGCGTTGCCGCTGAGCCGGCCAAGAAATTGAAGGTCTTCATCCTGGCCGGGCAGTCCAATATGGAAGGACAGGCGGTCGTCGATCTGACCGGCCGCGATTATAACCAAGGGAAGGGCACCTTGGTCGAAGTGATGGCCCGTCCGGGCAACGCCGAGCGCTACGCCCATCTTAAGGATAAGGATGGCAAGTGGGTCGTGCGTCAGGACGTCTGGGTGCGCTACCAGCGCGAGAAGCAGTCGCTCCTGACCGGAGGATTATCGGTCGGCTACTCCGTCTATGGCGACAAGCACCATTTCGGTCCCGAGTTCCAGTTCGGCCACGTGGTCGGCGAAGCTTATCGTGACCAGGTCCTGCTCATTAAGACGTCGTGGGGAGGCAAGAGCCTGTTCCGCGATTTCCGCCCGCCGAGCGCCGGCGGCGCGGTCGGCCCGTATTATCTCAAGATGATTGCTGAGGTCCGTGAGGCCTTGGCGAATCTGAAGAAGGACTTTCCGGCTTACGATGGTTCCCCGGTCGAGCTGGCCGGCTTCGTCTGGTACCAGGGCTGGAACGATGGCGTGAATCCCAAGACCGCTGTTCCGGAGTATGAGCAGAACCTGGTGCATCTGATTCACGATGTGCGCAAGGAGTTTGGCGTGCCGAAACTCCCCGTGATTGTCGGCGAGCTTACGGGCGCGTGGGTCGATGCCCCGAAAGAATGGACGGACTTGCGCAATGCGCAGGCCGCCGTCGCGAAACGCACTGAATTCAAGGATAATGTCGTCTTCGTGCCGACCCGCGATTTCGTGCGCAAGGCGGAGGACTCCCCTAATCCGAGCCACGGCCATCACGAGTTCGGCAACGCTGAGACGTATTTCTTGGTCGGTGACGCCTTGGGTAAGGCCGCGGTCCAGATGGCCGGTCGCGACCGCCAGGTGCGCGAGATCCGGGGTTGGACGCTGCGCATTGACCAGCGCCTAATCGCCAAGGACGCGGCGGCCGTCGAGAAGGCCGTCGGGCTGCTCGACAAGCATCTGGAGACGATTATCCGCCTCGTGCCAGCGAAGGCCGTGACTGAACTGAAGAAAGTCCCGCTCAACTTCACTCTGCCTTATTCTACTACCTGTTCGACTGCCGAGTACCATGGCGGCTTGGAATGGATCAAGCAGTCCGGTCGCGAGATCGCCTTGGCGAAGGCCGTCGAGTTCACGAACGTGGAGCGGTTCGAAGCCGAGACCAAACGCATGCCGGTCTTCGTACTGCATGAACTCGCACATTCCTATCACGACAAGGTCTTACCGGGCGGATATCAAAACCCCGACATCCTCGGCGCCTACCAGAAGGCCAAGGCTTCCGGAACTTACGACGCCGTGAAGCGTTGGACTGGAGAGAAGTTCGTGGACAAGCCTTCGAAGGCTTACGCGATGACCAATCAGATGGAGTATTTCGCGGAGAGCACCGAGTCGTATTTTGATCGCAACGACATGGAGCCTTTTGATCGCGCAGAACTTCGGTCTATGGACCCCGCTATGCTCAAGCTCGTCGAGAAAGTCTGGGGGATTTTCGAAAAGTAAGGTACTTTGGCCGATTCTTAAGCCAGGATTAAGGTCTCTGGCATTGAAAGCCGCGGGCTGATGCTGGCTAATGCGGCGTCCCTATGAAAGCCCTCGCCCTTCTGCTCCTAGTTCTGTTCGCATCGACCGGCCCGGCCATATCGGCCACGTCTGTCTCCACCAGGGTCGGCGTGGACATCGCTTCGATCGACCGCGAGCGCATTCTGAAGGCTGCCGAGAGGGCGCTTTCGCAGGCGCCGGTCAGCCTCACGGCGTTCCCGGCCAAGTTGAGCGAAGGCGGGGCCAATGATTTCTACTCGAACGGCGACTACTGGTGGCCTGACCCCAGCAAGCCCAACGGCCTCCCTTACATCCGTCGCGATGGTGAGACTAATCCGGAGAATTTCAGCCAGCATCGTCTCGTCGTGAAGACCCTGCGCGATTCCGTGTCGGCGCTGGCCGCCGCCTATAAGGTCACCGGTGACGATAAATATGCCGTCAAGGCTGCCGAGCTTCTCCGGGTGTTCTTCCTGGATGCCAAGCTGCGCATGAATCCGAACCTCAACTTCGCGCAGGCCGTCCCCGGCGTCTCGCCTGGTCGTGGCATCGGCGTCATCGACGCTTTGCACCTGATCGAAGTGCCCGCCGCCGTGAAGGCGCTCGAGCGTTCGCCGGCTTTCCCGGCCGGCATGGCTAAGGACCTGCGCGGATGGTTCCGCGAACTCGCCGAGTGGATGGTCACCAGCAAGAACGGCAAGGAGGAGGCTGCGGCGAAGAACAACCATGCCGTCGCTTTCACCCTGCAGCTCGCGGTCTATGCTGATTTCATCGGCGACCAGGAGAAGCTGGCCGCCTGCCGCAAGCAGTATAAGGAAGTGTTCGTCGGTAAGCAGATGGCTGTCGATGGCGGCTTCCCGTTGGAGCTGGGTCGTACGAAGCCTTACGGCTACTCGATCTTCCAGTTGGATAACATGGTGCTTCTTTGCCAGGTGCTCTCGACGAAGGAAGACAATCTCTGGGAGTTCACGCTCCCTGACGGCCGTGGTATCCGCAAAGCCGTGGCTTTCCTCTATCCCTTCCTCGCCGACAAATCCAAGTGGACGCTCAAGCCCGATGTCCAGGCCTGGGAGGGTTGGCCGGCCCGTCAGCCGAGCCTCCTTTTGGCCGGCCGCCAATTCGGGGAGACGGCCTATCTCGACCTGTGGAAGAAACTCCCGGCCGACCCGACCGACCCCGAGGTGCAGCGTAATATCGGCGTCACCCAGCCGGTCCTCTGGTAAGACGGGGTTGTCATCCGTCGATTCACCGGAATGCTGGCCACAATGAGATTCGCCCCGATGTCATGGCTCGCCGCATTCCTGATGCTTGCTACGGCCGCCTTCGCCGAAGACCCGCAGCGCATCCTTTTCATCGGCAACAGCTATACCGGCGCCAACAAGCTCCCTGACGTCTTTCTGGAGGTCGTGAAGAGCGCCGGCCGGAGGGAGCCGGTGGTGAAGTCAGCTACGCCCGGAAGTCAGACGTTACGCCAACAGCTGACCCAGGCGCCCAGCCAGGCGCTCATCGAGGAGGGAGGGTGGGATGTCGTCGTCCTGCAGGGGCAGAGCATGGAACCTGCCTTGGCGGAGAAGGATGCCACGGCGCGTGATCACTTCGTCAGGAGCGCGGCCGAGCTCTGTAAGCGCATCCGCGCCAAAAGTCCCAAGGCCCGCATCTATTTCTATGAGACGTGGGCGCGTCATGCCGACTTCTGGAACGACAAGGCCGCGCTGAAGGATGCTGGTGCCGTGGGCGCGAACCCGAAGGAGATGCAGGATCGCCTGAGGAAGTGGTATGATTTCGTGGCCAAGGACAACAAGGCCACCGTCGTCCCGTGCGGGGATGCCTGGGAACTGAATTACGCTTCGCCCAAGCCGATTCGCCTGCATCGCGATGATAACTCGCACCCGGAGTTCGTGGGTACCTACCTCAATGCCCTGGTCTTCTTCGGTAAGATCTACGGCGTAAAAGCTCCGGCACCCAAGTGGACCGGCAAGGTGGATGAAGCCCAGGCTAAGCTCCTGCAGGGCTACGCCGCCAAGGTGCTTAAGTAAGGCGATACCTTTAGGGTGGGCTGGTGTATTATTTGAGCAACCAAGCGGCAGCGGCGGTCTTGGCGTCGGTGCCGTCCGCATGAAGCGTGGCGGCAGGGAAGAGCGTGGCGTCTTTTTCGCTGGCCACCCACAGGGGTTGGGCGGAGGCGACGCAGAGTAGGCCGGGCACGTCGAGGTACTTGGAGCCGCCGGGCAGGAACATCAGGTCGCGGTAATCTAGGAGCTGCCCGAAGCGGAAGGTACCCGTGTCGACGGCGGCCTTGGTGATGGCTTTGCCGGTCGCGGCGCGAGCGGCGGCGGCGACGGCGCCCATCTTGCCGAAGCCGGCGAGTGAGACCTTCTTGACTGCCGGCTGGGAACTATCGCGACGGGTAAGCAGGTAGCTCGTGATGGTCATGACGTCATGCACGCGCTGGGCGAAGAGCGCGTGGTTGTAGCCGAAGGTGTAGGCCGGGACCTCGCGGGGGCCGGTCACGACGCGGGTCTGTTTCAGTTTCTTGTCCTCCTGGAGGAAGAGGTCGGCCGTGAGCACGCCGACGCCGCGATCGATGAGTTCCTGTAACTCGGGGCGGATGGTGCCGTCGGCGAGGCGGGCGGAGCCTTTGCCGGCATCATCGAGCCAGATCACCACTTCGCCGGTCGGGTTGATCGGTTGCAGCCAGTCGATGGTGACTTCTTCGCCGTAAGTGGCGTTGAGCAACTTGCCTTGGGTGCGGAAGTGTGAATCGCGCCACTGCGTGCTGGCGTCAGGGAAGGAGACTTTGCCGGCGTGGGCGTAGGGGCGACCGATGATGGCCTCGATGGCCGGGCGAAGGACGGTTTCGCGGCCTTCGGGCGTCTTGGCGGCGGCGAGGAGCTGCTGTTCCGCGTCGGACTTTAGCCACTTGAGCAGGCCGCGTTCGAATTCAGGGTCGCCAGATTTCGGAGCGGGATGGGCGTCGTCCCAGACCGTGAGTTTCTCCTTGGGCAGCGGGGTGTAGTCTTTTTCGACGATGGGCGACTGCTGGCCCAGCTTGAAGTGGCGGTTCAGCACTTCGTAGAAACCCATACGCGTGACCGCGTTATAGTTGTGCGGGAAGTGCTCGCCGCGTTGCAGCGTCACAAAGTCTTTCTTGCCGTAGAGGACGTAGAGTTTCTGTAGGTCAGGGAAGCCCTTGGTCGCCATTTCTTTCGTCCAATCGTTGGCCGTGTTCATGCCTTGGGGTTTAGGGGCGAAGAGGGCGGCGATCTCGACGTTGCCGGAGTTAACGCGGAGGAGCGTGGCGTTCTCGCAGGAACAGCCGCCCTGCATCGCGGTGCTGACCATCACCACCGGGTAGGAAAGTGCGAGGCGTTGGTCGGTGGCCGCCAAGAGCATCGTCTGCGTGCCGCCGCCGCTGGACCCCGTGACCGCGAGGCGGGTGGGATCGACTTCGGGCAGGGTGAGGAGGAAGTCGATGCTGCGAATCGAATTAAGCGTCTGCAGGCCCATCACGCTCTGCAGGTTGGCTTCGGCCTGGGGGCTGTAGAGTCCCCAGCCTTCGGTGCGGTTCATCTCCGGACGCTGCTTTGCGAACTTGTGGATGATGGCGGGCGAGAACTGAATTGAATCGGAATCGCTGAGGGCGTCGATCTGCCAGGCGATACAACCCATGCGTGCCAGCTGCACGCACATCGACTGGAAGCGCGAGCGGCCGCCTTGTTCGAAGCGTTCCTGTCCGGTAGCGATCTCTTCGCGGACGTACTTGTCGGACTGGTTGAGAAAACGTGCGTCGGTCCAGTGTCCGTGCGGGAAGACGACCGCGGGCACCTTGCCCGTGATGTGCTTGGGTCGGTAGAGATTACCCGTCACGAAGAAGCCCGGAGCGCTCTCGAAGTATACCTTCTCGACCGTGTAGTCTCCTTGGTCGATTTTGCCGTGGATCACCGCGTTGAGGGGCGTCTTCGTCGGCATGGGCCACAGGCCTTGGGAGATCGTCAGCTGGCGTCGGATAAAGTCACGTCGAGGTTCCCATTCTTGGACGGTCTTCGGGGCGGGGAAGGGGAAGTAACCGTTGAGGTCCTTGAGCGGACCTAGGCGCTCATCTTCGGCGTGGGCGAGGTTGAGCAGGCAGAGTGCCGCTAGGGCGAGCGAAGGGAGGCGCATGGGGTTGGCCGGAATATGAACCGACCCCGCGGAAAGCGAAATAAAAAGGCCGGCCAATCGGCCGGCCGTCGATACGGACGATACCGTGCTTATTGGGCCGGCTTGCGTCCGCCCTGGGCTTCGCCTTCGGGGCGGCGTGATTCTAAGGCCTTGTGCATCTTTTCGAGGAGCGGGGCGACGGAGGGGTCCGCTTTGCGGGCAACGTCTTCGGCGATCTCCATCGCTTTGCGCTGGGCGGCGGCCGCGGCCTCGCGGGCTTCGCGCACGGCCGGTTCAGCGTTGGCCTTCGCCATCGCTTCACGGACTTTCTGCTGCTCGTCGGGGGTCAGGCCGGGAAACTGGGCGCCACGGTTGGTGGGCTGCTCGCGATTGCCTTCGCGCTGACGGTTGGCTTCGCCACGAGGCTGGCCTTCCGGCTGACGGTTGCCTTCGCGAGAGCGTCCCGGCTCGGCGTTGGGCTGGCGGTTGCCGCCTTCGCGTTGACGAGGCGTCTCGCCGGCAGGCTGGACTTCCGGCTGGCGGCCGGGCTGACGTTGTTCGATGGCCTTACGGACCTTGTCCAGAATCGGGGCGACGGAGGGGTCGGCCTTGCGGGCGGCTTCATCGGTGATGTCGCGGGCCTTCTTCTGGGCCTCGGCGGCGGCCTGCTGGGCTTTGGCGGCCTGCTCGTGGGCTTCCTTTACTGCGGGATCCTGATTGGCTTTCTCCAAGGCTTCGTGGAGGCGCTTCTGTTCGTCGGGTGAAAGGGGGACGGGGAGCCGCGGGTTGGATGCCTGGGGGACTTGGTTGTTGGGTCGGCCTTCGGGGCGGACGTTGGGGCGAGGGGCTTCTTCGGCCGCAAAGCCGAGGGCGGCGAGGAGGAGCAGGGGTAGGTGCTTCATAGTATTCATATAACAACGCTCCGCCTGAGGAGTTTCAACCGTCTTTCGGGGACAGGCTTGCCATCTTCCGCCGGCGAGGTCTGCTGGCCCCATGCTACCCCGCCTCGCTGCCCTCGTGCTTTGCTGCTCCGCGCTCGTTTCCGCCGGAGAACTGAAGCTGATCACCCTTTTCTCCGATCATGCCGTCCTACAGGCCGGTGACGCCGCCGTCTTCGGTAAGGCTCACCCCGGCTCGAAGGTCAGCGTGAAGCTCGGTTCGACCGAAGCGACCGCCACCGCTGGCAATGACGGTAAGTGGAGCGCCACGCTCGCTGGCCTCAAGCCGACTGAGCAGGGCAAGGATCTGGTCGTGAGCTCCGGCGAAGAAGTCTTCACCGCGCACGACGTGATCGTCGGCGAGGTCTGGATCGGTTCCGGTCAGTCGAACATGGAGTGGGTCGTCAAGAACACGACCACCTCCGCCGAGGCCAAGTCCCGTCCGGCCGACGCCGGCCTGCGCGTCTTCACCGTCGCGCATACACCCAAGGCCGAGCCGGTCGACGACGTCGTAGGTTCATGGAAGCTCTCCGCCCCCGATACCGTCGAGTCCTTCACTGCCGCCGGATTCTATTTCGGCCGCGAACTCCGCGCTAACATCAAGCAGCCCGTCGGCATCATCCATACCTCGATCGGTGGCACGCGTGCCGAAGCCTGGGGCCCGAAGGGCATGTATGCCGACGTCCCCGACGCCAAGGATTTCGACGCACGGGAGACTGCTGGCATCAAGACCCGCGCCGCGGCCTTCGAGAAGCTTGCCGCCAAGATCGCAGTCGAGAAGGACAAGGCTGCGCTGGCCAAACTGCGTCAGGATGCGGGTAGGCTCGCTCCCGTCTGGGCCAATGGCCCGCATATGAACTGGAACGGCATGGTCGCTCCACTCGTCGGCTACTCCTTCCGCGGCGCCCTCTGGTATCAGGGCGAGTCCAACGCCGGTCAGCCCGAGGCCTATAAGTGGGTCCTCGGTTCGATGATCAAGTCGTGGCAAAAGGCCTGGGGTAAGGAATTCCCGTTCATTATCGTCCAGCTGCCTCGTTTCCTCGCCCGTCACCCTGAACTTGCCGTTGAAGATTCCGGCTGGCCGCGCATCCGTGAGTCCATGGAGTGGATCGCTGACAATGTTCCGGGGGCGATGCAGACCGTGAACATCGACCTCGGCGACGAGAAGGATATCCATCCCAAGAACAAACTGCCCATCGGCGAGCGCCTCGCCGCCGTCGCGTTGCAGCGCGTTTACAAGACCCGTACCGACGGCGAAGCCCCGCGCGTCGTGAAGTCTGAACGCAAGGGCGACGCCTGGGTGCTCACTTACGATCGTGCCGTGACCTTGAATAACGATGGCAAGGGCTTCGCGCTCCTCGGTGCCGACGGTAAGTGGATCTTCGCCCAGGCCAAGGCCGACGGCGCCCAGGTTTCCGTCTCCGCCGCCGGCGTGAAGGAGCCTAAGGAAGTCCGTTACGCTTGGGCCAACTTCCCTGAAGTGAGCGTCTTCTCCGCGGGCAAGGACGGTCTTCCGGCTGGGCCTTTTCGCTCCAGCAAGTAAGGCGACTTACTTCAGGGGGATATAGCAGACGTTGCTGGTCAGCATCATCATCACGAACAGCGGACAGGTGATGAGCGGGCCCAGCCATGTCTGGCCGCTGAGGTCGAAGAAGATGCGGTGCAGCCAGGGCAGCAGGAACATCATCGGGATCACGCCGAAGAGCAGGTTCACATAGAGCCATCCGTCGGTCCAGAAGGGCTGCTCCGTGGCGCCGAGGTGCAGGTATTGGAGCGACAGCACAAGGATGAGCCCGAGCGTGTTGCCGAGGGCATTGTAGAGTCCTGAGCGCCAGGCGGGGACGCCTTCGTGGCGCGTGCCCCCGTTGACGCGGAGGGAGTTGGCGAAATAGAACACGAAGAACAGTGGGACGTATTCTAGCGCCACGATGAGCATCTTGGAGGGGAAGGCCGTCGAGGCGGCGACGAAGAGGCAGCGGAAGTCCGCATGGAACAGTTCGTAGCAAGTGAAGAGCAGCGCGTAGAAGCATCCGACAACGGTGAAGGCGAGTAGGGCGGTGAGGCCGGCCGTCTTGGGGGTGAGCTTCAGTCCCCACATCGCGGGCGTGACGCCGTGATGCCGACCATGGAGGCGGTAGGCGCCCCAGAACAAAGTCAGGGCGATCGTCCCGTTGGCCAGCGCCCAGAGCAGCAGCGCGTTATTGATTCGTTGCGGGAACCACCAGGTCTGCTTCACCGAACTCGCCTCGGGGAAGATCGTGAGCGTCGCCTTGGCGAGCGGCATGAACAGGCCTGCCGCGACGAAGGCGCCGAAGAAGAACAAGCACCACGCGAGTTTACGTCCTGCGGCTGTGGGCGCAGGGACGGCGGGAGGCGTTGGTTGGCGGACCGACGCAAAGAACGGCAGACGCAGGAGCAAGGCGGCGCAAGGAATCACGAAGAGCAGTCCGCCGACGAGGCTCGTCGCCGTGGCGGCTTCGCGGAGTTTCCAGCGTTGGTCATCGGCCGGCAAAGGGGAAGGGGCGCGGAGGGTGAGTTCGAAGAAGCCTAGGACGTGCGCGACGAAGCGATCGTCGTAGGGGAGCAGCGGGTGGATGCCTGGCGTGTTATGGACGATGCGATAAGTACGGGCGTCGGTGTCTCCGTAAGCGCGTCCGATCTCGATCTCCTTGAGCTTGCCCTCGGCGGGTCGGGCTGAGTTGACGAGCGCCAGCGATTCCGCCGCCGTACGCATGTCGGCGCTGCCGGCGACGTTACGGAACGCGCCTTCATCGGAGCGGGCGTAATCCATGCCCACGTTGGCGTCGACCGGGGCGAAGACCTCTTCGTTCATCGTGAGGACGTAGCCGCCGACGAAGATCGCCGTGAGCAGGTTCTCGCGTTGTGCGGAAGCGATCTCGTTATCGGTCACCGCGCGGCCCTTCTCGGAGTCGAGGCGCGTCGCGCGGCGGAGGGCCGTCGCTTGGCGGGCGCCGAATTGGGAGGCCGTCTGCAGGACGGCGTTGCCGCCGGCGGAGTAGCCGAATGCTCCGACGCGGGTACGGTCGATGAAATCGGGGCCGGTCTTGCCGTGGACGTACTCCGCCATCGCGACGAGCCCGTAGCCTTCCTTCGTCGCCGAACGGCGCTCCATCGTGGCGCTGGAGGCGCCTTGGTTATAAGGGTCGATCGTGATCACCACGAAGCCGCGTCGGGCCAGCTCCATCGAGAAGGAGGCCATCGTCTCCTTGCTGCGTTCGAAGCCCGGGCAGATCAGCACCGCCGGGGCCGGGTGTTCGTGCGTGGCGGCGACCGGCCGAAAGAGATCCGCCGTGACCCACTGGCCGTTGACCGTGTCGAGGCGGAAGCCTGTGACTTCCACGCGTCCGCCGTCGCTCTGGAGCAGATGGCAGGCCAGACCCCCGCCGAAGATCATCAGCAGGGACAGCAGTAATAGGCGCCAGAGGGAGGGGGTCGGTGTCACGGGGGTCACATCCTGCAGATGAGCAGTTCGCGTTCGTAGATGAGTTCCTTGGGGAGGCGGTCGTGGAGGTCGAGGAAAAGTTCCTCGTGGGCCATGACTTCAGCCCGCCAGGCCTGTCGATCGAAAGATTGTAGCTCTTCGAAGCGTTCCTTCGAGAAATCGAGTCCGTTCCAGTCGATGTCCTCGTAGCGCGGCATCCATCCGATGGGCGTTTCCTTGGCTTGGGCGCGCACGCGGGCGCGTTGGACGATCCATTTGAGCACGCGCATATTCTCGCCGAAGCCTGGCCAGAGGAATTTGCCTTCGGCGTCCTTGCGGAACCAGTTCACGTGGAAGATGCGCGGCGTCTCAGAGATCTTCTTCTGCATCGAGATCCAGTGACGGAAATAGTCGCCCATGTGGTAGCCGCAGAAGGGAAGCATTGCCATCGGATCGCGACGGACCTTCCCGACCGTCCCGGCGGCGGCCGCGGTCATCTCGCTGCCCATTGTCGCGCCGATGTAGACGCCCGAACTCCAGTTGAACGCCTGGTAGACAAGCGGGATGGTGGCGGCGCGTCGGCCGCCGAAGACGATGGCGCTGATGGGGACACCCGAGGGTTTCTCCCAGTCCGCATCGATTGTCGGGCACTGCGAGGCCGGTGCGGTGAAGCGCGAGTTAGGATGGGCGGCCTTGGCGCCGGTGCGTTGGGCGATTTCTGGCGTCCAGGGATTGCCCTGCCAGTCGGTCAGGCGGGGCGGGGGCGTCTTGGTCATCCCTTCCCACCAGACTCCGCCTTCGGGGGTCAGGGCCACATTGGTAAAGATTGTATTGCACGAGAGGGTGGCCATCGCGTTCGGGTTGGTCTCGGCGGAAGTGCCCGGGGCCACGCCGAAAAATCCAGCCTCAGGATTGATGGCATGCAGTCGGCCGTCGGCGTCGGGCTTGATCCAGGCGATGTCGTCCCCGAGCGTGGTCACCTTCCAGCCTTGCTGCACGAGTTCGGGAGGCGGGACGAGCATCGCGAAGTTGGTCTTGCCGCAGGCGCTGGGAAAAGCCGCTGCGACATAGGTCTTCTCACCCTGCGGGTCTTCGACGCCGAGGATGAGCATGTGTTCGGCCATCCAGCCGTCGTCTCGCGCCATGTTGGAGGCGATGCGGAGGGCGAAGCACTTCTTGCCGAGCAGCGCGTTGCCGCCGTAACCCGAGCCGTAGCTCCAAATCTCGCGTGATTCCGGGAAGTGGACGATGTACTTGTCCGGATTACACGGCCAAGGAACGTCCTTCTTGCCTTTGCCCAGCGGGGCACCGACGGAATGCACGCAGGGAACCACACGTTGATGGCCGCGATCAATCTCGGCGTACACCGGCAGGCCGATACGCGCCATGATCCGCATGTTCACGACGACGTACGGAGAGTCGGTGAGCTCGACGCCGAGTTGCGCCATCGGCGAGCCGACTGGCCCCATGCTGAAGGGGAGGACATACATCGTGCGGCCCGCCATGCAGCCGGTGAACATCCCGCGCAGCTTGCGGCGCATCTCAAACGGGTTCTCCCAATTATTATTCGGGCCAGCGGCCTCCTTCGATTGGGAGCAAATGAAGGTACGATCCTCGACGCGCGCCACGTCGGAGGCGTCCGAGCGTGCGTAATAGCAGCCTGGCCAAAGCTTTTCGTTTAATTTCTGCATCGTGCCTTTCTCGACCATCTCGGCATAGAGAAGGTCGGCTTCGGCCTGGCTTCCATCGACCCAGTGGATCCGGGCCGGCTGGCAGAGGTCGGCCATCTTCTCCACCCAGCGGAGCAGGTTACGGTTCTGGCTGAGCGGTTCGTTCGACATATAACGTTTCTTCATCGGTGTGGGCGTGATTGTAATCGCGACGCCGCTTTTCACCTAACGTTTGTCGTATTACACTCCGCAAGTCGTTGGGACACCCTTAATCGATTGCTACCGTGCTAAAGGTCCGTGCTCCGTTTAAGCCCTATTAAAAGGTTATTTCACTGATGTGCTGAGACGTTTTCATTAAATAATGCTCAGTATCGCTGGAGCCCAACTGGGACATTAATCCGCTTAATAGCACTTTCGGCTTTCGGAACCTGGAGCTTCCGCTGCCGTTGACAGGCCGGCGTGAGCGGGTGAGATTCCCTTCATGCGCAGCCTCTTGCTCGTCCTTTTCCTCCTGGGTTTCTCATCGCTCCAAGCCAAGGAGGAGAGCGCAACGCCGGTCGGTATCAAGGTACTGAGCGCTGGCCATAGTTTCCACGTGTGGATGCCGCCGCTCGTCGCTGAGATGGCCAAGGCCGCGGGCATCCAGGGGCATGAACAGTTAGCGATTTCCTCCATTGGTGGCTCCAAGGTCATCCAGCACTGGGATCTGCCGCCGGAGAAGAACAAGGCCAAGCCGGTCCTCGAGGCGGGTAAGGCCGATCTGTTTACCATGGCGCCGACGTTCCTGCCGGACCCGGGTATCGAGAATTTCACCAAACTCGGCTTGGAGCATAACCCCAAAATCCGCTTCACCCTCCAACAGAACTGGGTGCCGTTCGAGGATCCGGAAATCTGGCTCTCTAAGAATAAGCCCAAGTCCATCGATCGCGACGTAATCACGCTCGCCCAGCTGCGTGCGAAGCATGACCCCTATTTCAAGCAGATCGAAGACCATGTGAAGGAACTCAATCAGCGTATCCCTGCAGCCAAGATCGCCATCGTGCCGAGCGGCGAAGCCGTAATGGCCCTCCGTGATAAGGTGATTAAAGGCGAGGCGCCCGGCATTAAGACGCAGAACGAACTCTTCACCGACGTCCTTGGTCATCCCGGTCCGCAAATCCGCGTCCTCTCGGCCTATTGCCATTACGCGGTCATCTATCGTCGCAGTCCGGTCGGGCTTCCGGTAGTCAGCCAGCTCGCGAAGTTGCCTGAGGCCGAGAAGTTGAACCGATTGCTGCAGGAGATCGCCTGGAAGGCTGTCACCGGGCACCCGATGAGTGGAGTGTCCCAGTAAGGGCGGGCTTCAAGGTGGTGGCCAATGTCGCAGGCTTTGGCGGCAGTGACGGCTTGAAGGTTCCCGATCGCGTGGTTGCATCAGCTTACCCCGCCATGAAGCACCTGCTCGCTTTGCTCAGTCTCGCCTTCGTCTTGGTCGCTGCCGAGCCGCCGAAGGGTGAGCCGACGAACGCCAAGGAAGCGGCCGCTCAGGCGGCGGCCAAGAAGGCCGCGCAGGACAAGGTCGTCGACGAAAAATATCAGGCTTTGGTCGCCCAGCTCTCGCCGGCCGAGCAGGCTTGGGAGGCGGTGCTCCAGCAACAGCTGGGCAATTTCTACCTTCCTTTGCACAAGCGCGACAAAATCGCCGGAAAATCCAACGCCTGGGACTTTGTGAAGGACGACCCCAAGCTGCCGCGCATCCTGCTGATCGGCGATTCCGTCTCGCGCGGCTATACCCAGCCCACGCGCAAGGTGCTCGAAGGTAAGGCGAATGTCCATCGTGCCCCCGCCAATTGCGGCCCCACGGCTTCCGGTCTCAAGAATCTCGACGCATGGCTGGGTGAGGGGAAGTGGGACGTCATCCATTTCAATTTCGGCATTCATGACCGGGCCACGCCGGCGGCTGACTACGTGAAGCGCCTCGAGGAGATTGTCGTCCGCCTCGAGAAAACCGGCGCCAAGCTCATCTGGACCAGCACCACGCCGATTCCGGATAATCCTGCCCAGAAGCAGACCGCCGCATCAATCGTCGAGAAGAACGCCCTCGCCGCCGAGGTGATGAAGAAGCACGGCATCCCGACTGACGACCTCTTCGCCGCCATCACTCCGCACCTCGCTAAGCTCCAGAATCCGAACGACGTCCACTTCACCGGTGAAGGCTACGACTTCCTTGGCGCCAAGGTCGGCGAAGCGATCCTGGTTTTGATCAAATAATCCGATGTCATCCGAACTGATCCACATCGCCCGCGCCGGCGTCGAAATCGGCGCCTGGGCCTTGGATGAGGTTAGGGTCAAGCTGGCTTCGGGTGAATTGGCGACGACCGATCACTATTGGAAGCCCGGCATGGCGGGATGGCTGACTTTGGCCGTACTTCCCGATCTTGTCCGAGTCCTGCCATTTCCGCGTCCCGCTGAGAAGGGGGCTAATCTGCTGGACAGCATGTTGGGGCGAAAGGGTTATCAGGCCGGCTTGCTGGCCGTCTGGGATAAACTTTCGGAGATGCCGACGCAGTGCGTAATCTCAGACGCAAACTGGGTGACGTTGGGCGAGCAGCTCGGCTACGATGTCCGCAAGCGTTGTCGGGACGACCTCATCAAGTGGTATCGCCAGGCCTTTGAGGCCTATCTTTCCGACCGTTACTTCGACCCGGTGGAAAAAGCCGATCTTGGTAGCCTTGCCCGTAGCTTTGGACTGGATGCGCCGGCGGCGGAAGCGATCCACGGCGAAGCCTTCGCGAGTTATTGCCGCATCGGCATGCTCACCGTCTTGTTGCGCGACATCCCGCCTCCGCAGAAGCGGGAGCAGATGAATCTCCTCGGCAAGGAGGTCCCTCTTTCGGACGAGAAGGTCAAGGAGACCATGCAAGATGCCTTCCAGTCCTATTTCAACGACAGGCTCAAGCTTTTGATGCAGCAGGAGGATGGCGGAGAGGTCATGGATCCCTCGGCTTACGCCGCCTTGGCGGCGGAGATCAAGCAGATGGAGATCAATCTTAGTCTGGACGATAAACTCAACGGGCGGATCGATAGCGCGCAGAGACTATGGGCCCTTTGCCGTTCGCCGCTGAAGGAGGTCCCTTGCGAGCTGGACATCGGAAACGAAGGGTGCTTCTGGACGCAGCAGGTGGAACTCGGCCTCAACAAGAGGGTTACGACCCGTCGCAGTTACGGCGGTTTTGGCACAAGCATCAAGATCTGGGGGCCCTTGCGTTACCGTACAGGTTCCTATGAGGTCGAGCGTCAGACCGAGCAGCGGCTCGTGAAGGTCGATAGCGGCACCCTGGTGTTCACTTCCAAGCGTGTCATCTTCTCCGGCAGTCTCAAAAGCCTGAACTTCAAGTACGCCAAGGTGCTTGATGTCACGGTCTACAATAATGCCATCGAGATCGACAAGGATTCTGGTGGCGACGTCATATTCTTCTTCCCGTCAGGGCAGGCCGAAGCCGCCGTGATTCTGCGTCGTTTGGTCCGTCAGGCGAAAGATTGAGCCTTTAGTTATGCCCAGGTGGGGCTTTGGGCGAGAGGGCGAGGCGGAACTGGTTCAGGCAGCGTTGGTCTGAGGAAGTGTCCACGATCGCGAAGGTCACGCGGCGGAAGGCGCCCTTGAAGGGGCCGTCGAGGGCCTGCCGGAAGAGGTCAGCCATGAGCGCGGGGTCGTTGGCGAAGTTGCCGCAGCCCCACGCGCCAAGCACGAGCGCGTCATGGCCATTGGC
The DNA here is from genome assembly GCA_026397955.1 of Verrucomicrobiota bacterium. Taxonomy (GTDB): domain Bacteria; phylum Verrucomicrobiota; class Verrucomicrobiia; order Opitutales; family UBA953; genus UBA953. Next base: position 117,816 of record JAPLTV010000059.1, on the reverse strand, counting down.
TTGAGCAATCGCGAGCACCTTCACGATGCGTGCGCTCATGGCGCCGGGGATCTTGGCCTGATCGAGCGGGGCGACGTCACGGGCATCGCAGGCGGCGGCGGAAACGAAGGCGACCTTGAAGGGCGTCTCGAGCATTCGATGATCATCGTCCCGGAAGACGGGCACGTCGGGCGAATAGATCATCGCATCGGAGCGCAGCGCGTTACCTTGCTGCAGATGGAAGGCATACATCGGTCCGTTGAGCTGGCAGGCGAAGAGCGCGGAAGAGCGGCAATGGTATTCTTCCTGGGCGCGTTCGCCGGCCAGGAACCCTCCGCCGGCGACGGTTGGGGAGGCGAAGTTGAGCACCAGTGAGCGCAGTCCGGAAGCATCATGGCGGGCGGCGGCGGACAGGGAGGTCTCCTCGGTGACTTCGATGGTCGTGGCGTGCGTTCCCGTCCGGGGGGAGGTATGTCGATGGTCGGGCGGCAGGTGGTTGGTCCGCGCGACCGCCGAGGCGATATCGGCAGCGATGTCGACTTGGCGACCCGCCGGCGAGGCGTAGAGACCGAGCTCGATGACCCGCATCGCCTCGTGACCCAGTTTATTAGCGAGTTCTCGTGGAATCTTGGGGTCGAAGGGCATGGTCGGCGACGCCTTGACCATGGCGAAGCATCGGCCCGAAGCCAACCGCAACCTATGACAGGGGGTGGATTTGACGGGGCGGCTGATTGAGGGCATAACATCGTCATGTCGCAGCCGCCACTCACCGTATTCTATAGCCCCACCTACGTGGTCGAAGGGAAGACCGAGACCGTCACTAAGTCCAAACTGGTCGCGGAGATGATCGAAGCTGGCAAGGCGGGTGAGGTCTGGCTCGAGGCGCCCAAACTCGCGACGCGTAAGGAGCTCGAGCTGATCCATACGCCCGAGCACGTGCGCAGAACCTTTGAGGACAAGCGCGCGTTCCTGGAGGTCGGCCCTTGGTCGCAGCCCTTGCTGGACAGCATCCTCGCCTCGACCGGTGGCATGCGTGATGCCGTCAAGGAGGCGTTGAAGAACGGCCGCTCCGGCAGTCTTTCTAGCGGGCTGCACCATGCGCGCAAAAATTCAGGGAACGGCTTCTGCCAGTTCAATGGACTGGCTCTCGCCGCGCTTGAGGCCCTCAAGAAGGTCAAGACCGTCGGCATCCTGGACCTTGATGCGCACGCGGGTGGAGGTACTTTCGACATCCTCGGCGACCATCAGCAGGTCTATCTAGCTGATGTCACCGTAAACTCGTTCGACTCCTGGGAGCCGTCCGATCCCGCCCGGCACTTCTACGTCGAGGTCGACAGCCCGAAGGGCTACCTCGGACACGTCGAGGACGCGCTGCACTCCTTGGAGCGCGTGGATTTCCTCATCTATAACGCGGGCATGGACACCTATGAGAAAGCCGGCGGCATGAAGGGCATCACCAAGGACATCATCCGTAAGCGCGAGAAGCTCGTCGTCCAATGGGCGCGGGCGAGGAAGATCCCGCACATCTTTGCGTTGGCCGGGGGTTATAAGTGGGGAGGCCTGACCTTAGAGCAGGTGGCCGAGTTGCACCTTGAGACCGTCAAGGTCTTCGCCGGCTGATCACTCGGGCTTCGGGATGTTGAGCTCCTGAAGTCGGAATGCCCCGCTTTCCGTCGGCAGCACCACGAACAGTTTGCAGGCGCGGCTCTGGGCTAGCGCGACCATCACGTGCCATTGCGCCTGCGGGACGCTCGCGACGACGAACATCGGCATCGCGCCCGGTTCGGTGCCGGAGGGTTCCTCGATGGCCACGCCCTTGTGGTCGACGTCGAAATTATGGGCCAGCCATTTGCCCAGTTCCTTGGCGAGCCCGCGCATATCGGACGTGCCGGCCTCCACTTTGGATTGGTCGACGAGCGCCCAGAGCGGGATCGCGAAGCTATGTTCCAGGTCGGCCATCGGCGCGGCGTCGGAGGGGCGTCAGGCCTGTTTGATCAGTTCAGCCGTCGCGGGGACGTCGGAAATGATCTGGTCCGGGTCCGGGCCGACGCCGATGTAGCGAAGGTTAGGGACGGTGGGCAGGGAGCCGCCGCGGGAAGCCAGGCGGACGATCTCGGCCATCGTGAAGGCCACGTAGCGGCGCGCTTCGGCGGGAAGCTGGGCGTAGGAACGCACCTTCGTGATGTCGGCCGTCCAGCCGGGCAGGGTGGCGTAGATCGGCTGTAGCGTTCGGCGGACGGCATCATTGCGGGGGACGCCTGCAACGACCTTGCCGGTCGCGTCGCGGTAACCCGTGCAGACGAGGAGGTCGCCGCCCTTCCATTCGCCGTGCGGCGAGAGGGCATCGAGTTTGTTGAGGACGATATCGTCGTAGCCGCCGTAGCGGAGGGCGTCGGCCTTCTCCACTAGGTCGGACCAGCCCACCATGCGCTGGCGACCGGTGCTGGTACCGAACTCGAGTTTAGCGAGGGCACGCTGCAGCGGGTGCTCTTCCGGCATCTTTGTCAGGAAGACGTGGGTGCCGACCTTGGTATCGTAGGCCTTGCAGCAGCCGACCGTGTGGATCGCTTGGACCGGGATGCCGGCGGACTGGAAGAACTCCGGCGTGTAGGTGTGGGAGGCCGTGACGTTCGGGGCGAAGCCCGCACGCTTATCAAGCCAGTAGGCCTGTCCGAACTCACCGATGATGCGGCGGTCGGCGGCGAGGTCGCCGAGGATACGTTCGCGGACATCGCCGATGGTATGGGCGAGCGAGGCGCCGGCCTTCCAGTAGCAATCGAGGACGGCGGCGTGGTCGAACGTGAAAGGTTCCTTGCCGGCGAAGCGGGTGAAGTCGAATTCCGCCGACGTGAAAACGCCGGAGTCAACGGCGCCCTTGTTGGCGCGCAGTTCGGCTTCGGTGAGCTTGGCGAAGAGTCCGGCCCATTTGTCGGCCGAGAGCTTGCAGACGTCGCGCACGATGGAAGCCGCGCGATTCAGGCGGGCTGAAAGCCGCGTCGCGTAATCGGACTTGGCGCCCAGGAATTCGGAATAGTGGATCTGGAACTGGCCGACTTCATCGGCGTAGGCCGGCGTGATGCCGCGGCCGGTGGAGCCGCGGGCTTCATGGCCGAGGACGTTGATACGGTAGTCTTCCCAGGCCAGGTCGAGGATGCGGTGGGAGACGTCGCTGATCATGCAGCGTTCGTCGATGAGCAGGCGGGACAGGACCGGGATGCCGATCTTCTCGAGCGGTAGTGCCTCCCAGAGGGCTTTGCGGGGGTCGGCGACGACACCGGAGCCGAGGGCCAGGCAGGCGACGTCATGTTCGGCCACGCCGCCCGGGAGAAGATTGAGCTTCAAGCCGGCGACCGTGTGGCCGGAGTTGGCGCCGCCGTTAACCTTGAGGACCGTGCCGACCACGTCTCGTCGTCCCGTGAGGGCTTGGAGTTCGCGGACGATCTCAGGGATGAGGCGGCCCTTGCCTTCGTCTCCCATGCTGATGCCGACATCGGCGATGAGGTTGCTCTTAAAGGGTGTGAGTGCCATGGGCAGGAAAGAGGAGGCGGGCGGTGGAAGCCGTCCGCAAGAAAGTGAAGTCAGCGGTGAGGTTCAGGCCGAAGCGCCCTTCTGGCGTTCGTAGAAGTCGTTGATCTTCTTGGCGACATCGCGGTAACCCGAGTCGGCCATGTAGATGATCTTGTATTCGTCGACGGCTTCCTTGTCCTTGCCCATCTTCTCGAAGGTGTCGCCGAGGGAGTAGATGATGTCCTTCTTCAGGTCGTTCATCATCTGGACTTCGCTCTTGGCGGCGGTCAGCTGCTCGATGGCGAGGTCGTACTTGCCACCCTGTGAGAAGGCGCGGCCGATGGCGAGGAGCGCCGGTTGGCGGAACTTCGGGTTACGCTGGGCGTACTGGAGCTGCTGGACGGCGTCCTCGAGGCGGTTGGCGCCAAGGAGCAGGGTGCCGAGCTCGTAACGGTAGCCGAAATCGTTCGGGTAGCGTTCGACCAGCGAGATCGAGGTCTTCAGGCGGAAATCCGTGAGCTCGGTCTCGTTCTTGGCGAGCGCGTCCTTGCTGGCGGCATCGGCCGGGTTGGCGGTGATGGCTTCGCGGAGCTGCTTGGAGTTGCGCTCATAGCGACGGATGATGAGGTCGCTTTCCTGGCGTTCGAGGGAGGTGTCGGCCTTGCCGAGGGTCGTCATACGACCGCGCTGCAGCCAGGCAATCGAGCTATCGAGGTCTTCGGCGATGAGGAACATACGGACGATGTCGCGGTAGAGGTCGAGGCTGTCCGGGGCCGCCTGGATCTTCTGGGCGAGTTCGGCGGCCTGGGCGAGGGCGGTGGCCGAATCGGTGACGGTGCGGGCGGACTGGTCGAGGCGCAGGGCTTCGTCCTTGTCCTTGAGCTTGGACTGGAAGTCGCCTTTGTCCTCCCAGTTGCCCTTCTTCATCGTCTTGTTGACCGAGGCCTTGCGGACGGCTTCCTGGAGGTCGCCGTTGCCAGGGAAGAGCTTCAGGCCCTTGTCGGCGGCGTTGAGCGCGTTGTCGTTTTCGCCCGCGGCAATCCAGACGTTGGCGAGGTCGACGAAGTGCTGGATCTGCGTGGGTTCGTTGATCGAGAGTTCTTCGTAGGCGAAAGCGGCGAGCTCATGGAACTCCAGCTTGATGGCGGCGAGGGCGATGGTCTTGTTCGCGTTGGAGTCGATGGGCTTCTTGGCGAGGACTTCTTCGGCGGCGGCGATGGCGGCGAGAGGGTCGGCTTCGACGGCCTTGGCGATCTTGCCGGAAGTGAGGGCGCCCGTGATGCCGTCAAAGAGACCTTTCTTCGTTCCGTGGAGGGCTTTCTGGGCCTTGCGGAGGGTGCGGCGCACTTCGATGCAGCCCGGATTACGGACGAGGATACCCGTAAGGACCTCGATGGCGTACTGGGGGTTTGTCTTCAGTTGCTGGTCCGCGGCGGTAATCTGTTTTTGGAGCCGGGGATCGAGCTCGGTAAGGGCGACTTTTTTCATGGAGAAATGGACTGTTTGACCTGCGAAAACTGACCTTCCTGATGCGGGTGGTCAATCCCTTGGACGTGAAAAACGCAGGTGGCGGCGGAGGGCCGGGCGCAGGGGGGTGGCGATAATCCGACCGATGCAGTCCGCCGCCCCGCAGGCGCATGGGTGAAAGAGGCTTTCAGCCAATGAAAACCCATAGTCGAAGGTGATTTCTTCGTCGACGGCGATCGGCTGCAGCGCGATCAGCCAAGCCATGGATTCCTGTTCGTGCCAGATGAGTTCGGCGTTGGGGTGGCAGGCGTGGTTGGCATGCCGAGCCGGGTTGTCGGCCAAAGCGCCGTCCAGCCATCGTCCCGGGGTGATTTCCAAGGCGTAGACTTTGCCGCCGGTGGAGGCTTCCGAAGGGGGTTCGAGGGTCGTCGGGCCGGAGTAGGGCGCGATGCGTTCGCCAGGCACGAACTCTCGTTTCGCGAAGAGTCCGACGCCGGCGATGGGGGACGGACGTGACTCGACGTCCGCAGTGCTCATGCCTCCGATCGGAGGTCGCGCGTCATCAGCGCGACGACGCCCGCGCGTGGATCGAGTCCCTTGTAGAGGATCGCGTGCAGGCAGGAAAGAATCGGGGCATCGAGTCTGCGGCTGGTCGCCAGCTTGGACAGCGCTTCGGCGGCGCGGTGACCTTCGACGGCTTCCTTGCGGGAGGCCAGCGCGGCGAGCGTACCTTGCGGATCTTTCGCGAGCTGTTCGCCGAGCGAACGATTGCGGCTCCAGGAGCCGTGCGCGGTGGCCATCAGGTCGCCGACACCCCCCAGACCGAGGAAGGTTTCCGGACGAGCACCGAGGGCCTCGCCGAGGCGGGCCATTTCCTGCAGCGAGCGCGTGAGCATCGCGGCTTTGGCATTGGAGCCGAGGCCGAGGCCGTCGCAGAGGCCCGCGCCCAGAGCGTAAACGTTCTTGAGCGTGCCGCCGATCTCGACGCCGATGAGGTCGGTCGAGGTGTAGGCGCGCAGCGTCGGGCCACTCACAGCTGCTTGGACATCTTTGAGGAGTTCGCCGTCGGTGATTGCCGCGAGTACCAACGCGGTGGGGAGTCCGCGGGCGACTTCGTCGGCGTTGCTCGGACCGCTGAGCGTGCCGACCGGGATCGAGCCAAAGGCATCGGCCATCATTTCGGACGGACGACGCAGCGTGGTGAGGTCGAGGCCCTTGCAGAGCGAGATCGCCATCTTGGCCGACGAGCCGCGGACGGCGGGACCGATTGACTTCAGCAGTTCCGGCAGGCCCTTGGAGGGGCAGGCGAGGAAGACCAGGTCGGCGTCCATCAGCGCGGGCAAGGGCTCGAGGCCGATCTGGATCGAGTCATCGAGGCGATGTCCGGGCAGGTATTCTTTATTCTCGCGGGTGGTGGCGAGCGCGAGGGCCTGTTCGGCGCGGCGCGGGACGAGCGTGACGGTCTGACCTTGGCGGGCGAGGTGGATGGCCATGGCCGTTCCCCATCCGCCGGCTCCGAAGATGACGCAGTTCATTTGGATTTCTTGGTGCGCACCTTGGCGGCCCAGCGGCGGACGGCCGCGACCGCGTCACGGTGCAGGTTGGCTTCAGGTCGGGCGAAGGGCGGCGGTTCGGGTGTGAGTCCGAGGAGGTCGTGGATGACGAGGATCTGGCCATCGCAGCCGCGGCCGGAGCCGATGCCGATCGTCGGCACGGAGACCGCTTCGGTGATTTGCGGCATGAATTTTTCGTCGACGCATTCGACCACGATCGCGAAGGCGCCGGCGGCGGCCACGGCTTGGGCGTCGACCAGGATCTTCTGCTGGTCTTCTGGCGTGAGTCCACGGCGGCGATAACCGGCGGAGTGCACGCGTTGCGGGAGCATGCCGACGTGGCCCATGACCGGGATGCCGGCGTCGACGAGGCGCGCGATGGCCGGAGCGAGCGAGGCGCCGCCTTCGATCTTCACGGCCTTGACGCCGCCTTCCTGGAGGAAGCGGCGGCAGTAGCCCAGGAGCTTGGCGAAGCTGTCGTGGGCCAACCCGAAGGGGAGGTCGCCGACCACGAGGGCTTCCGTCTTAGCGCGGGCGACGGCGGCGGAGTGGTGGAGCATCATGTCCAGGGTGACACCGACCGTATCGGGCAGGCCGAGGACCGTGTTGCCCAGGGAGTCTCCGACGAGGATGAGGTCGGCGCCGCCGGCGTCTGCGATGCGGGCCGTGCTCACATCGTAGGCGGTCAGGCAGACGATGGGCCGGACGCCTTTGAGGGCGCGGAGGGACCGGGTGGTGGACTTCACGCCTTTGGACTTACCCAGAGACGCTCCGCTTGTAAAGCGTGGGTAAAGGGTGTATGCAGGAGAAGTGTTGAGTCGCATCGCCAAGCTGTTCCGCAAGCCCGATTACCGGGTGAACGCGTATGCGCACCGCGACCTTTCGCACGAGACCAAGCTGGCGTGGCATGCGCGCCTGAAGCTGCTGCTGAGCGCACGACGCGGATTGGATCATGCGGCCGAGACGCCGGGAATCTGGGCCCGCCATCGCAAATGGATTCTGCTGGTGCTGGCTTTGGTGGCTGCGTGGGTGCTCGCCGAGAGCGCCGTCGCCTGGAATTTCTTCGAAGGTTGAAGCGCTTACTTGCGGGCTTTCCAGCCGTAGTCGCGGTATTTCCATGACCACGTCCCATCGCGACGGCACGTGACCGTGCCGAAGCCCTCGGGTTTCCCGAAGACCGGGCCCTTCCACCACATGCCGCAGACCGCGCCGCCTTGCAGGTAGGTGACCTTACCGATCTCGATGCGTTCGACGACGTGTCCGTGGCCGCTGAGTACGAGCTGGATGTTATAATCGTCGAACAGCTTCCGGAACGTGTGCAGGTTGCGGACGATGGCCTTGCCGTCGAGGTGGAGGTCCGGGCCCTTCAGTACCTGATGCCAGGTGGTGTAGAACGGGATGTGCGAGACCATGATGATCGGCTTCGTGCGACCGGTCGCGGCGAGGTCCTTCTTCAGCCAGTCGACCTGCGCGTCGTCAATCCAGCCTTCGTAATCGAGTGTCTCCTTATTCTGGCCGATGGAATCAAGGATGATGAAGTGCCAGCCCTTGTGGTCGAAGCTGCGGTAGGTGCGCGCGAGGCCGAAGCGTTCGGCGAAGAGTTTCTTGCCGTAATCCTGGTCGGTCGGCTTCACGAGCGACTTCGCGGACCATCCCACGACGTCATGGTTGCCAATCGTATGATGGACGGGGAGGACGAGTTCCTTGCTGCATTCGTCGAACACCTTCCACTGTTCGCGGATGCGATCCATGCCCACGTCGAGCGCGTCGAAGATCAGGTCGCCGCCCGTGAGGACGAAGTCCGCCGGCGTGGCGAGGGTGTTGACGGCCCGTAGGCATTGGCGGAAGCCTTCGGGGGCGCCGAGCTCAGGTTGGACGTGGATGTCGGTCAGGTAGGCGAAATCGAAGGAGTCTTCGTCCTTGGTCGCGCCGAAGGCCTGGGTCGCCAGGCCCGCCAGCAGGCTCGTTCCCAGGAAGTGGCGACGATTCATCATCGGCTCAGGCGGGACCGAAACCGAAGAGGTCGATGCCGAGCTGTTTGGCGCGGGCGATGACCGCCGGCTTGTCGATCAGGATGACCGCATCGGCTTCGAGTGCGGCTTTCGTCACGCCACCTTCGGCCATGCTCTCGAGCGTCTTGAGTCCGAAGCAGGGGACATCGAAGCGCCAGTCTTGGGCGTGTTTCGAGGTCTTGGTGAGGAGCATCTCCTTGCCGCCGGTCTGTGCGCAGCGGCGGAGCATGTTGTCGGTACCTTCGAAGGCTTCGACGGCGATGACGGTGCCCTTGGCCGTGACGACGGACTGGCCGACGTCGAGCCGGGCCATCTCGCGGGCCATGCGGGTTCCGAATTCGAGCTGCTCGTCGCCGATGCCGCAGGCCCAGCCGGTCATGCAGCCGGGCGAGGAGAGGTGGTCGTCGAGGAAGATGCGCGCATCCAGCATGCGGACGCCGACCTTCTCGATCTCGACGGAGATGGCGCCGAAGATCGTCTCGGCGTTGCGCGCCTTGAGGGAGGCCATCAGCGCGATGAGCTTCAGGTCAGGGACCATGCCCGTGAATAGTTTACGCGGGGTGACCTGGCCCGCCATCACGGCGCCGGCTGCGCCGAGTTCTTTGAGCGAGTCGAGCATCTGGCCAAGCTTACCGACGGGGATCGCGCGGTGGTCGGCGGGGGCGAAGGTGGCGATCAGGGCGGGGTCGGTCTCTTCTTCGAAGGACACCAGCTTCACCTTGGCGCCGCGGGCGCGGGCACATTCGACGAGCAGGGCGGGGTAGCGGCCTTTGCCGGCGATGACCGCCACGGTCTGCGTGGGGTCGAAGCCCGGGGGGAGGAATCGGGAGGCTGACGCCATGGGGGCAGTGTTTCGGCGGAAGGGCTCGGGCTCAAGCCTGCTTTGGGTTGCCACCGGCGGCCGGCCGGAGCGTAATACGTCATGCCTGCTGCCATCGGCATCCTAGGTGGGACTTTCGATCCTCCGCATGCGGGTCATGTGGCGGCGGCCGTGGCCGCGTATAAGCAGCTCGGCTTGGATGAAGTCCGCATCATTCCGGCGGGACAGGCGCCGATGCGTTCGGGCGCGCCGGTGGCCTCTGCCGCTGACCGGGCGATAATGTGCCGCCTGGCCTTCGCGGATTGTCCGTGGGCCGTGGTGGATGAACGCGAGATCCTTCGTGACGGCACGAGTTGGTCGATTGAGACCGCTCGTGAATTGGCCCTCGAATTTCCCGATGCCATGCGGGTCTGGATCATTGGAGCCGATCAGCTGGCCAGGCTGGACCGGTGGAAGGATGTCGCCGAGCTATGCAGTCTGGTAGAATTTGCCGTGCTGTCACGTGATGGTATCTCGACCGTGCCGCCTCTGGCCATCTCGGCGCTCATCCGCCTGACGGTGTTGAAGGCTCCGGCGGTACAAGTTTCCTCCACCGCTCTGCGCGAGGCCCTGCGCCGCACTGATTCGCCCCGAAACGGCTTGCCCCTAGGGGTCGCCCGCCACATCGATGAGCGCTCCCTTTACCAAGCCTGACTATGTCCGCCCTTAAAAAGAAGACCAAGAAGACCTCCGCCAAGCCTGCCGCCAAGGGTCGCCCTGCCGGTAAGTCCGCCAAGCCCGCTGCCCGTTCGGTCCGCCCGGCTCGTCGCGTCATCCCGGCCATCCCGGCTTTGAAGGCCAAGAGCCGCGGAGAGAAGTCCGCTGCCAAGCCGATGGTGGTCATGCCGAAGATTCCGGCCCACCTCATTGCCGCCGTGCGCGCCTTGGATGACAAGAAGGCCGTTGAGATCCGGGTCCTCGAGATGGGCCAGATTTCTTCCATCGCTGATTTCCTCGTGATTGCCACCGGCACGTCCGAGCCTCACCTGCGCGCCCTGCGTATCGCCCTCGAGCATGCGCTGGACGATGTCGGCGTGACTTCCCGCTCCGAATCCCAGCGCGATAGCGGCTGGACGGTCGTGGATGCCTTCGACGTCCTCTTCCATGTCTTCCGCGATGACATCCGTAAGAGCTACGCCTTGGAAGCCCTGTGGAAGGACGGACTGGATATCCCGGTCTCGGCCATCTTGAAGGCCTGAGCGGAAAGGAAGCACCCGGTGGTGGTAGTGGGCAGGATCGAACTGCCGACCTAGGGCTTATGAGTCCCTCGCTCTAACCAACTGAGCTACACTACCGAAAACCGAGTTCGGTCAGTCCAGCCGTCCCCCCTTGGCTCGTCAAGCCGATTGAGGCTGATTAGCGGGCGGGCAGGAGGACGAAGAAGCAGAGCATCCAGAGGGCCAGGCTCAGGAAACCGAGGACGATTACGAGATTTCCCTGGGTTTGGCGGATGTCAGACAGGCCTTCTTGTTCGAGCGTCTGGCCGAGCTTCCGGACGAAGAGAATCGGGAGGAGCGCAGCCGGCGTAGTCGTGAAGCCGAGCAGGATGAGTAGCATCGTCCGTGAGATCTGGTGGTCGCTGTCTAAGATGTAGACCATGTAGATCAGGAGCGCGAAGAGCGGAGGCAGCAGGAAGGTTGAGCCGCACCAGAGGTAGCCTTCGCGGACGGAGCGCTCGAGCGATTCGCCAGCGGCGTTGCGGGCGTCGTTGGGCGTGAGCGACTCGCCGAGCGTCAGTTCGGCACCAGGCGGAGGCGGCGGAGCGTCGGCGCCGTGGCCAGCAATATCCGTGGAAGAGGCTGAGGTTGTGCGGCTGAGCCCGATGGCACGGAAGTAATCGCGCACCGTCATCCATGAGTCATCGACTTCGATATTATGGAGAAGGCTGATCTCGCCGGCGCGGAGCATCTCGCTCACGCGCAGGAGCGGGAAGGGGCCGGTGACGGCGCCTTTCCAGCGGAGGCGGAATTGGGTGGGGCGTGACATCGTTCAGAGATCTCGTCCTTGGAGGAGGGTTTCCCAGCCGCCGTCGGGGGTGAGCAAGCCTTTCGGGATGCCAGCTGCCTGTGCGGCTTCGGCCACCGTGCCAGGGTAGCGGAGGAGCGGGGTGAGGGGCGCGGCTTCGGCGACGCGCTTGACCTCGCCATCGTCGCCGACGCGGAAGAGTACGGTGGACTTGCCTTCGTTATCGAGGCCGTAGAAGGCGCTGCCCTTAATCGTCTCGCGCAGTACTGGCTTGCCGTCACGGCCGACCCAGCCGGCGAAAATCAGCTTACGGTTGCGGAGGTTGGCGAAGGTTGCGCGCCAGAAGCGGGCCTCTTCGGCGTAGCCAGCGCCTCCCGGGGGAGTCAGGAAAGCACCGAGTTCCAGTTTGATGTCGGCCCACTTGGCCTTGAAGAGGAAGTCGTAGGGACGCAGCGAATTCTGCGTGATGCGGCGCAGTTGATCGGCGTCGCGCTGGGCGGACGGCGAGAAGAGTAGACCCCAGGCTTCGGGACGGGTGGTCGCGAGCTTGTAGAGTTCCTGCAGCTGGTAGGCGCGCAGTTCGGGGTAGCGCGAGTCGCTGCGGCGTACGCGGTCCATCGTGCGGATGAGCGGTTCAAGAAGCTTGCCCGTCTTGGCGTCCTGGAAGCGGCTGACCTGCCGGATGAAATCCAGTTCGCTGATTGTGGTCGGCTTGGTGATCTCTTCGCCGGCGCGGACGCCGTTATTGAATTCACGGCGACTCCAGGTGGTCTCGATGACAGCTCCTTCGCGGGTGAGCTCCTTGGCCTTCTGGGTGAACTCAACCCCGTCGGTGATGGTCCGTTTCGATTCGACGATCTCGCCGATCACGTAGGCCGTCCGTCCCGCGTCGCTTCCGCGAATCGAGTAGACATTTACCTGATAACTGCGGAGCGAATCCGCCAAGGAGGTATCAGAGAGCGAGCGCAGGACGCGTTGTTCGACGTCGGTGAGCGTGGTCGGATTGAAGATGCCGGTGGCGTCGGCGGTGGCGGCGGCGTCCCACATCGCGCCGACGCGCGGGGCGAGCGCTGAGCGAGGGAGGGCCTGCAGCGTGGGGGCGCGGGTGAAGACGAAGGAGGCGCGGGTGCTGAGGTCGGACTTCTCGCCGGCGGTGTTCGCGGCGGTATCGGACAGGGCGGCGAGGTAGCCCACGAGGTCGGCGGCGTTGCCGAGGCTCTTGAGCGCGGCGATGGTCTTACGTTCGCTGGAGAGGCGTAGTTCGGCGCGATCGGCGGCGGCCAAGGCGGAGTCGAGGTCCTTATCCTTCGCGTCGGTCAAGGTCTTGAGTAGGAGTCGGAGGTGTTCGAGGGCTTCGGCCGCCTTGGTGAGGTCGGTGACGTTTTCGTCGCCCATCGCTTTATTGAGCGTAGCAATCTGGGTGGCGACGTCGTTGCGGGTGCGATCCAACATCTGTCGGCAGGCGGAAAGTAGGCCTTCGGGTTCTGGGAGGATGGCCTTGAGTCGGATCTGGAGCGTGCCGCCCACGAGGTTGAACTCCTGGAGATACTTGGCGGTACGGCTTTCGGTCTCAGCGAGGTTGCCCAAGGTCAGGCCTTGTTTGCGACGGTCGGCGAGGGCCAGTGCTTCGAGCCGTAGGCGCTGCTCATCGGCGTTCTGCGTGGCCAAGCGCTGACGGAGCGGAACCGTCTGCGCCTTGCGGGTGGCTTGGTCGGCGGCGGCGATGCCTCCTTTTTCGAATTCATCCAGCGCCGTGAGAGCCGCGGGGTGGTCGTAGAGTTCAATCAGGCGCGTGGCTTCGGAAAAGCGGTCACGGGATTCTTCTTCCTGTGTCTTCAGGATGTTCCACCAGACCACGCCGGCGATGACCAGCAGTAGGCCGGCAACCCAGGAAGAGGTCATCACCATGTAGCGTCGGTTCAGTCGGGCGCGGGTGTTCTGGCGGAGGGCGCGGGCTTCGCGCAGGATGCCTTCCGGCAGACGTTCGGCCTGGGGTGTCGCGCGCTCGAGCCATGAGCTCAGGCGCACGATGAGGATGGCCGGCGAGGAGCCTCGGGCGGCTTCTTGCTGGAGGGTGGCCCATTCGTCGTTCAGGCCTTCGATCGTGGCGCGCAGGCTGGCCTCGGCTTCGGCGATGGCGGCCAGTTCGCCGGCCCAGGCCTCGAGCTCGACGATCTCGGCGGAGACTCCGGCTGAAATCGTGAGCTGATGGTCGCGTTCGAGCGAGCGGACGCGGCCTAGCGAAGCGGCGCAGGCTTCCCAGTGGCCGCCGGCGCGCGCTTCGGCGGCTTCGGCGACGAGCAGGGCGACCTGTTGGGCAGCCTTCGAGCGGAGCCAGGCCACACGGCGGGCGAGGGCGTCATCCCAGCGCGGTTCGTCGGCGAGATCGTTCGCGCCGAAACGTTCCATGCGGTTCATGAGCTCGACAGCTTCTTCTTCACGGCCTTGCTCGAAGAAGGTCGCGACCTTGCCGAGCGATTCGCGGAGGAACTTGGCGGAGAGACGGGCGAGTTCGGAGCGGGCGTTGGGGTCGTCCGGGTTGATGCGGACGATCGAGCGTAACACCGAAAGGGCGCGGTCCTCTTCGCGGCGACGGATGGCGTCACGGTAATCGCGGTAGAGCGGGTGGCTTTCGCCGATCTCGCGTCCGTAGAGGCCTTCGACGGCGAGGACGTGCTGGCCATCGAGCGGGAAGCCGGCGGGCAGGCCGCGTTCACGGCAAAGGGCGTGCCAGCGGTCGGACTCCGCGAAACTGAGCAGGGCGCAGAGGCCGAGCAGGTCGGGGTCGGATTCCGCAGCCTGGAAAGCGGCGTGCTCATTGCCGCTGCGTACGAGCGTCGCGCACTGTTCGAGGCGTTCGCGGACGCGTTGGCAGAGTGCGGCGTATTCGCCGGCGAGGGAACGCGCTTCCAGGTCGGGGGTGCCGAGCTCGAGCTGGCCGCGGATGCGGGCGATGAGGCGTTCGACCTGCATGGATCAGCGGAATTCGATGAGGCGAGGTCCGGCGGCGCCGTTGGCGTCGATGGCTTGGATCGACCACGGAGCGCCGGCTTGCATGAACTTACCTTCCTTGAAGAGTTTCCGACGCTGGGCGACGATCTCGTAGGGCGGCGTGCCAGGTCCTTGTTTCGTTTCGAGCCGGATGATGTCGGTGTCGAGGACCGAGCGGGTGGCGCGAATCGAGGGGAGGTCGCGGTCAGGGAACTCGTGTCCTTCCGGATAAAGTCCGATCGAGCCGTTGGTCCAAATGAAGGCGTTGACCGCGCTTTCGGCCCAGGGAGCGGGGCGGATGACAGCCGTATCAGCGTCGAGCACCAGGGCATCCGGGCCGAGGTTCAGTGGCTGCAGCGCCTTGAGATCGCCGACGAGCGCAAAGCACTGACGATCGCCTTTCGGGAGAATCACCTCGATGAGGCGATTAGCGCCGGCGCGCGCGCCTTCGCCGGTGGGGAAGTTCAGGGAGACCTCGTTGCGTCGGTTGCTGAGATTGATGCCGATCGCCGGCAGCTTGCCGGGCTCGGGCGAGGATTCGATCCACGTCGACTGTGGCGTACGGCGGATCTCGCCGCTCAGGTATTTCGTACGGTCGTCACGGAGGTGAGGGGAGGTGAAGGCGAGCAGGCGGATGCGAATCTGCACGGACTCACGCTGGCTGGCGCCGGAGGCCTCGACGAACTTCGCCACGGCGTCGGTGGCGGAACGAGAGAGCGGGAAGTCGGCTTGGGAAGGGGAGTTCGGGCCGGATTCGCCGGTCCGCCATTCGCCCGGGATGACCATCGTCGGCCGCACTTCGATGTTAGTCAGCGACTGCGCACGATCGAGGCAGGCTTGCAGACGCTTCCATGACTCATCCTGTGGCACCTTGATCTCAGCGCCGAGGCGAAGGGCTTCCTTGGCTTCGGCAATCGATTCCTGCAGGGACTTGGGGTCGTTGAGGACGCCGGGTCGGTCCAGTCGGGTCAGCAGCTGTTTGGTCACGCTGGCCGAGAAGTTGCTGAGGATACGAGGCAGGATTTGTTCGCGGTAGTTACGGACGAAGGTCGGCGAAAGCATGCTCGTCTCGGCCCACAACTTGGCGGCGGCCATGAAGTCGTCGGACTCCATCAGGCCCTGAATCTCGGTGAGGGCTCGGTTGGCTTTCAGGATCTCATCGGACTTCGCGTTTTCCGGCGTGGGTTGGGACCTCACTTCGACGACGACCGGGGGAGGCGTGGGTTCGGGTCGTCGGTTCAGCATGACGAGCGCTGTGGCGCCAGCCGCGAGGATGATGATTCCGCCGATGATCCAAGCGACCGAGTTATTGCCGTTGGCGGGGGAGGCGGAGGCGGAGGCGGCGCGACGTTGCGGTTGTCCGGCGGGGGCTTTGGGCGAAGTCAGTCCGGCGGCGGCCTGACGGGCGATATCGCCCGAGGGAGCTGGCAGGGATTTCGCGGTGGTGAAGTCGATCGTCACCGCGGCGGAGGTCGAGTTGACGGCCCAGAGGAAGCCGTCGCTGCCCGTGGTAGTGGCGTCGGTGGTGAAGGTGGCGGCCCAAGCGGATTTGCCGAGCAGCGCGGAGGCCTCGGCCAGGAGGCGGAGGAGACGCAGGGTTTCGGGCGGATTGAGCAGGCCGACGGCGGCGGGGCCGGAGGCGTTGATGAGCCAAGCGGCCTTGGCGCCAGTGCCGGTTTCTTCACGCCACGTCACGGCGGGCGTCAGCGGCGTCTGTGTTTCCAATTGGAGCGGTCGATCTTCGCCTTCGAGCCAGGTGGGGGCGCCGGACCATTCATCGCGCCAGCCTTTCCAGCGTCCGGCGATGGCGGCGGGCGGAGGCAGGAGGGCGGCTTCTTCCAAGGAGAAGATCAGGTGATGGGCCAGGCGGTTGTCGCGTTGGGTGTAGTCGAGACCACGGGCGACGAAGCGAGAGAGTACGCACCAGTTCTTACCTCCGGCTTCGAGCATGCGGAGAGTGAACGTCTCGCCTTCGGGCCGTTCATGCGGCGTGCCGACGGATTCAAGCAGCTGGGCCAGGCGTTCAGGGATGGCGCGGTGGCGGGCGACGGTGCAATAACCGCTGCGGCCGGGAGTGAGTCCCTGCGGCGCCGAAGTGAAGATAAGTTGGAGGGGCATCAGCGGGCGGAGTTTTCGGACGAGGGGAACATCGCCGGGGAAGCGAGGTGCATCAGCCAATAGAGAGGTTCTTCGACGTGCGCTGGCGCGAGGCGCTGCGGGTCAGGGGCGATGCGGCCCTTGTTCAGTCCGGCTTGGATCATCACTGGGGTGTGTCCGAAGGACGTAGCCGCAAAGTAGCTGATCTGTTCCGCGAGCGATTCCGCCGAGGCGACGAGTCCGGGGCAGAGCGTCACGAGGACTTCGCGGACGCGGGCGGAGTTGCGGGCGACGGCGGCAAGGTCGAGTGCACCGGATTTAACGATCGGTTCGAGCGGGGAGCTCAAGAGCTTCTCCCAGGTGTCGGACTTGCCGACGACGAAGGCGAGCGGGGTCTTGATGCGTTCGTCCTGGGCCAGTCCGAGGACGCGCTTCATGCGGGTCTCCATTTCGGCCAGGATACTGTCCTGCTGGTCGATGCGTCCTTTGAGCGTGAACTGCGGGTCCTCGACGCCGACGAGTTTGGCTTTGAAGCGCGCGTTGGCGGTCGGGTCGAAGAGGAAGATGAGTCCGCTCGACGTCGCGACGTGCATCGCGCCGGGCGAGTCATGGATATCGATGCCAGGCTCGAAGTGTTCGCCGGCGTTATCGTAGAGAATGACCGAGGTCTCATTGCGCTGCTGGCCCGGGCGGCTGATGGAGTAGATGAACGGACGGGGCAGGGAGACCATGCGTCCGAGGCGGGGCAGTTTCTCGTAAGTGGCGCCTTCGAGGGCCGTCTTGCCGAGAAGCGCGTCTTCTGGCGTGGCCGCGGAGAAGAGCGTGTTGCGCATCTGGTTCAGCAGCATGTTGCCGCTGGGGTCGCCATCCTTGAAGGCCAGGTTGAAGTCCTCCGGCAGGCGGTCCTGCAGTGTGCGCGTAAGTACGGCGAGGTAGTAGGACTTGCCGGCGCTGGGCGCGCCGATGAGCGAGATGATGCGGTGCGGGCGGTCGAGATAGCCGGGCGGCAGCTGGCGTCGGCAATGCGGGCAGGCGATGTCGGTGCACGCGAGGCCCATCGGGTCGAGAGCGAGGCCTTGGTCGTTGAAGCGCGTCGGTTGGAAGCGCAGGCGCACGTCGGAGCCAAGGATTGGGTCGCCGCGCAGGTCTTCGTGGACCGCGATGCTCAACGCGTCGCCTGCGTCGAAGCGCGTCCAGCAGACCGGGCAGAGGTGCGCACCGCGATTCTGTTCGGCGGCGAGTAGCGCTTTGCCACTCGGCCGGATGGGCGCTTCTTCCTGAGGGGAAAGCAGCGGCGCGATCTGCGAAAGGCTAAAGCCGACCTCAAGTCCCTGCGGCGTGCAGGCGAGGGTATCGGTGGCGCGGCCGAGTTCCTGGGCGACGTCGAGGAGGCGTTGGGGGGGGAATTCGCCGAGCTGATCGCCGGTCTGGGCGTCGAAGAGGACCCAGAGGTCCGTACGGATGAAGGCAAAATTCTGCTGGTCGGGTGGGGCGGCGACCAGGAGGGCGGACGGTAGCTGGATTGTCGTGGCTTCGGAGATTTCGAGGCGCTGACGGAGCGGGGCGCCGTTGACGAGGGCGGCGCCGTGGCCGGAGGGTTCCAAGGCGACAGCTTCGCCGCTTTTGACCAAGGAAAGGGACGGGTTGGCACTATCGCCGGGCAGGGAGGACGGAAGGCTGTCAATGAGTCCCCGGGCTCCGCTGAGGCAGTCGACCCAGGAGAGGGTAGGGGGTTTCTTGCTGGAAGTGAACATCGGCTCCGAGGTGGGGTCTGAAATAGGTTGATTAGGGAGGGGGGAATGTAAAGATATGTCACCACGATTATGGGTCGATTCCGACCTGTTTTCTTCACCCCCTCTTAATCTTCCCTTAATGGAGACCGAAGCCGACCAGTCCGCATTGGACCGCGCCCGTGAAGGGGATCTCTCGGCTTATAACGAATTGGTCCTGAAATATCAGGGCCGTATCTTCGCTAAGGTCTTCTCCTTGCTGCGCAATCGTCAGGACGCGGAAGAGATTACCCAGGACACTTTCATCCGGGCTCATCGCGTGCTGGCTTCGTTTCGCGGCACGGCGACTTTCTCGACCTGGATCCATCAGATCGGCACGAATCTGGCCCGTAACCGTTACTGGTACTGGCGCCGTCGGAAGCGCGATCAGTCCATGTCGCTTGACGCCGACCTCGGTGACGATCCTGGCGCCACCTTGCATGACATCCTTTCGGACGGCGCCCAGGGGCCCGGCCACGAGGCCCAGCATAACGAATTCGTCAACAAAGTTGCCGAATGCATGGAACAATTGAAGCCGGAACACGCTCGTATCCTGACGATGCGCAACGTCCGCAATATGTCCTATGAAGAGATCGCCGAAGACCTCGGCCTCTCCATCGGTACCGTGAAAAGTCGCATCAACCGCGCCCGCGAAGCCTTGCGCGAACTCATGGGAGATGAGTTCCGCGGATGAGCACTTCCGAATTCGAATCCCTGGTGGCCGCGTTCCTCGAGGGTAATGCCTCCGAAGGGCAGGTCGCCCGTCTGCGTGCCGCCCTCGGTCAGTCCCCTGAGCTTCGCGCCCGCTTTCAGTCGCGGGTTCGCCTCCACAAGGCCCAGCTCAGCTTTCTTAGCCGTCGCGAAGAGCGTTCCCTTTCCGGCGTGATGGTCTGGCTGCATGCCTTCGGTCAGCGGATGGGCCGTTCTTTCGCGCACCTCTGCCTGCTCGCGCTGGTGCTCGTCGAGTTGCAGGTGACCATTCCGGCCGAATACTCCGGTCTGCTTTCCTATGTCGATTCCCCAGCCGCCGAGGAGAAGGTCCTAGGCGGAACCGAGTTGCCTCTGCGCCTGCTGACCGACGCGGTCCAAGACTTCGACCTGTCGCAGTCCGTCGAGATTCCGGATCTCACGATGCCCAACTTCGTGATGCCGGATATGGCCATGCCGACCGACGAGCCGACGGCCGTCGAGGTCTGAACCTAATCCTGCCTTGCTTCCTTCGTTCCGTGACGGTCAATTGACGCACGAATGAAGGCCGGAAACCATAGGCCCGAGGTACGCCTCAAGGGTATCGCCGCCGCTCCTGGAGTGGCCCGTGGTCCCGCCTACCCGCTGATGCGGGGTATGACCATCGTGTCGTGCGAGAAGGTCGCCGATCCTGAGGCCGAGCTTCGCCGTCTCGAGGCCGCCTTGGCCGCCACCCGTGTGGAGATCTCGCAGCTCCGGGACGACGTCGCCCGTAAGCTCAACGAATCGGAAGCCTCAATTTTCGATGCGCACCTACTCGTCCTTGAAGACGTCGCCTTGATTGATGATGTCAGCAAGGAGGTCCGCCGCAGCGGTTTTAATGTCGAGTTCTGTTTCCAGGAGGTCGCGCAGCGCTACATCGAGATCTTCGAGAAGATGGATGACGACTTCCTGCGCGAGCGGGCGTCGGACATTCGCGATGTGACCGGACGTGTGCTCGACCAGCTGCTCGGTACCCAGCCCGAACGTGTCGGCCAGGCCGCGCAGGCTCACGTCGTCGCCGCGCGCGACTTGACTCCTTCGGATACCGCCGGTCTGCATGACGAAGGCGTGCTCGCGTTCGTGACCGAAGAGGGCGGTCGTACCAGTCACTCCGCGATCATGGCCCGTTCGCTGGACGTCCCCGCGGTCGTCGGCGTGAAGGGTCTGATGGAGTCTGTGCAGGAAGGTGATGTCATCCTCGTCGACGGCGAATCGGGTCTCGTCATCATCAATCCGACGCCTGAGACCATCGAAGGGTATCGCGATAAGGAACAGGCTATCCGGACCCGCCGCGACCGCGTGCTTTCCGAGGTCGCCTTGCCCGAACTCACGACGGATGGCACCGCCTTCTGCCTGCAGGCCAACATCGGCGACCCCGCCGAAATGGAAGATGCCTTGGCCTACTGCGCCCGCGGTGTTGGCCTTTATCGCACCGAGAACCTTTACCTGCGCCTCGACGGCTGGCCGGACGAACAGGTCCAGTATGAGGAATATGCTGAAGTCGTGAAGGCCGCCAAGGGCCGCCCGGTGACTTTCCGGACGCTCGACCTCGGTGGCGACAAGCGCCTCGGCGACCTCGCCGACGAAGCGAATCCTTTCATGGGCTACCGCGCCGTGCGTCTCTGCCTCGAGCGTCCCGATGTCTTCCGTCCGCAGCTCCGCGCCCTCATCCGCGCCGCCACCCACGGACCGGTGCAGGTCATGTTTCCGATGATTTCGGGAGTCGAGGAACTCCGCCGCGCGAAGAAGGTCTTCCGTGATGTCGAAGCCGAACTCGCTCGCGAAGGTGTCCGCCCGGCCGCCCCGATCGGACTCGGCGCGATGATCGAGATTCCGTCCGCCGCCGCCGTCGCCGCCGAGCTCGCCGCCGAGTCCGATTTCTTTAGCGTCGGCACCAACGACCTGGTGCAGTACCTGCTGGCCGTCGATCGTGGCAACCAGCGCGTCGCCTCGCTTTACGATCCGTGCCACCCCGCTGTGGTGCGGACGCTCATGGTCATCTTTGCCGCCGCCCAGAAGCGCGGCATCCCGGTCGCTGTCTGCGGGGAGCTCGGCGGCGATCCGCTGTGGGCGCCTTTGCTGATCGGTCTCGGCGTGCATGAGCTCAGCATGACGCCCGCCGCCTTGCCGGAGATCCGCTTCGTACTCCGCCATTCCGCCGCGTCTGAGCTGCGCGAGCTCGCGGCGAAGGTCGTTGCCAGTGCGGATGCGGGTAAGACCCGTGGCCTGCTCCAAGATTTCGCCTCCGCCAAACTCAAGTTACGCTGATGTCCGCCAAGATTCCTGCCGCGAATCCGCATGTCGCAGCCATGTCGCCTTATGTTCCCGGAGAACAGCCGCAGGGCGGGGGATGGGTGAAGCTCAATACTAACGAGAACCCTTACCCGCCCAGCTTGCGTTCGCTCGAGGCCATCCGGGCCGCCTTGGTCAATGATGGCGCTTCGCTCCGTCTTTACCCTTCGCCCGACTCCGCCCCCTTGCGCGAAGCGGTCGCACGCTTCCATGGTTTCGATGCCGCGCGCGTCGTCGCCGGCAACGGTTCGGACGACATCCTTAACCTGATCATCCGCGCCTATGCGGGCCCTAGTCGCCCGATTGGCATGCTCAACCCGAGCTACTCGCTTTACCCCGTGCTCGCCGCGGCCCAGGCTGCTGAAGTCGTCAAGGTCGAGGTCACGGATTTGCTTGGCGTGGATATCGACGCGATCGCCCAGTGCGGTGCCGCCGTCTTCTTCCTGACGAACCCGAACGCCCCGCTCGGCGTCGCCTTCACGCCGGACGTCGTCCGAGCCGTCGCCAAGGCTTTCCCTGGCATGCTCGTCGTGGACGAAGCGTACGCCTCGTTCGCCGACGCTGATTGTGTCGCGCTCGCCCGCGAGCTGCCCAACGTCATCGTCACACGGACGATGTCCAAGGCGCATGCGCTGGCCGGACTTCGTGTCGGTTACGCGCTCTGTCCTGTCGGTGTGGCTGAGATTCTGCACCGTGTCCGGGATAGCTATAACGTCGACCGCCTCGCACAGGTTGCGGCTGCCGCGGCGCTCGATGACCGTGAGTGGCTGGACGTCACCGTCACCCAGGTCCGCGCCACGCGTGAACGCCTGGCCGCCGCGCTCCGCAAGCTCGGCTGGCAGGTGAATCCCGCCGCCGGCAACTTCGTGCTCGCCGCTCCCGTGTCTTCGACGCGCGCTGCTTCCGTCGAGACTTCTGCGCACTGCTTCGAGTTCCTCCGGGCCCGCAAGATTCTCGTCCGCCGCTTCCCGAACCATCGCCTCACCGAGAAGTCTTTGCGTATCTCCGTGGGCACGGAGCAGGAAACCGATGCGTTCTTGCAGGCCGTAGCGGCTTGGATGGAAGGGTGAGGTTGACAATCCCGCCTTCCGCGGGGATTTCTGGGGTATGAGCGCAGTCGTTCGCAAAGCCAGCCTCCGACGGGACACCGCCGAGACCAAGATCGCCCTCGAGGTGAACTTGGACGGTACCGGTACCTCGGAAATCGCCACCGGTGTGGCCTTCTTCGACCACATGCTGACGCTGCTCTCCCGCCACTCCCTGGTCGACCTCAAGGTCAAGGCCACTGGCGATACCGACGTCGACTACCACCACACGGTGGAAGACGTGGGCATCGTGCTCGGTCAGGCCATTAAGGAAGCGCTTGGCGACAAGGCCGGCATCCGCCGCTACGGTTTCTTCATCTTGCCGATGGATGAGACCTTGGCCCGCTGCGCCGTCGACCTCAGCAATCGTCCGATGATGGTCTATCAGGTCGAGATCACCAACTACATGGTCAAGGACTTCAACATCGCGCTCGTCCGCGAGTTCTTCCAAGGCCTCGCCAATTCGCTCGGTTGCAACCTGCACCTGAAGCTGGAATACGGCGACGAACCGCACCACATCGCCGAAGCCCTGTTCAAGGCCTTCGCCCGTGCTCTGCGTGAAGCGCTGGAAGTCGATCCGCGCCAGGGTGGCCGCGTGCCGAGCACCAAGGGTACGCTGGCCTGACCGTGGAAGCCTCTGGGTCAGTGCGTCGCCCGCGGGTGGCCGTCATCGATTACGGGATGGGCAACCTGCGTAGCGTCAGCCGCGCGATGGTCGCCGCGGGAGCGGATGCCTTTCTGGCCGCGACTCCGGCTGAAGCTGAGAAGGCCGAGTCGGTCGTGTTTCCGGGGCAGGGTGCCATGGCCGACTGCATGGACTGTATCCGCCGTACCGACTTCGAGTCCTTCCTGAAGCAGTGGATCGCCGCCGACCGTCCTTTCCTGGGCGTCTGCATGGGCCTCCAGGTCCTCTTTGAGCGTTCCGAGGAGGCTGACCGCCCGGGTCTGGCCATCTTCCCCGGGGTCGTCCGCCGCTTCCCGTCCCAGCCCGGTCTGCGCATCCCCCACATGGGCTGGAATGAGGCCATCTTCAAGCCGGGCGCCCCCCTGACCGAAGGCCTGCGGGCCGAAGGGGAACCGTTCTATTTCGTGCATAGTTACCGTGTCGTCGAGACCGACCCCTCCCTGGTCTGGTGCGAGACCGACTATGCGGGCCGGTTCGTGAGCGGTGTCCGGCGGGGCCGGGTCTTCGCGACCCAGTTCCATCCGGAGAAAAGTCAGGTCAAAGGCTTGCAACTCTACCGCAATTTCCTGACTTTGTCCGCCCGCTGAGGCGTGTTTTCGACTCTGGCGGCAACACCCCCGCCATGAGCTCTCAAAACGCCACTCTTAACCTGGACGGCAAAGACATCGTCCTCCCCATCGTCGTCGGCACCGAAGGCGAACGCGGGGTCGACGTCCGCAAGCTGCGCGACGAGACCGGCTACATCACCTTTGACGACGGCTACGCCAACACCGGCGCCTGCGAGTCCAAGGTCACCTTCATCGACGGCGAGAAGGGCATCCTTCGCTACCGTGGTTACGGCATCGAAGAACTCGCCGAGAAGTCCAACTTCATCGAGACGGCTTATCTCCTCGTCTACGGCGAGCTCCCTACGACCGCCCAGCTGACCGCCTTCAAGGCTCGCATCCTCGACAACTCGCAGATCCACGAAGGCCTGCGCATCGCGCTCAGCGGTTTCCCAGGTAACGCCCATCCGATGGCCGTGCTGTCCGCCACGCTGAATACCCTCGGTTGCTATTACCCTGAGCTCGGCACCAACGAGCGTACGCATGACTTGGCCAAGTTCGACGAGACCGCCGCCGTCCTGATCTCCAAGGTCCGCACGCTCGCCGCGCTCGCCCACCGCTCCAAGGAAGGCGAGCCGCCCGTGTACCCGAAGCCGGGTCTCGATTACTGCTCCAACTTCCTGCACCTGCTCTTCTCGCAGCCCAACGCCGATTACGCCGTCCATCCGGAAATCGCCCGTGCGCTCGACCTGATCCTCCTCCTGCACGCCGACCACGAGCAGAACTGCTCCACGTCCACCGTGCGCATGGTCGCCTCCGGCGGCGCCAACCTCTTCCCGTCCGTCTCCGCCGGCGTCTGCGCCCTCTGGGGCCCGCTGCATGGCGGCGCCAACCAGGCCGTCATCGAGATGCTCGAGGAAATCCACGCTTCCGGCGACGACGGCTCCCGTTTCATCGCCGACGCCAAGGACAAGACCAAGAGCGTCCGCCTGATGGGCTTCGGTCACCGCGTTTACAAGAACTACGATCCGCGCGCCAAGATCATCAAGACCCAGTGCGACAAGGTCCTCAAGGTCCTCGGCATCAACGACCCCCTCCTGGCCATCGCCATGCGCCTCGAGGAAGCCGCGCTCAACGACCCTTATTTCAAGCAGCGGAACCTCTACCCGAACGTCGACTTCTACTCGGGCATCATCCTCAAGGCCATCGGCATCCCGACGGAGATGTTCACCGTCATCTTCGCCATCGGCCGCATGCCGGGCTGGATCTCGCACTGGAAGGAAATCGCCGAGACCCCGAAGCAGAAGATCCATCGCCCCCGTCAGATCTACGTCGGCAACACCGAGCGCAAGTACTCGCCGATCGCGCAGCGTAGCTGAGCGACCTGATCAGTCCGCAAAGGGGGAGGGCCGAACGTTTCCGTTCGGCCCTCCGTCTTTTGAGCCATACACTATAAGCCGGATTCTGTCCTTGGGCGGCTCTCGCCGATCCCCTGCGCGTTCATTTCTCTGACCTTGCGGACCCGCCTTGCGGCGGTGCGACAACCCGGGACCTTGGTGGGCGACCTCGGACGGTCCCTGTTCGTCTTGCACCGGATTGGGTTTACCTTGCCTCGTCGGTTACCCTTCGAGCGGTGGGCTCTTACCCCACCTTTTCACCCTTACCTCGTTCCTTGCGGAGGAGGCGGTATCTTCTCTGTGGCACTATCCGTCACGCCTTGCGACGTGCCCCGACTTGCGGCGGGAATCCTGCCCTGTGGTGTCCGGACTTTCCTCACGGATTACTCCGCGCGAACGCACATGTATGACTGTCCGCTCAAGATAGCGTCCGCCGGCCCCGCAGGGAAGGGCAAAAGCCGAGACTTAGGCCTTGGAAAGGCCTTCGCGCGGCTTTCATTAGGCGAACCCCATGCGAATCTTCCTTCTCGCCCTGATTTCCCTCATGACCGCCCGCGCCGCCGAACCCATCAAAGTCGCCTGCGTCGGCGACAGTATCACCCAGGGCTCCGGTGCCCAGAAGGGTAAGTCCTATCCGGCCCAGTTACAGGCCTTGCTCGGCGATGGCTATCAGGTCGGCAACTTTGGCGTCAGCGGTCGCACGCTCCTGAAGAAGGGCGACTTCCCTTACTGGAAGGAAAAGAAATATCAGGACGCCCTCGCGATGGAGCCGGCGATCGTGGTCATCATGCTCGGTACGAACGATACCAAGCCGCAGAACTGGAAGTTCGAGGCCGAGTTCGACGCCGATTACCGCGAGCTCGTGAAGTCGTTCCAGTCCCTCAAGTCCAAGCCGAAGGTGTTCGTCTGTCGCCCCGTGCCGGTACCCGGCAAGGGCAACTACGGCATCAACGAGGAGAACATCCAGAAAGAGATTCCGCGCGTCGACGCCCTCGCCAAGGAACTGGGTTGCGGCGTGATCGACATGCATGCCGCCCTCGAAAAATCCCCCGAGCTGCTGCCGGACCGCGTCCACCCGAACACCGCGGGTGCCGGCGAGATGGCTAAGGCCGCGGCGAAAGTGATCGCGGGCAAGTAAGCCTTAGCGGCGCTCAGCCGCCTTGCCGATAATACGCCCAAGCACTTCTTGGGCCGCCACGCGTAACTGTTGCCAGCGATCGGAAGGGTGGGAGGGACCGTGTGCGATGAGCTGCAGGGTGCTACGCCATTCGAGGACGGCGCGTTCGAGGTCGCCTTGGCCAGGCCCGTGGCCTTCGGCGTTGACCGGCGGAATCTTGCCGTGGAGGGCGAAGCCTTTGAGCGCTTCGGCACAGCCCTCCCCGAAGCCGGCGGGCAGGCCTTCGCGTAGGTAGCCCTCGGCGGTCAGGGATTTGTAAGCGAGGCGGCAGCAGGCGCCGAGGCGGCTGGAATTACGTCCGGCCGAGGCTACGCGTTCGCCAGCACGGAGCTCGGCGAGGTCCCAAGCGATGGCGCGGGCGTCATACGCTGAGTCCTCAAGGGCGGCGGCGACGGCGAGTCCTTCGCCGTGTTGGAAGAGAGAGGCGATGTATCCACGTTCGGTCGGATGCCCGGCGGCGTCGATCAAGCCGAGTTTCTTCCAGAGACGACCCGCCCGAGCGGTGTGCATCGTGCCTCCGCCGAGGACTTCGCGCAGGTTGATGTCCTGCTTCTCGACCTGTCGGCGGGGCGGGTTGATCAGCGGGTGGTTGTCTGCATCCGGCCAGACGCGGACATCGGCGCGGGAGTAATCGAGCTTCACCTGGACGCTGTCGCGGCCGAGGTAGATTCCGCCATGGGCGAGCCCACCTTGGGTCAGTTTGGGGAGTAGCGGCAGGATTTCTTTCTCGAGGAGTTCGAGCTTCCAGGTGCGCGGGCGGACTTGGCCGCCTTCGAGCTTGCGCAAGGCCTTCAGTAACCATTCGGCGGGCGTGAGGTGCGAAGCGCCGGCTTCCTTGGGGAAGTGTGCGAGCGTGATCGTGCGTCCATAGCGCAGGCCTTCGCTCGTCTCGAGCTTGCAGGGAGTGCCGTAGGGCAGGGCACGAAGGGAGTCGGGTTTGGTGAGGGCGGGGTGCCAGGTGTCCTTCACGTAGATGAGCGCTTGCGAGAGCGGGACGAGGTGAGTCGGCCGTTCGCGCTGCCAAGTACCGTTCCTTCCGCAGATCTCGTCGATGTGGCGCGTCGCGCCGGCGGCGGCCGCGGGGATGTCGGTTGGCAGGTCTTCGGCCAATCGATCCAAGGCAAGGTCGATCGGTTCGCGCGTGAAGAGCGCCTTGGCCAGTTTGACGGCGGCCGCTTTCGGGTCTTCGGCTCGACGCATTAACGAAAGGAAGGCCGGCCAGTCGAGGGCCTCGCTGCGTTTGAGCTGGAGCGGCTTGGCTTCACCGAGGCGGGGGCTGTCCCCGGTCCAGAGCGCGAAGCCGCGGTCGTCGAGCCCGCGGCGTCCGGCTCGCCCGAACATCTGGAGGAGTTCGTCCGGGCGGACTTCGCGTTCGGCGTGCTCGGCGGAGTAGCGGCGGTCGGTGACGAGCACCGAACGAAGGGAGAAGTTGATCCCCGAAGCCAGGCCGGTCGTCGCGACCACCACGCTGAGCTTGCCGGCCTTGGCCCAAGGCTCGATGAGCTCGGTGCGTTGGTCGAAGGTCAGGCCGCTGTGGTGGAGGCCGACGCCTTGGCGAAGCAGTCGGTTGAGGTCGTCGCCAGCCATGGCTCGTTGGCTGGGCGAGAGTGCGGGGCCATTGCCGAGGGGGAGTCCGGCGGCGATGTCGCGGGCGATCTGCTCGGCGGCCCGGCGGCGGGGGGCAAAGACCAGGATCGGGCCAAGGTCGGCCAGGACGGCGCGGATCACGGCCCGGGCGATGTGGCCCTTGATGCCGGTCGGCTCGCGGGTCTCCAAGGCGTCCAGCGAGACTTCCTCCAAAGGGATGGGGCGGGTGTGCTCTTCGATGAGGGTCACCTTGCGGCCGAGGCTGCGGAGCCATTCTGCGACGGCCTTGGGGTTGGAGACGCTCCCGCTGAGCAGGAGGAGCTGGGTGGAGGGTGGGGCGATGGCCAGGACCGTCTCGTAGGCCGCGCCGCGGCGGCTGTCCGCCAGCATCTGGTATTCGTCCACCACGAGTAGGTCAGGGTGCCTTCCTTCGAGGAAACGGTGCCGCTGGGTCTCCAAGGTAGCCACCATTACTGGGGCGCCCAGGTTGTCGCTGACGTCACCGGTCGCGATGCCGACATCCCAGCCAAGGGCTAGCCATTCGGCCCGCTTGTCGTTGGCCAAGGCACGGGTCGGGACCGTGTAGACCGCCTGTCCACGATGCCCACCTTTGATCAGAAGCTCGAAGACGTGGGTCTTGCCGGCGCCGGTCGGGGCTTGGATTACCACGTCCTCGCCTTGGCGGAGGGCACGGAGGGCGTCCTGCTGCCAGAGGTCGGGGAGGATGAGCCGTGAGTCCGACATGGCGACTTTCCATCAAAGAGCCGAACGCCTTGGACGCAAGCCGAGGGGGTTTGCGGTTGCGAGATTTCCTGTGCCCGTGCTACGACTGTCGTCGCATGGCTATCAGCACCGATCTCGCCCGCGGGCTTAAGAAAGTCGACAAGGACCTCGACTTCATGATGACGTGCTTCGTCGAGGTGCTCGAGCAGCTCGACCACAAGGACTTGGCCGGCACTTTGCCGTGGATGGGTAAGCGCAAACTGCGCGGGGTGCAGATCTTTTCCTACCGCGGCGTGCAGGCGTATTCGATCGCCTTCCAGCTCCTGAACATGGTGGAAGAAAATGCTTCGGCGCAGTCCAAGCGTCTCCGCGAAGACAAGCATGGCCTCGCTTCCGATCCTGGCTCGTGGGGTCGCGCACTCCGTGCCCTTACCGCCGCTGGCCTGACCGACAAGCAGATCGCCAAGCGCCTCAACCGCATGCGCGTCGAGCCTGTGCTCACCGCCCACCCGACCGAAGCGAAGCGCGCCACGGTCCTGGAGATCCACCGCGAGATTTACAAGCTGCTCGTCCGTCGCGAAAACAACATGTGGACCGTCGCCGAACAGCGCGCGATCCGCGAAGAGATCAAGGTCGCGCTCGAGCGTCTCTGGCGCACCGGTGAAATCTATCACCAGAAGCCCGACGTGGCGTCGGAACTCCGGAACATTAATTACTTCCTTTCGAAGGTCTTTCCGGACGCCGTCGTCAGCATGGACCTGCGTCTGCGTCAGGCCTGGGAGGAAGCCGGCTTCGACCCTGCCCGCGTCGAACATCCGGATTCATTGCCCCAGATCGCTCTCGGCACCTGGGTCGGCGGCGACCGTGACGGCCACCCGCTGGTCACGGCCGATGTCACCGCCCGCGCGTTGAATCTCTTCCGCTCCACGGCGGTCGCAATCTGCAACGAGCGCCTCGAGACCCTCGGCCAGCGCCTCTCCCTCGGCGATCACCTGCAGGAGCCGCCGGCGGTGTTCCTCCGTCAGGTAGCCAAGCACGCCGCCGCCCATGGCGAAGCCGGCGAGGAAGCCCTCAAGCGCAATATCGGAGAGACCTGGCGCCAGTACATCAACCTGACACGCCTCCGCCTGCCCAATGCCGAAGGTGAATTGGGTCATGGTCAGCACCGTACGCCCGAGGGCGTCATTGCCGACCTGCTCTTCCTGCGTGAGACCTTGGTCGAAGTTGGCGCCGGCCGGATCGCCCGCGCGGAACTCGATCCGTTGCTGCGCTTCCTGCGTACCTTCGGCTTCCATATGGCCGTCCTGGATATCCGCCAGAATAGCGCCTTCCACGATAAGGCGATTGGCCAGCTCCTTGCCGCCACCGGTCAGGATGACACGAATTACGCGCAGTGGGATGAATCCCGCCGTCTCGGCTTCCTCGACTCCGAATTACGCTCGACCCGTCCGTTCATGCGCGAGCAGGCCAGCATTGGTACGGAGGCCGACGCGGTGGTGGCCTGCCACCGCACGCTCGTCACCCATATCGGTCAGTACGGTTCGGCCGGCCTAGGTTCGCTGATTGTCAGCATGACCCGCTCGGTGTCCGACCTTCTCTCTGTCTACCTCCTGGCCCGCGAAGCTGGCCTCACCGCCGGTGGTTCGGAAGGCGCCTACTGTCTCCTCCCGGTCGTCCCGCTCTTCGAGACCATCGGCGACCTTGAACGAAGCACCGGCATCATGGACGCGTTCCTATCCCATCCGATGACCAAGCGCACGCTGCAGGCCCGCCGCGACGCTGGCATCACCGACGGTCTCACCCAGCAGGTGATGATCGGCTACTCCGACTCCAATAAGGACGGCGGCATCCTCGCCTCGCTCTGGAATCTCTACCGCGCCCAGCAGAACCTCGCCGCCGTCGGCGAGAAGCATGGCGTGCGCATCGTCTTCTTCCATGGCCGAGGCGGCACCATCTCCCGCGGCGCTGGCCCGACGCACCGCTTTATCGACGCGCTCCCGCAGGGTTCCATTCAGGGCGAGATGCGCGTCACCGAGCAGGGTGAGAGCATTACCCAGAAGTACGCCAATCACATCACCGCGGTGAATAACCTCGAGTTGCTGACCGCCGGCGTGACCCAGAACACCTTCCTGCACGACGTCGCCGTCCGCAGCGAGACCGCGCAGGCCAAGGTGATGGACCGTCTCGCCGAGTTCTCCCGCGAGGCCTACCAGTCGCTCATCCAGACCCCGCGCTTCATCGAGTTCTTCCGCCAGGCCACCCCGATCGACGTCATCGAAGCCAGCCGTATCGGCTCGCGTCCGTCCCGCCGTACCGGCGCCGCCTCGCTCGAGGACTTGCGCGCCATTCCGTGGGTCTTCGCCTGGAGCCAAGCTCGTTTCTATCTCTCCGGCTGGTACGGCGTCGGCTCCGCGCTGGCCCGCCTTAAGGACGAAGACCCCAAGGGATTCGAGGTTATCCGAAAGAATTACGATGATTGGCCGCCCTTGCGCTACATGCTCAAGAACGCCTCCACCAGCGTCCTGGCTTCCAATCGCAGCATGATGAAGCTCTACGGTGCGCTCGTGACCGACAAGAAACTGCGCGGCCTCTTCCTGAACCGTATCCTCGCCGAGCATAACCTGACCCGCAAGATGCTGGACGAGCTTTCCGGTTCGAAGCTCAGCGAAGGACGTCCGCGTCTCCGCAAGGTGATTGCTCTGCGCGAATCCGCGATCGACCTCCTGCACGAACAGCAGGTCGCCCTGCTCAAGGACTGGCGCAAGCGCGTCGCCGACGGCGACCGCAAGGAAGCCGACGCGCTCTTGCCGCAGATGCTCCTCTCGCTGAACGCCATCGCCGCCGGCCTCCAAGCCACGGGCTGATTCGGTAAGCGATCAAAGCAGAAGGCCGGCGTCCGCGAGGAGGCCGGCCTTCTTGTTATCCAGGGATGTCAGGCCTTAGACGTGCTTCCAGAAATCCATCAGGAAGCGTGTGGCTAGCTGGGCGAGGAAGACGATATTCCAGAAAATCAGCTGGAGGCCGAGGGAAGGGCCGAAGCCCATGCTCAGGACCTGGGCGGAGGCGCTGGTGACCAGCAGGACGACCGTGGCCGTGCAGAGCGAGATGACCAAGATCTCGATGGATTTCGGGATGAAGCCCGAAAGGCTCGTATCGGCCATGCAGATCGCGGCGAACGTCAGCGCAACGGAGACGAGGCCTGTGAGGCCGATACCGAAGGTCGTGCCATCCTTGCCAAAGAAGTGCGCGGCAGCGAGTCGTCCGAGAAGCGGGATGTAGACGACGACCATCGCGAGGGCGACCCAGAAGCCCATCGAGCCGTAATCCTGACCGAGGACCTTCTCGGCGTAGTTCTCCACCGCATGCTTGATGATAGCTTCTTTGATCGGATTGGTCAGGGCGAGGAGCACGTCGGAAACCTACTCGTATCAGGCCTCTTGTCCACGCCTAAGGCGCGGCCTTAGCGTGTCCACTCCTCGCGGGCCGAGGCCCAGAGGTCGTAGTTCAACGGGCGCTTGCCCGTGGGGACGAGTCGGAAATATCCGCCCGAGGCCTTGATGATCGCGAGACCGGCGGCGACGTCCCAGAGGTTCGTGCCGGATTCATAATAGGTATCGGCGACGCCTTCACCCACGTAGGCGAGGGCGAGAGCGGCGGAGCCGATCATGCGGATTTTTTTATAACGGCCGACCTGCTGGACGAAGAGCTCCATGGCGGGGCCGGACTTGTCGGCCGCGGCGGGGAAGCCCGTCATGATGCACGCGTCCTTGATGTCGGAGACCCAGCCGGGCGTGATGCGGACACCGTTAAGGAAGCTGCCTTCGCCGACGACGCCGAGGTAGGTCTTCTTGCCGGTGAAGTCATGGATCACCCCGAGCACCGGTTCCTTGCCGCGCATCAAGCCCAGAGAGACGCAGGTGGAGGGCTGGCGGCGGAGGTAATTGTAGGTGCCGTCGAGCGGGTCGACGACCCAGTAGAGGTTGTCGCCTTCGTAGAGGGAGGCGTCGCCGCCGAGTTCTTCGCCGATCACCGGGATGCCGGTGGCCTTGAGCATGTCGCGGACCAGGTGTTCCGAATCCACGTCGGCCTGCATCTTCACGTCGTCGTCCGTGGAGGCGTTGACCTTCATCTGGGCGCCTTTGGCCAGTAAGTCGCCGGCGGCGATGGCCGTGGCCAGCGCGACGGATTTCAGGGCTTGAAGGGAGGGCGTGCTCACGCCGGCAACGTAGGGGTGGCACCGTTGCGGGGCAATCTCAGACCCTAGTTCACTTCACCGCGGCCGGGGCGCACATCGGCGAATCCCAGTCGTAGCTAGGGCGAACGGTACCGTCTTTGAAGCGGACGCCTTGGCGGCTCAACCTCAGCCCCGGGCCGGCGGCTTCGCCGCGGCAGGAAAGCTGGTCGATGCCGTAGGTCGCGATCGGCTTCACTTCGCCTGGTTCGCTGATGCCGTTGCCATTGATGTCCTGCCACAGCGCCAGTCCGTTGAGCTCGGCCCCGTTGATTAGCCCGTCGCCGTTGGCGTCGAGCGAGCCCAGTGCCTGATAGCCATCACGCCAGAAGATCCAGAAGGTCACGCTGCCGAACATCTGGAGTCCCGAGGTGATCTGCCCCGTCTGCTTGCCGTCGAAGACCAGCCAGGCGGCCTTGGGCGTGATCCAACCCCAGTGGCGAGCCAGTCCGGAGCCATCGAGGTCGAAGGCCACGCCGGCGTCAGGGTTGATCAAGGTTTCGAACGGGCTGTCCGCAAGCGGGATGAGGATGGGGGTGATCATGCGGCCCATCGTCGAAAGGTGTTTCTTATGGTAGTTCAGTACCCCGATTTCCGTGGCATCCTTCCGTATGTCGAGGAGACGAAGCATGTAATTGATGGATTCCTCGCTGAAGCAGATGCCGGGTCCGAGGTGTCCGGGGTGTCTGCTGGAAAGACGGCCTGGTTTGTCGGCCGCCGGCTCTTCGATGGGCTTGAGGTCGTTCAGTTGGAGGATCTTGCCGCTTTTCCATCCTTGGACGTCGAAATCATGCGAGACCTCGAGCTGCCAGGCGGCGCAGAAGGTCTGCCGATACGAATCCAGGGCCTGGGTTCTGAGGCCGGACATCTCCAAGCACCAGGCGTAGCCCAACTGCACCGGTAGCACATGGCCTCTGATGTCATCAAGGTCGCTGGATTTCCTCATCAGGACGAGGGCGGATTCATAATGCTGCAGGGCGAGCGTGAAATTCTTGCCGATGTCGTTGCCCTTGGGTCGCTCGCCGCGGTCGTTCTGGAATCCCCACTTGATGGGGGTGCCATTGTCGCCACCACCTTCCGTATACATGACCCGGCCGGCAAAACCTTTGTATGATTTATAGACCGGCAGCACCGTCGCTTCGGAATAGGCGGCCATCGCGTGGACGCGGGCTAGCTGATAGTGGAGATCAAAGCTGTCTGGCTGGAGCTTAAGCTTGGCCTGAAGATTCTCGAGGATGCGTTCGATCGGCACTTTCTCGGTGTCGATCTGCATGTAGAGCGCCTGACACTGCGGGGATAGCCAAAACGTGAGGAAGGCCAGAATGGCATGTCGCATGAAGGGTTTTTATCCCCCGGTACCTCCTTATACAATCTTATGTATTCAAATTCCGATGACTTCGCTGAGGCCGAAGCGGGCGAAGTCGGCGGCGGAGCGGCCCTGCAGGCCGACGGCGCGTACGGTCACGCCTTGCTTGCGGGCATGGAGGGCGAGTTCGCGTAGGGCTTGGGCGTAGGAACAGTCGACGAAGAGGGCGTGGTTGAAGTCCAGGGTCAGGTGCAGCGTGCCGGCCTTGAGGCGGGCTTCGACGGCACGCGGTTCGGCGGCGCGGCCGAAGTGCAGATGGCCGGAAAGGGCGAGGCGCACCTCGGCTTCGGCTTCCACGACGTCAATAGTCTCTGGTTCCTCTTTCTCGGGATGCGAGGATTTGCGGATGAGCAGGAAGATGAACGCCACGACCACGCCGAGGCCGACGGCCCAGATGAGGTCGGCGAAGACCGTGATAAGGCAGGCGAGCACCAGCAGGACCATGTCGGAGCCGCCCGCGCGGAAAAGGCGGGGCCAGAGTGGTAGCTCGGCCATTTGCCAGCAGACGGAGAGTAGGACGCCGGCCAAGGAGGCCAAGGGGATGAGTTTCACCAGCGGGGCGAGGATGAGCAGGATAGCCAAGATCGTCGCCGCATGGATCAGGCCGGAGATCGGGGACTTCGCGCCGGCGCGGGCGTTGGTGCTAGTGCGGGCGATGACGCCAGTCGCCGGAAGGCCCATGAAGCAGGCAGAAGCGACGTTGGCCACGCCTTGGGCGGCTAGTTCGGTATCGGAGTCATGGCGGTCGCCCGTCATCCCGTCGGCCACGACTGCGCAGAGCAGGGATTCGATGCCTACGAGGATACCGATGCCGAAGGCCAGTGGGAGGACATCCCAAGCCTTGGCGAGCCAAGCGGCCCGGTCGGGCAGGGCGGTACTCCAGTCCGTCAAGTGGAAGTTGGCGCTGATCTCTTTGAACTTGGAGCCGATGGTCTGGACGGAGGAATCCGGTACGCCGAGGAGCGTTACGATGACCGTGCCGAGCAGGACGGCGATGAGCGCGCCAGGAATCTTGAGCGATATCTTTCGCAGGCCAATGATGACGGCGAGCGTGCCGGCCGAGACTGCGAGGCCGCCGAGGTGGATTTGGCTACCATGCCGGAAGACGTATGCAATCCGGCCAATGAAGTCGGGGATGGCCGGGGTGGGGTCGGCGATCCCGAGGGCGGAATCGAGCTGTGTGCTGGCGATGATGAGCGCGATGCCGGTGGTGAAGCCGATGACGACCGGATAAGGGATGTACCCGATGTACTTGCCGAGACGCAGGAGGCCGAAGGCCACGAGCAACAAGCCGGCCATCAGGGTGGCGAGGGCGAGGCCGATGTAGCCATGGGTGATGACCGCGGCGGCGCAGATGCCGACGAACGCGCCGGCCGGTCCAGCGACCTGCACGCGGGAACCGCCGAGGAGGGAGACGATGACGCCGCCGATGATCGCTGTATAGAGGCCTTGTTCGGGGCTAACCCCCGAAGCGATGGCCAGGCCGATCGAGAGGGGGAGGGCGACCACGCCCACGAGCAGGCCAGCCGAGAGGTCGGCGAGGAAGTCGGCACGTCCGTAGCCGGCTTGCAGGGTGCGGGCGAGCGCCGGCTTGAACCAAGGCGCTAGGGTCATGGCAGCACCGTGGGATACCGTTGGGTCTACTCAAGGGGAATCATCATAACAAGAAGCCCGACTCAATGAGTCGGGCTTCGGTGGACGATGGTGGCGAGGCTTACGGGAGCTCCGTCTTGCCCATCAGGAACTTGTCGCACTCGCGGGCGACGCCACGGCCTTCGTTGAAGGCCCAGACGACGAGGGACTGTCCGCGACGGCAATCTCCGGCGGCGAAGACGCCGGGGAGGTTGGTCACGTACTTCTCGTGCTCGGCCTTGACGTTGGAGCGGGCGTCACGTTCGACGCCGAAGGCTTCGAGGAGAGGCTGTTCCGGACCCATAAAGCCCATGGCGAGGAGGACGAGCTGAGCAGGACGGACCTTCTCGGTGCCGGCGATCTGCTGAGGGCCAAAGACGCCCTTATCGTTCTTCTTCCATTCCACTTCGACAGTGTGGATTTCCTTGAGGTTGCCCTGTTCGTCGGCGACGAACTTCGTGGCCGTGGTGAGGTAGGCGCGAGGGTCGGAGCCGAACTGGGCGGCGGCTTCTTCCTGGCCGTAGTCGACCTTGTAGGTCTTCGGCCATTCCGGCCAGGGGTTGTCCTTGGCGCGGGTGAGCGGGGACTTCGCCATGATCTCGAGCTGGACGACGGACTTGCAGCCGTGGCGGAGTGAGGTGCCCACGCAGTCGGTGCCAGTGTCGCCGCCGCCGATGATCACGACGTCCTTACCCTTGGCGGTGAAGGATGCGTCAGGGGACTTGCCGTCCAGGAGGTTCTTCGTGTTTGCGGAGAGGAACTCCATCGCGAGGTGCACGCCCTTGGCGTCGCGGCCGGGAAGGGGAAGGTCGCGGCCCTTGGTGGCGCCGACGGTGAGGATGACCGCGTCGAAGTCCTTGCGGAGTTGTTCGGACGAGATGTCGACGCCGACGTTGACGCCGCACTTGAAGGTGACGCCTTCGGCTTCGAGGAGGGAGATACGGCGAAGCACGACTTCGTTCTTATCGAGCTTCATGTTCGGGATGCCATACATCAGCAGGCCGCCCGGGCGATCGGAGCGTTCGAAGACGGTGACGTTATGACCGGCGTAGTTGAGCTGTGCGGCGGCGGAGAGGCCGGCGGGACCGGAGCCGATGACGGCGACCTTCTTGCCGGTACGCTTCGTCGGGGCACGGGGGATGACCCAGCCGTTCTCGTAGCCCTTGTCGATGATCGAGACTTCGATGTTCTTGATCGTCACGGCGGGCTTGTTCATGCCGAGCACGCACGAGCCTTCGCACGGGGCGGGGCAGACGCGGCCGGTGAATTCCGGGAAGTTGTTGGTCTTGTGGAGGCGTTCCAGCGCTTCGCGCCAGAGGCCCTTGTAGACGAGGTCGTTCCACTCGGGGATCAGGTTGTTGATCGGGCAGCCGCTGGCCATCCCGCTGATGAGCTTGCCCGTGTGGCAGAACGGCACGCCGCAATCCATGCAGCGGGCGCCCTGTTTCTGGAGCTTCTCGTCGGAGTGATGGTGGTGGATCTCTTTCCAATCGCCGATGCGGGTGAGGGCATCGCGATCAGGCGGGAGTTCGCGCTGGAATTCGACAAATCCGGTAGGTTTTCCCATGGTGCAGAAGGTGCTTGGTGTGAACGTGAGGGTGATCAGCCGCCGCCGACGCGGGCGAGGTCGCGGGAGTTGATCTCGAAGGCTTCGTTGAGAGCAGCGTCGCCGCTGAGTCCCTTGGCCTGCGCGGTCGCGATGGCCTGGAGGACGCGTTTATAGTCCTTGGGCATCACCTTGACGAACTTGCCTAGGGAGGCGTCCCAGTTGGCGAGGAGCTTCTTCGCCTTCTGGCTGCCCGTGAGCTCGGCATGGCGTTCGATGAGGCCGCGGAGTTCCGCGGCATCGTTAGCGTCAGGCTTTTCAAGGCCGACCATCTGCTTGTTGCATCGGACCGCAAAGTCACCCTTCTCGTCGAGGACGTAAGCCACGCCACCGCTCATGCCGGCCGCGAAGTTACGGCCCGTGAGGCCAAGGACGACGACGCGTCCACCGGTCATGTATTCGCAGCCGTGGTCGCCCACGCCTTCGAC
This sequence comes from Verrucomicrobiota bacterium, assembly GCA_026397955.1. Lineage (GTDB taxonomy): Bacteria > Verrucomicrobiota > Verrucomicrobiia > Opitutales > UBA953 > UBA953. Next base: position 80,134 of record JAPLTV010000059.1, on the reverse strand, counting down.
GACGGTGGTCGCACCCGAGTTGCGAACGCAGAAACGTTCGCCAGCCATACCGCGGAAGAAAGCCTCGCCAGAGGTGGCGCCGTAGAGGGCGACGTTGCCGAGGATGATGTTATCTTCAGCCGGGAAGGTGGCCTTGGCATCGGGGTAGACGATGACGCGACCGCCGCTGAGGCCCTTGCCGACGTAGTCGTTGGCATCGCCTTCGAGCTCGATCGTCACACCTGCGGGAACGAAGGCGCCGAGGGACTGGCCCGCGCTACCCTTGAACTTTAGGTGGATGGTGCCGTCCGGCAGGCCGTCGATGTGCTTCTTGGTGATTTCGTTGCCGAGGATTGTGCCGACGACGCGGTGGGTATTCTTGATCTCGCCTTCGTAACGGACCTTCTGGCCCTTATCGATGGCGGGCTGACAGGCAGCGAGGAGGACGGAGAGGTCGAGGCCCTTCTCGAGGCCGTGGTCCTGCTTCTCGGTGCAGAAGCGACCCACTTCGGGGCCGGCCTTCGGCGAGTAGAGGAGCTTGGACAGGTCGATACCCTTGGCCTTCCAGTGGTCGACGGCGTGACGCGCTTCGAGGGCATCGGTGCGACCGACCATCTCGTTGAGCGTACGGAAGCCGAGTTGAGCCATGATCTCACGGACTTCCTGGGCGATGAAGCGCATGAAGTTCACGGTATCTTCCGGACGGCCGGTGAAGTTCTTGCGGAGCTCGGGGTCCTGGGTGGCGACGCCGACCGGGCAGGTGTTGAGGTGACAGACGCGCATCATGATGCAACCGAGGGTCACCAGCGGGGCCGTGGCGAAGCCGAACTCTTCGGCGCCGAGGAGGGCGGCGATGACGACGTCACGGCCGGTCTTCAGCTGACCGTCGGTTTCGACGACGATGCGGGAGCGGAGGTTATTGAGGACGAGGGTCTGGTGGGTTTCGGCGAGGCCGAGTTCCCAGGGCAGGCCAGCGTGCTTGATGGAGGTCTGGGGCGAAGCGCCCGTGCCGCCGTCGAAGCCAGAGATGAGGACGACGTCCGCGTGCGCCTTGGCGACGCCGGTGGCGATGGTGCCCACGCCGACTTCCGTCATGGATGAGTTCCGAAAGGTCCTCGATCGAGTAGATGTCGTGGTGCGGGGGAGGGGAGATGAGGCCGACGCCGGGGGTCGAGTGACGCACCTTGGCGATGGGTGGGTAGACCTTGCCGCCGGGGAGCTGGCCGCCTTCGCCGGGCTTCGCGCCCTGGGCCATCTTGATCTGGATTTCCTTGGCGTTGGTCAGGTAGCGGCTCGTGACACCAAAGCGGCCGGAAGCGACCTGCTTGATGGCGGAGTTCTTCGAGTCGCCCTGTTCGTTGGTCCAAGTGAAGCGCGCCGGGTCTTCGCCGCCTTCGCCGGTGTTGGACTTGCCGCCGATGCGGTTCATCGCGACGGCGAGGGTTTCGTGGGCTTCGGTCGAGATGGAGCCGTAGCTCATCGCGCCGGTCTTGAAGCGTTTGAAGATGTTTTCGATGGACTCGACTTCATTGATATCGACCGGGGTGCGCGCCTTGAACTGGAGGAGGCCGCGCAGCGTGAAGATCTGCTGCATCTGGTCGTTCACTAGGCCAGAGTAGACCTTGAAGGTATCGTAGTTGTTCGTGCGGACAGCCTTCTGCAGTGAATGGATGACCTGCGGGCTGAAGAGGTGGCCTTCGCCTTCGTTGCGCCACTGGTAGTCTCCGCCGACCTCGAGGGTAGCAGGGGTGTCGACGCGCTCCGGGAACGCGCGGTTATGACGCTCGAGGGTCTCTTCGGCGACGGCGGCGACGTCCGCGCCTTCGATGCGCGTGGCCGTGCCGGTGAAGTACTTGTCGACGACCTTCTGCTGAAGGCCGACGCATTCGAAGATCTGGGCTCCCAGGTAGCTCTGGATGGTCGAGATACCAATCTTAGAGGCGACCTTGACGATGCCCTTGGTGGCGGCCTTCACGTAATTCTTGCAGGCCGTGTAATGGTCGACGCCGACGAGGAGGCCCTGCTTGATCGTGTCGTCGAGGGTTTCGAACGCCAGGTAGGGATTGATACCCGCGCAACCGTAGCCGATGAGCGTGCAGAAGTGGTGGACTTCGCGCGGTTCGCCGGACTCGAGGATGAGGCCGACCTTAGTGCGCTTGCCTTCGCGGATGAGGTAGTGGTGCAGACCGGCGACAGCGAGCAGTGGCGGGATGGCGGCGTTGTGACGGTCGACGCCACGATCGCTCAGGATGATGAGGTTGATGCCTGCATCGATGTGGAGGCCGGCCTGGCGACACACTTCGTCCATGGCCTTTTCGAGGCCCTTGGCGCCCGACTTGGCGTCGAAGAGGGTCGGGATGGTGACGGACTTGAACTGGCCGTGGGCGACGTGGCGGAGCTTGGCGAGTTCCTCGTTGGTGAGGATCGGCGACTGGAGCTCGATCAGGTGGCAGCTGGACGGATTCGGGTCGAGCAGGTTGCGCTCGGGTCCGATCGTGGTGACGGAGGAGGTGACGATCTCTTCGCGGATACAGTCGATCGGCGGATTGGTGACCTGCGCGAAGAGCTGCTTGAAGTAATCGTAGAGGAGCTTCGACTTGTTCGATAGCACGGCGAGCGGGATATCGGTGCCCATCGAACCCATGGCTTCGACGCCATCCTTGGCCATCGGGACGAGTAGCTTGCGCTGGTCTTCGAAAGTGTAACCGAAGGCGAGCTGGCGCTGGACGGTGTTACTGTGCGACGACGGCGTGGCGGCCGGAGCATCGGCGATATCGGCGAGCTTGATGAGGTTCTTGTCGAGCCACTCGCGGTAGGGCTTCTGGGAAGCGATCTTCTGCTTGATCTCCTCGTCGGCGACGATGCGGCCTTCTTCCATATTCACGAGGAACATGCGGCCCGGCTGCAGGCGGCCCTTGGAGGCGATGTTGGCGGGGTCGATCGGGAGGACGCCGGCTTCGGAGCCCATGATGACGAAGTCATCCTTGGTCACGTAGTAGCGGGAAGGGCGGAGGCCGTTACGGTCGAGGGTGGCGCCGATCATCGTGCCGTCGGTGAAGACGACGGAGGCGGGTCCGTCCCACGGTTCCATGAGGCAAGAGTTGTATTCGTAGAACGCCTTCTTCTCGGCGCTCATGGATTCGTGGCCGTTCCACGGCTCTGGAATCATCATCATCATCGCTTCAGGCAGCGAGCGGCCGCCCATGACGACGAGCTCGAGGACGTTGTCGAACTTGGCGGAGTCGGAACCGTTGGGGTTCACGATCGGGAGGATCTTCGGGAGGTCCTTACCAAACAGCGGGCTGGCCAGGAGAGGCTCGCGGGCCTTCATCCAATTGACGTTGCCGTTGAGGGTGTTGATCTCGCCGTTGTGGGCGATGTAGTGGTACGGGTGCGCACGCTCCCAGCTCGGGAAGGTGTTGGTCGAGAAGCGCGAGTGGACGAGCGCGAGGGCGGTGTCCATCGACTTGTCGGCGAGGTCGTGGAAATACTTACCGACCTGTTCGGGCATGAGCATGCCCTTATAGATGATCGTACGGCAGGAGAGGGAGCTGGCGTAGTAGAACTCGTCCTTCCCGGTGGCGCGGATCTGGTGGTGGGCCTGCTTGCTCAGGATGAAGAGCTTGCGTTCGAAGTCCTGGTCGGTGGCGCAATCGGCCGGGCGACCGAGGAAGGCCTGGCGGACGACGGGCTCGCTGCTGATGGCAGTCTGGCCGAGGGAGGCGTTGTCGACGGGGACGGTGCGCCAGCCGAGGATCGAGAGACCCTGGGACTTGGCGATCTCGGTGAAGGTGGCTTCGGTCGCCGCCTGGATCTTGGCGTCCGGCGAGACGTAGAGCATGCCAACGCCGTAGTGACCCGGCTTGGGGAGGTTGGCCGGGCCGTTCTTCGCGAAGAACCCGTGGGGGAGCTGGAGCAGGATGCCCGCGCCGTCACCGGTGTTGGTCTCACAGCCGCAGGCGCCTCGGTGGTCGAGGTTCACCAGGATGGTGAGGGCCTGCTGGATGATATCGTGCGAACGCTTGCCCTTCATCTGGCAAACGAAGCCGACGCCGCAGGCGTCATGCTCAAACTGGGGGTCGTAAAGACCCTGTTTTTCGGGAAGTCCGGGATTCTTCATTTCTGGTGTGGGCAAAAGTGGTCGGATGGGCTGGCGGCTGAGCCGCCGGGTGCCTTGGCGGAGACCGCAAGACAGTTAAATCTAGTGGGCAATAATCCCCCCCTGTCAAAGGCAACTTGTGGATTGGCCGGAGGGGGGCGGAGCCGGGTTTTCGTGCCAACTTCTCGGGCCGACAATCGCTCGTCCGCTTTTGGTTAATTTTGTTAGGAAAAAGCCCAAAGTGCGACACGGCACGACGGATGTTGGGCTCCAGCCGCCACCCGCCGTCCGCCTGCGTCTCCCTTGACTTTGCCGCCCGCCCGCCCGACACCCCAAGCCATGAAAGCCGACAACGACCTTTACCGACAGTTGCGCGAAGTGCCAGCCGCCCAGCTTTGGAACGTCGAGGTCCCCAAGTTTAACCAGCTCGACCCCAAGGAGCGCAACCAGCAGGTCGCCCTCGTCCGGGCCGTCGGCGTGGTCTTCTCGACCTCCCGTAACCCGGAGATGAAGGCCGCCGTGAAGGCCTGGATGATCGGCCTCCTGCAGGACCCGTCCGAGAAGATCCGCCGCTACGCCACCGCCGCCATCCCGAAACTAGGCGGCGACGAAGAGTCCGAACGCAAGCTAATCGACATCCTTAAGACGACCGACGTCGATCGCGAGAAGAAGAAGGTCGCCTCGGCTCTCGAGAAGATTGGCGGGGCGGCGACGCTCAAGGCGGTCGCAGGTTCCGGCGAGAAGCTCATCGACGAACAGAAGGTCCGTGCGAGCGTGGCCCGCCAGGGCGGACCGAGCAACGTGCGTCTCGACGCCATCGTGCCGAAGCAACCTGGCCTGCGCCTGCACCTGCGCTGCCGCAAGGGACTCGAGTCTATTGTCGCTGATGAAGTGCGCGAAGACGAAGGCCGCGGCGGCAAGTTCCGCGTGGTCGAAGTCCGCGGTTGTTTCGTGGTCGTCGAACCGAAGGATGCCTTCACGCTCGCGGAGCTCTACCAGCTACGCTGTTTCGATACCGCCGCCTTCTTCCTCGCCTTTATCCGCGAGCCTGGTTCGGCCGAAGCACTTGAGGTGCTCGCCAAGGCGATTGCTTCGCCGCTCACCGAGAAGCTGATGCTGGCCCTCACGCAGGGCGCCGCCCGCTATCGCCTGAGCATGGTGTCCGAGGGCAATCACGACGACGCCGTCGCCAAGGTCGCCAAGAAGGCCTTCGAGCTGAATCCACGCGTCCTTAACGATGCCCGCGAGTCCCCGTGGTCCGTCGACGTGCATTTCGACGAACTCCGCGCGTTGGTCGAGCTGCGTCCGCGTATCTCGCCGAACCCTCGCCTTTATTACCGCACCGACGCCGTCAACGCCGCCTCGCACCCGCCGCTGGCGGCCTGCTTGGTGCGCGTCGCCGGACGCCAGGATAAGGAGATCGTCTGGGACCCGTTCTGCGGTTCCGGACTGGAGCTCATCGAATCCGCCTTGGCCGGCGGGGTAGGGCAGATCGTCGGCACCGACATCGACCCGGCCGCGATCGCCATCGCCGAGGCTAACTTCAAGGCCGCCAAGCTGCCCGGCACCAAGGCCGCGTTCCACACGGCCGACTTCCGTGACATCATCCGCATCCCGGAGCTCGACCGCGGCAAGGTCTCGCTGGTCATCTCGAATCCGCCGCTCGGACGTCGCGTGCGCGTGCCGAACATGCACGGCCTGTTCACCGATCTCTTTAAGATCGCGTCCGAAGTCCTGCGCCCGAACGGACGTCTCGTCTTCATCAACCCGCTGCGTCTCTCGTCCGTCGATCCGACCCTGCGCCTGGAATCCAGCCGCACCGTCGACCTCGGCGGCTACGACTGCCGCCTCGAGGTCTACCGGAAGCGCTGAGTTACTTCGCTTCGGCGCGCACCTTTAGGTTCCAGGCTTCCCAGCGGGCGGCCAGATCCTTGAGGCGTGCCGGTTCGGTCGCGGCCAGGTCCTTGGTCTCGCTGACGTCGGCTTCGACGTCGAAGAGGTGCTGACCGCCTTGCTGGTCGCGGACGTATTTCCATTGGCCCGAGCGGACGGCCGCTTGTTTGGCGATGGAGAAGAATAGAGCCTCGTGGGGTGCGGATGACGTCGCCGTGCCGAGGAAGGGCGTCAGGTCGACACCATCAAGTCCGGCTGGCGCGGGGATGCCCGCGGCGGCGAGGCAAGTCGGCAGGATGTCGAGCGAGCTGACTGGGTGGTTGAAGGCGCGGCCCGCCGGCCACTTGGCTGGGTAACGTGCGAGGAAAGGTACGCGGATGCCGCCTTCGAAGAGGTTCCACTTATAGTCCCGCAGGGGCAGGTTCTCGCTGCGGACTTCTGGGTGGCCGCCGTTATCGGCGAAGAAGAAGACGAGAGTGTCCTGCTCGAGTCCGGAAGCCTTCAGCTGATCGAGGATGCGTCCGACGGCTTCGTCCAGCGCGACGATGGTGGCCACCGTATCGGCACGGGCGGTGTCGCCGGGAAATTGGGCGGCGTAGCGGGCGGCTTCACCTGGGCGGGCCGTGGGGACCTTAGGGATATCGACCACCTTGCCCGCGGCCTGTCCCGTTTCGAAATCCTTCTGATGGATCATCGCGTCTTTCGTGGTGCGCAGGATGTGCGGCGCATTGAACGTGACCGTCAGCGCGAAGGGCTTGTCCGTGTTGCGTCGGATGAACTCGGTCGCCTCGCGGGCGAAGAGGTCGGTGCTGTATTCCTGGAAGACCTCGACCTTGCCGTTACGTGACAGTTTCGGGTGGAAATAGTCGATGAACGGGCTGGAGGTGGCCGACACCAGCGACTCATCGAAGCAGTCACGTTCGTGGGGCATCGGGCCGGCGCTATGCCATTTGCCGAAGAGGGCCGTCCGGTAGCCGGCGGACTTCAGCAGGCCAGGAAGCAGCGGGATGTTGGTCGGGATGCCGTCGCGGTTACCGTTAAAGCCGAAGCGCTGCTGATAGCGGCCGCTGAGGAAGCCAGCGCGGGAGGGGCCGCAGAGCGGGGCGGTGACGTAGCCTGAGGTGAACTTGACGCCTTGCTTGGCGAGGCGATCGATGTTCGGGGTCTTTACCACGTCGCGGAAGAGGCAGCTGACGTCGCCGCTGCCGAGATCGTCGACGAGCATGATGACCACGTTCGGCTTGGATCGATCGGCTGCATGCGCCACGGCGGCGAAGAGCGCGAGGGTGGCCAGGAGTAGGGGGCGCATGAATGGAAGTATGTCGCCCTGGGGGGTGGCCTTCAAGTGATGGTCTGGATGTTTTTCGGGCGATTTAGCCATGTCAGAGGGCAGGGTGGCGAAATCGTCCAACGGAGAAAGCCTGCGACCGGGTGGTCGCAGGCTGTTGCTTCTCAAATGGTGGAGGTGGTGGGAGTCGAACCCACGTCTTCCTACCCTTACGTCGTAACTTCTACATGCGTAGCTTCATCATTGATCTCGATCGCGTTTGGGGATGAGCACCCGTGCGACCTATCTGTATTCTCACTTACCCCGGAGATAACAACTAGAGGAGGGGATCGCCCACGTTAACCGAGCTGATCCAGGACTGCAGGCGCGCCCTGGGGCTCGTCGCTGTACTTAGGCAGCGAGCGCGAGAACGTTGTCGTTCTCGAACGTGATGGTGTTTTTAGCAGTTATAGTGCTGCCCGTTGGATTTAAGAGGTTACGAACTACCCTCTGCATGCCGTCGCGATATCTTGGCGGGAATCGAATCCGGAACACCCCCGAAATGAGACGTCGGTCATTTGCGGGATCCGACTGAGAAGGAACGGCGTTCATTATCCTCATCCGCCCCGGAATGTCAAGGTACCGGGGTATTCCGCCCCCGGAGGCCATTTTTCTCTTCCCAAGTCGGGGGCGAGGCGGTGGGCTATCGTCGTCCATGAATGTCTTCTCCGCCGACGTCGCGCTGGCCATCACCCGCCTCGGGCTGCTGATCCTGCTCGGCTGGTTCATGGCGCGGCAGGGTTGGGTTGGCGCTGATGCGCGGCAGCCGCTGATGCGCATGATCATCTGGGTCTTCTTCCCGGCGATGATCTTCTCCCGTGTGAGTGGCAATCCGCTCATCGCCTCGGGCTCGCAGGCCTTGCTCTACCTCGGCGCGGGCTTCCTGATGATCGTCACCGGCTACGCCGTCGCGACCGCGATCGGTTCGCTCTTAAAGGTCCCGGCTGGTACGGCCCGTCGTACGTTCGCCTTCTCGGCCGGCGTCAATAATTTCGGGTACCTCGGCATCCCGGTTACGGCGGCGTTATTCGATAATGACGTCGTCGGCGTGCTGCTGGTGCATAATGTCGGCGTCGAGGCGGCCGTCTGGACGGTCGGCATCGCGATGCTCTCGGGCGAATCCTTGCGCAAAGGACTGAAGAAGCTCTTCCAGCCCATGACGGTTGCCTTGTTCGTGGCTCTCGCGATCAACTTCGCGGGCTTCGGCCAGAGTGCGCCCATCAAGTTTGCGAATGGGCTTTGCCATACGGTCGGTGATTGCGCCATCCCGATCGGTACGCTGCTCACCGGCATCTACCTCCATGAGATCATCAAGGACTTCCGCCTGGCCGCAGATGCTCCGGTCTCCTTTGGCGTGATGGCGGTGCGGTGGCTGGTCATGCCGGTCCTAGTTCTAGCGACGGTCGGTTATTTCGTCGCCGACGAATCCTTGCGTAAGGTCATGCTGGTCCAGGCGGCGATGCCTTGCGGCATCTTTACCTTCCTGATCGTGGAGATGTTCAAGGGCGAGGTCCTGGTCTCGTTGCGCTGCTCGGTCATCACGATGCTCTGTTGCCCGCTCGTCACGCCCCTGTGGCTTTACCTGGGCGCCCGCTGGCTCCAGCTGGCCTGACCGGCCTTTACTTGTGGGCGGGGCGGGTTAGTCTGCGGGGGCTTCCCTGTGCGTTCGTACCTCCCCATCCTGATGCTTTGCCTAGTCGGCTGCGCGACGTATGTCGACCGTGGTCCGCGCGTCCGGGTCGCCGTCGAGGAGGGGGATTATGAGACGGCCGCTACTATCGCGCAGAACTTCGCGGCGGCGGAGTCGAAAGATGCTTTAGTTTGGAATCTCGACGCCGGTTCCGCTTTGCGTGCCCAGGGCAAGCTGAAGGAAAGCAGTCGGGTATTCGAGCAGGTCGAAGCCTCCTTCCGCGAAGAAGAAGAGCGACCGGGTTTCTCGGTCGCCGATGCGACGTTCTCGGCTTTTACCAACGGCTACGCCGAGGCGTATCGTCCACGTCCGGCCGATCGCATCTACGCCTCTACCTATCAGGCCCTGAACCGGTTGGAGCTGGGCGACGTCAATGGCGCGCGCGTCGCCATGGCTCGTTTGCGCTTCGTCCAGCAGGCCTTCGGCTCGGGGCAGCTCTACGTGAAGCCCAAGGGCAAGGAGGCGAAGTACGACGTCGCGAAGGCCTCGCAGGATGAGCGCACGAAGGAAGGCCTCGGCATGATCGAGGAGAATCTTGCGAGCCTGACGGCCGAAGGCGCGTACGATGACGCTTTCAGCCATTGGCTCCAGGGAATGTTCTTCCTGCGCCTCGGCCAGGATCCTGCCGATCGCGAGAAGGCCCGCAAGGAGCTGCTCGCGGCGACGCAACTCAACGGGTCGAACGAAACCTTCCGTCGCGACCTGAAGGATGCCGAGGCTCCGGCGAGCGAGGGGCAGGGCACGATCGTCTATGTCGTTTCCGAGACGGGCATGTGTCCGGATTGGTATCAGCAGCGGATCGACATTCCGCTCTTCATTGTCTCCTCGCGCGTGCCTTACGTAAGCGTCGCTTTGCCGGCCATCCGGCCATCGGGATTGAATTATAATCTCAAGCTCAAATTGGACGCCAAGGACGTCGCCCTACCGTTGGCGAGCCGCCCGGACGCCCTGATCGCCAAGCACTTCGAGGCGGCTTTGCCGGGTATCAAAGCCCAGGCTTTCACCTCCGCTGCCGTGAAAGCGACCGCCAGTTACCTCATCAATAAATCCTCCGAAGAAGCGGCTAATCGCCAAAATTCAGGCTCCGGAGCTGTGCTTTGGGCCATTGCCACCAAGGTCGGTACGGCAATCTATACCGTCGGTACCACCAAGGCCGACCTGCGTAACTGGTCGAGCCTCCCCGCCCGTTTCTCAGTAGCCCGGCTGGAAGCGAAGCCCGGCCAGAAACTGACCGTCGTCGGTCATCCCGAGGCGACCCTGACGCTGCCTGCGGGCAAGGTTCTGCTTGTAAGCCTCAAGTCCACGCAGGAAAATCACCCCGTAGTCCTCCGCTGCACCCCTCTCATTCCATGAAGAAGATTCTGCCTCTCCTTGCGCTCGGCCTCCTGGCCGGTTGCACCACGATTCTCGAGACGGGTGACCGCATTGAGCGCGGCCTGACTCCCCCTGACGCCGTCAACTACGCTACCACCAAGCCTGAGGGTGGTTTTTCGACGCAGCTGAACGACAACCGTATCGCCAACAAGGTCGAGCTGCTCGCGGCCCGTAAGTCCAAGACCGACGGCGGCTATACCCGCGTCCAGTTCGATCTCCGCAACGGCGCCTACCTCCGCCAGACGATCAACGTCAGTTTCGAATGGCTCGCCGCCGACGGCACTGTGACCGAAAGCCAGCCCAACTGGATCGTCACCCCGCTTGAACCCGGCGCCCTCACCACCGTCACCGCGACCGCCCTCAAGGCGCAGTCCGCCGAGTGCCGCCTCCGCCTCATCTCCCGCTAACCCCTCCCATGAACAAACTCTCTCTCCTCGCCTGCGCCGTCTTCATCGTCGGTTGCGGCACGCCCGCCACCTACAAGGATCCGAGCGGCCGTGAACTCGTGGTCAGTCTCGACAAGGTGAACATCCAGGACTTCGCCACCGCCGGCTCCCAGATGCTCCAGTCGATGATCTCTTCGCCGTCCTTCTCCAAGGGCGCGCCGGTGCTCCAGCTCGGCTCCATCACCAACGACACTGCCGACAACTTCGACACCGCCTTGCTGCTCTCGAAGATCACCGTGCCCCTGGTCAACGCCGGTCGCGTCACGTTGCTCGATAACGACGCCACCGCCAATGCCGCCCGCGCCGAGTCAGGCTCTAAGGCCAATGTCCCGCACGCTGAATACGTGCTCAAGGGCAAGATCTTGGAAGACCGTTCCAATGCCGGCAGCACGCGCCAGAGCTCGTTCGTTTTCCAGCTGACCCTCGTCGAGGTGAAGCGTGGCGTCGCCGTCTGGACCGAGGAGAAGATCGTGACCAAGCAGGGTAGCAAGAACGCCGTCGGTTTCTGATAAAACGTCGTCGTCATTTGACCTTCCTTCGACCTGCATCTCCCTCCGGTGATGCAGGTTGATTTTTTGATCGTGGGCCAAGGTCTGGCGGGCTCGTTGCTCGCCAAGGAACTCCTCCGTCGCGGCCGCACGGTCCACGTCGTGGACGATTGCTGGAAGTCTTCCTCCTCTCAGGTTGCGGCCGGCCTCATGACGCCCCTGACCGGGCGGCGCTTCACGCTGACCAAGGATTACCCCGAGCTCTTCGCCTCGGCCAAGAAGCGCCTGACGGAACTGGGGGTCTTCCGTCCTATCGAGGTTTATCGCATGTTCGTCGATGAGGAGCAGCGGGCCAAGGGACTCAAGCGTACCGAATGCAAGAGCTGCCAGCCTTTCATCGCTCGGGTGACTTCCGCGCGCGGCGAACTTGATGCGGGCGTGGCGGACGAATTCGGAGGCGCGTTGATGAATGGAGCCTGGGTCGACCTCCCAAAGCTCATGTCGGATGTCCGGGCTGAGTTGGTGGCGGCAGGTAGCCTGACCGAGGCATCCTTTGATCCCGCTGATGCCGTGGTCACCGCTGACGGCGTCACCTGGCGCACTATCCGCGCCGGTGCTATCATCTATTGCGACGGCTATAAGTCCGCCCTCCGCGGCCCGTTCAAGTATCTGCCGTGGCAGCCCGCCAAGGGCGAGGCGCTCACGCTGCGCTCCGATGTCACCGACAAGCCGTTCATCTTGAACCGCGAAGGCTGGGCCTTGCCATTGGGGCAGGGCGTCTGGCGTACGGGGACCAACTGGCAGTGGGATCAACTCGATGAGGCTCCGACCGAGCCCCAGAAGGAGAAGCTCATCCGCCGTTTCCGCAGCTATTTCGGACAGGAGGTCCAGGTAGACGTCACTGCGCACGTCGCTGGTGTCCGTCCCTGCACCTCGGACAACCATCCCTTCATGGGCACGCATCCGACGCAGCCGCGGACGCATCTCTTTGGCGGACTCGGCCCGCGTGGCACGGTTTGGGCGCCCCTCATGGCGGACGAGATGGCCGACTACCTTTGCGCGGGCAAGGCGTTGCGGAAAGAATGCGACCTCGCGCGGTTCCCCGCGGCGTAGGTTTACTTCTTCTTCGCCTTGGCGACCTTGGCGGGTTTCGCCTTGGCCTTGGCGACCAGGAAGTCGACCGCGAGGAGGTAGCCTTCGAAGCCCAGGCCGGTAATCACGCCTTCGCAGGCGGAGGCCGTGACGGACTTGTGGCGGAACTCCTCGCGCTTGTAGATGTTCGAGATGTGCACCTCGACGGCGCGCATGCCGCTGCCGGCGATGGAATCGCGGAGGGCGATCGAGACGTGGGTATGGCCTCCTGGATTGATCACTAGGAAATTCACGCCCTTGTCGGCCCACTTGGCGATCGTGTCGATGATCTCGCCTTCGTGATTGGACTGGAAGAAACGGGTCTTGGCGCCGGCGGCCTTAGCATGCTTCTCGATCAGCTTCTCGAGGTCGGCGAGCGTCTGGGTGCCGTAGACCTCTGGCTCGCGCTTGCCGAGTCGGTCGAGGTTGGGTCCGTTGATGACGCCGATTTCCATGGAGGACGACTAAGGGCCGACGCTGGTCTGGGCAAGATATGAAAAAGGGCGACTCCTTACGGGGTCGCCCTTGGTTTCGCCTGGTCAGAACCTTACTTCAGGATCTGGCGGAGAACGTAGGGCAGGATGCCGCCGTGGCGGTAGTATTCGCCTTCGATCGCGGTATCGATGCGGGCGATAAGCGCGGCCTTGTCGACCGTGCCATTGGCGCGACGGATGACGAGCGTGACTGGAGTCTTCGGCTTGATCGGGCTCGAGAGGCCTTCGAGGTCGAAGGTCTCGGTGCCATCGAGGTTATACGAAGCGGCGTTCTTGCCGTCGGCGAACTCGAGGGGCAGCACGCCCATGCCGAGGAGGTTGGAACGGTGGATGCGCTCGAAGGACTGCGCCACCACGGCGCGGATGCCGAGGAGGGCGGTGCCCTTGGCGGCCCAGTCGCGGGACGAGCCCATGCCGTAGTCGACGCCGCCGAAGACGATCATGCCTTCGCCGCGCTGCGCGTAGGTCTGGCAGGCGTCGTAGATCGCCTCGACCTTGCCGTCGGGTTGGACCTTCGTGAAGCCGCCTTCCTTGCCGTCGGCCATCGCATTCTTCACCTGGGTATTGGCGAAGGTACCGCGGGTCATGATGCGGTCGTTGCCTCGGCGAGAGCCGTAGGAGTTGAAGTCCTTCTTGGACACGCCCGCCGCGAGGAGGAACTTGCCGGCCGGGGTCTCTTCCTTGAAGGCGCCGGCAGGGGAGATGTGGTCGGTCGTGACGGAGTCGCCGAGGATGGCCAGCGGGCGGAGCTTCGTGAGCGTCGGCACCGGCGGAGGCGACATCGAGAAGCCCTTGAAGAACGGAGGCTCCTGGATGTACGTGGACGATTCCTTCCAGCTGAAGCGAGCGCCCGTGCCGCCCTGGACGCCCTTCCACTCGGCGGTGGCGTTGGCGAGGGAGTCGGCGGCGTACTTCGACTTGAACATCGCGGGCTTGAGGCCGCGGGCGACGTGGTCGGCGACTTCGGCCTGGGTGGGCCAGAGGTCTTTCAGGAAGACTGGCTGGCCGTCCCTACCCGTGCCGAGCGGTTCATTATCGAGGTCGATGTCGACGCGGCCGGCGAGGGCGAAAGCGACGACGAGGGGCGGGGACATGAGGTAGTTCGCGCGGACCGCGCCGTGGACGCGGGCTTCGAAGTTGCGGTTACCCGAGAGCACGGAGGCCGTGACGAGGTCGCCGTTCTTGATGGCGCCTTCGATGTCGGCGTCGAGCGGACCGGAGTTACCGATGCAAGTCGTGCAACCATAGCCGACGAGATTGAAGCCAAGCTGGTCGAGGTAGCCCGAGAGCTGGATCTCGTTCAGGTAGTCGGTGACCACGCGGGAACCAGGGGCGAGCGAGCACTTCACGTTCGGGTTCACCGTCAGGCCCTTCTCGACGGCCTTCTTGGCGACGAGGCCAGCGGCCACCATCACGGAGGGATTCGAGGTGTTGGTGCAGGAGGTGATCGCGGCGATCACGACCGAGGCGTGCTTGAGCGAGCGGCCCGTGGCGCCGACGGCGGCGGAAGCGTCGCGATCAGCGGCGGCCTTACCGAAGCCGTTCTTATCCTTCGGCGCGGTGAAGAGCGTGTTGAACGTGTCTTTGATCTTCGGGAGATCGATGCGGTCCTGCGGGCGCTTCGGGCCGGAGACACAGGGGACAACCGTGCTGATGTCGAGGTCGATGGTCTGGGTGTAGTCGATGCTGCCGGTCTTGGGGATGCCGTAGAGGCCCTGGGCCTTGTAGTATTCCTTCACCAGCTCGATGTGCGAGTCGTCGCGGCCCGTCTGGCGGAGGTAGTCGAGGGACTTGTCGTCGACCGGGAAGAAGCCCATCGTGGCGCCGTATTCCGGGGCCATGTTGGCGATTGTGGCGCGGTCGGCGAGCGAGAGGGCCTCGGTGCCTTCGCCGTAGAATTCGACGAACTTACCGACGACCTTGGCCTTGCGGAGGATTTCCGTCAGGCGGAGGGTGAGGTCGGTGGCGGTGACGCCTTCGCGGAGGCGGCCGGTGAGGTTGACGCCGATGACTTCGGGCGTCTGGAAGTAGACCGGCTGGCCGAGCATGCCCGCTTCGGCTTCGATGCCGCCCACGCCCCAGCCCACGACGCCGATGCCGTTGATCATCGTGGTGTGGGAGTCGGTGCCGACGAGGGTGTCAGGGTAGAACACGCCGTCCTTCTGGAAGACCAGCTTGGCGAGGAACTCGAGGTTGACCTGGTGGACGATGCCGATGGCGGGCGGAACGACGCCGAAAGTCTTGAACGCCTGCATGCCCCACTTGAGGAATTCATAGCGCTCGGTGTTGCGGCCGAATTCCTGGCGCAGGTTCTCTAGGAAGGAAGAAGCGGTGCCGGCACGGTCGACCTGCACCGAGTGGTCGACGACGAGGTCCACGGGGACGAGCGGTTCGATGACGGCGGAATCCTTACCGAGTTTGGCGACGGCTTCGCGCATGGCGGCGAGGTCGACGAGGAGAGGTACGCCGGTGAAGTCCTGCAGTACGATGCGGGCGACGACGAACGGGATTTCCGTGTCGACCGGCTTCGCGGCGTTCCACGCGGCGAGCGTCTTCACGTCGTTCTCGGTGACCGCGACGCCGTCGCAATTGCGCAGCACGGATTCGAGGACGAGGCGGATGGAGACCGGCAGGCGCGAGACCTTGCCGAGGCCGGCCTGCTCGAGGGCGGGCACGGAGTAGATGTGCCCGGACTTGCCGCCGGCGGAGAAGGGGCGGAGGGCTTTGAAGGGGTCTTTGAGGGCCATGGTATGGTGTGTGATGTAAAGGGTTCGCCACCGCGGATGGGCAGGCAGGTAGCCAAAAGCAAAGAAGGCGGTCGGGGCAAGCCCGACCGCCTTCAAATAAGCCTAGCTGACGATTAGGCTTCGACGGCCTTCTTGATCTTGGCGAAGTTCGGCATGGAGGCCGGGTCGCGCTTCACTTCGGAGTGGATCACGTTACCAGCCTTATCGGCCACGAAGACGGAGCGCTTGGCCACGTTGAGGAGGCCGGTCTTCTCGGGGATCACGCGGGTATCCTTGACCTTGAAGGCCTTGAGGGCGACGCGGTTGAAGTCGGAGACGAGGGTGAGGTTGATACCGGCCTGCTTGGCCCAGGCTTCCTGCGCGAAGGGGGAGTCGACCGAGATGGCGATCACGTCGGCGCCGAGCTTCTTATACTCGTCGAGGAGGCCGGTCACCTTGCAGAGCTCGTCGGTGCAGACGCCCGTGAAGGCGAGCGGGACGAAGAGGATGACGGTCTTGCCCTTGCCGACATTGCGGCGGAGGCTGACATCGACCAGGCCGGCGTCGGTCTTCTGCTTGAGGGAGATTTCAGGGAGAGGCTGGCCGAGTTTCAGGGGCATGGTTTAGGTGGGTAGGGGGTGCGACGCCGAAATTGGTCAAAAAACAGGGGCTTGCAAGGATGGAGGCGGCAAAATGCCATAAATGACCCTTTTTTAACAGAGGGTAGGTCATTTTATAAGAAAACTAGGCCGAAAGCTGATTATTCAGCATCTTTGGCTAAGCCCAACCTGCGGAACCACTTACGTTGTTTCCTGACCAGGGCCCAAGTGTCGAGGTTGATGCGTTCGGCCAAGCCGCTCGCCGCCACGCGTTTCCCGCCCTCCAGCCAGTCCATGACGGCCCGATAGCCCACAGCGCGTGAGGATGTCAGTTCGGGGTCCAGATTCAGCGCCAAGAGGCGTACGGACTCCTCAATGATGCCATCACGCAGCATGGCGGTCGTGCGGGAGGCGATCCGGACCTTCAGCTCATCATCGGGACGTTCGAGGAGTTCGCAGGTGACCGGGTGGTCCGCAAAAGGTCCGCGACGGGTCAGGAACTCGTCGCGCAGGGAGTCGAGGGTCCGGCCGGAGGCCAGGCGGCGTTCGAGGGCCTTGGCGATACGGATGGGGTTTTGGGCATCGAGCCAGTCGGGAAGGTTCTGCCCTTCGACCTCGCGGAGGCGGATGAGCATAGCGCCCAGTCCTTGCCGCTGAAGCGTGCGGACCTCATCCGTGATAGCCTGCGGAATCTCGAGTTCGTCGGTGACTGGTCCGAAGAAGGCCGCGAGGTAAAAGCCGCTGCCGCCCGTGACGAGTATCCGTTTGCCGCGGGCGTGCGCGCTGGCGATGGCTTCGCGGGCCATGTCGACATATTGCGAGACCGAGTATCGTTCCGAAGGCTCGACGAGGTCGAGGCCGTGATGGCGGACGCGGCGCTGTTCTTCCGGCGTGGGTTTGGCCGAACCGATATCCATGCCCCGATACACGCAGACGGAATCGCAGGAGATAATCTCCGCGTCGTGTTGTTCGGCCCAACGCAGCGCGGTCTCCGTCTTCCCGACGGCGGTCGGGCCCGTCAGCACATGGATTGCTGGCGCGGGTGCGGTCATTAGCCGCGCTTGGCCCACTCGAGGAAGTAGGACAGCAGGATCAAGGCGACGGGCGAGGTGAGTACCATGCTGTCGATAAGGTCGAGCGCGCCACCGATACCAGGAATCGTCGCGCCGGAATCCTTGGCGCCGGCGAGCCGCTTGAAGACGGATTCGATCAGGTCGGAGGGAATGCTGAGTACTGCGATCGGCAGGGCGAGTACGGCGGCCTTCCAGGGCACCATGAAACTGATACCGACGATGTCTCGCGTCAGCCAGGCGAAGAGGGCCGAAGCGCCGGCGGAAGCGGCGAGTCCGCCGAGGCAACCTTCCCAGCTCTTGGCGGGGCTGATGGTCGGAGCGATCTTATGCTTTCCGAAGGGCACGCCGATCAGGAGTCCGCCGACGTCGGTGAACTTCGTGGCGACGAAGACCCAGACGACGTAGTAGAGCCCGACGGACTGGGCGGTGAGCAGATGGCCGTCCTTCATGCGCGCGATGGCGATGAGCGAGGCCAGCATGAAGGGCAGGTAAGCGAAGCCGTACAGGGTCGGGAAGCGACGAAGGAGAGTCGGGACCTCGCCGGGATGGCGCAGGAGGGAGAGGAGGTGCAAGCCGACGAGCAAGGCTCCGCCGGTCAGGAGGTAGTTTGCGCGCGCTTCTTCGGCGGCGAGGAAGAAAAGGCCGAAATGCAAGGCGAAGCCGGCCACGATCCCGGAAAGGTGGGGCCGACCGACGCCGGGAATGGCCCGGACCAGCTGGTAGAATTCATACTGCGCGGCGCAGATGATCAAAGCCAGTAGGCCGAAGGAGGCTTGTTCAGCGACGGAAAAGAAACCACCGACCCAGATAACGAGACCGACGACGACCCAGAGGCCGATGGTGCTGAGGGCGCGGTCTTTCATGCTTGGGAAGAAGTCTGGATCTGTTCGCGCGTCTGCCCGAAGCGGCGTTCGCGCTTGGCATACTCGGCGAGGGCGAGTTGGAGCTGGGCTTTATCGAAGTCAGGCCAGAAGACCGACGCGAAGACGATCTCGGCATAGGCGGACTGGAGCAGCAGGAAATTGCTGAGGCGGAATTCGCCCGATGTGCGGATGATGAGGTCGGGGTCGGGCATGCCGGCCGTCTGCAGGCGGGTCTCGACCGCGGACCAGTCGACTTCGGAGGGAGCGAGCTTCCCTGCGGCGACGTCGGCGGCGAGCGCCTGCGCGGCGGCGACGATTTCTTGGCGAGCGCCGTAGTTGAGCGCGACGACTAGGGTGAAGGCCGTATTGTCCTTGCTGGACTTGATGACGTCCTCGAGCGGGACGCGGACGAATTCAGGGAGGGCGCTGATGTCGCCGATCACGCGGAGGCGGACGTTGCGTTTCTCGAGACGGGCGAGGTGCGCGCGGAGGATCCACTCGCCGAGCTTGAAGAGGCCGCTGACTTCCTCGAGCGGACGTTTCCAGTTCTCGGCCGAGAAGGCGAAGACGGTGAGTGTGCCAATCCCGCCGTCGATGCACGCGTCGATGATCTCGATGAGCCGTTCGGCCCCGCGGCGATGGCCTTCGAGCCGGGGGAGGCCTTTGGCGGCGGCCCAGCGTCCGTTGCCATCCATGATGATGCCGATGTGACGCGGCGGCACGGGATTGACGGGGGCGATGGGCGCAGGGGAGGACACTTGGCCGGAGAATGTTCTACCCGACTCGGCCGTGGCAACCGCGAATCAACGCTCGTCGGCCGCGACCAGGACGCCGGGGAAGCCGGCCTTGCGGGCGAGTTCGCAGACGTCGAGGAAGCTCTGCATGGTAAGGGATGCGTCGGCCTTGATCAGGATCGGACGAGAGGAGCCGCCTTTGGCGGCGACACGGCTGAGTTCCTGCTCGAGGCCGTCGCGGGTGACCACGCGACCGGCGACGACGAACACGCTGCTGCCGCGGGCGGAAACGAGCGTCACCGTCAGGGAGGTGCGTGCCATGTCGCCGGTAGCCAGCTTGGGCGTCTTCATCGTAGGCGAGACCGCGCCCGCGCGGTCGTCGAAGCCGACGTACATGCCCGGGGCGAAGACGAACTCAGCGGAAAGCACATAGGTGAGCGCCGCGCACACGAGGGCGAGAGCCAACGGCACGAAATCCAAGCCCTGTTCGGCGGGGCGGACTTTTTCCAGGACTCCGAGGGGCGTCCTCATCTCAGCTCTGGCGAGGCTTCTCTTCGGGCAGCTCGTGGCGCACGAAGGTGATGATCGAGTGGGCCGCGATTTCCATCTCCGTGACGATCGAACGGACGCGGCCGACGAGGAAGTGGTGGGCCATCGCGCAGGCGGCGGCGATGACCATCGCGAAGCCCGCGGTGGCGAGGGCCGCCTGGACTTCGGTCAGCAGGCCGTTGGCGGAGGCGTAGACGCTCCCGTCGCGCAGGGCGGAGGCGAGGTTGAAACCGGAGAAGATCGCGCCAGCAAGACCGAGCAACGGGGCGACGCGGCCGATAGAGGCGATGGTGCCGAGGCGTCGTTCGAGCACCGGAAGTTCGAGGAGGGCGGCCTCGGTGGCGGCGGCGCGCATGGCTTCTTCGCCGCTGGCCGAACGGAGCAGGGCGGCTTTCACGACGCGGGGCACGGGGCCCGGGGACTCTTCGCAAGCGGCAAGGGCTTCGAGCGGGCGACCGGCGCGTAGGTTGTTACGGACGCCTTCAATGAAGTCGGAGGAAAGCACGAGGCCGCGGTGCAGGAACATCGCGCGTTCGACCACGAAGACCAGGGCGAGGAAGGCGAGCAGCAGCAGCAGCCAGACGAAGGGGCCGGCGTCAAAGGGGAAGGAGAAGCGGCTGCTCATTGGGACTTGGGAGGATTGGACGATGAATTGCGGAGGGTCGCAAGTTTGCTTTCGGCAGTGGACTGGCCAGGCAGGCGTGACTGAGCAGAAGGCTGGCCCTGGTTGACGTTGACGATGATTTTGTAGGCGGCGACGGCCTCGGTGCGATCGCCGTCTAACTCGCAGGTCTCGGCCATGAGCAGTACGGAACGGGAGAGCCACAGGCGTCCTTCGGAGGAGAGCTTGCCGGTGGTGTCCGCGGCGGCGCGGGCGGTCGCATCGCGCAGGGCCCCCAAGGCGCGGAGCAGGATCTTACGGGCTTCGCCGCGAGTTGTCGCCGCGTCCAGGCCGGTCTCGGTCCGGGAACGTTCGATCAGCGTAAGCGCCCATTTATACCATGCCTCGATCTTCATGTCGTCCGAATCTTTGGCCCAGGCTTCGGCGATGCGCTCGTAGGCGGCGGCCGCGCGGGAAACGCGCTGGCGGTCAAGCTGCCCGCTGCGGTCGCGCCACTGCTGGGCCATCCCGAAGAGGGAGTCGGCACGGGCCATCTCGGCCTGCGGGCGGGAAGGGTCGGTCGGCTTGTCGCGAATCAGCCCTTCGAGCACGAGGAGGGATTTGTCGAACTGGCCGAGCGTACGGAGGATCTCGGCGCGACGCAGCGACACGCGGAAGATCAAGGCGTTCTGCGGGTAGGTCGCGGTGAAGCGTTCGAGGAGCAAGACCGCTTGCGTGAGCTTGTCCTCGCCGCCGGTCGGCGCCTGGAGCGCGGACTGTTCGGCGGCTTCGTAGAGTCCGAGTGCGGCGAATTCCGCAAGGTTCGCCTCGCCCTTGAATTCTTCGGCGAGGGATTCGAAGCGCACCTGGGCTTCGGCATTACGACCGACGGAGGCCAGATGACGGCCTTCGACGAGGTAGGAGGCCGCGGCGGCGGGTACCTTGCCGAACTGCCGACGGAGCGCGACGAGTTCGTCGAGGCCTTTGGCGGCGCCGGCGTTGAGCGAGGTGCGTGCCTTCAGGAGCGCGGCGTGGCCGCGGAGTTCCGGCACGGCTTTGCTCAGGTCATCCGGGGTGGCGCCGGAGGGGAGGCTCGAGAGCTTGCGGTCGATCTCGGCGGCGAGCTGGCTCGCTTCGGCAGGACGATTGTTCGCGATCGCGAGGAGAGCGCGCTGCCAGGTGAAGCGAAGGTCGTAATCTGCGCGCGCACCTTGGGTGAGCGGGGCGAGACGGGCCAGCAGGCGTTCGGCATCGGCCGGTCGGTGGGCCTTGCGCATGTCCTCGACAAGGCTCCAAATCGCCGACCAGATGGGTTCCTTGGTCCGGGTGCGATTGGAGCGCGCGGCTTCTTCGATTACTTCCGTGGTGCGGTTCCAGGCGCTGATCTCGTCACTCGTCTCAAGCAGGCTGAGGATACGCTGGTGGAAGGCGTCTTCGGAGATCTTGGTATCGGCCGCGTCCTTCTGCAGCCCGGCGTAGGCTTTTTCGGCGAGGACGAAATCCTTGGCGAGGAAGAGGCAATCGGCGGCGGCAATGCGGAGCTGAGCACGTTCGGGGTCGACGCTGCTTTCGGCCAGCGTCGTGAGATGCGTGGCGGCGAGACGATAGGAGCCATCACCCCAGGCTGCGATGGCGAGCGTGCGGGTGGCTTCGCGGACGAGCGGGCTGGCCGGGACGTCCTTGAGGAGGTCTTCGGCGGCCTGGCGGGCTTTCTCGCGACTACCGGCGAAGAGCATCAGTTGGGCGCGGGCGAGGTGAATTGAATCCAGCACCTTAAGGTCGCGCGGGCAGTAGTAGGAGAGTTGCCCGGGGTTGCGGCGGAGCAGGAAGTCGTTCACCTCGTTGGCGATGGCCTTTGTGTCGATCGGCTTGGCCGGATCCATCTCGGCTCGCGGATCGGCGGCAGCGACCAAGGCGCGCAGAGCGGTGAGGCGGATCGCGACGTTGGCGGGATTGCGCGCGGCTTCCTTGAGGCGTTCGCGACCTTCCGTCGTCTCGGCGCCGAGGATCAGGCCGGCCAGGAGGTCGGCTTCCGCTTGGCGGGCGGCGGGCAGGGTGCCGGCGGCGGCGAGGGCCTGGGCGGCGCCTTTGGCGTCCTTGAGGTGGGCGAGCGCTAGCGCGAGGTTACGGGCGTAGTCGAAGGCGAGCGGCGTGCCTTTGGCATCGGCGGCGAGGTCGCGCAAAGCCGAGACCGTCCGCTGCTCCACCTTGCCGGCGACGATCATCGCCCGGTAGCCGAGGACTTCGATGCGTTGGCGTTGTTCTTCGGAGACGGCCGTACGCGCGATGGCTTCCTGCGCGAGGTTGATGTTGAGGTTGTCGTTCTCCGCGCCGGCGACCATCCAGCGGAGCGCATGGCCCCAGGCGATCTCGTGGGCGGGCAGCGAAGTAATGTTCAGCTCGGCGGAGAAAGCGCGGGCGCCGTCGGTGTCGTTCTCCAGCAGGGCGATCAGTCCTTCGCGGAGAGACTTGCGGGCTGACTTCGGCAGGAATTTCACCGTCGCCTTGGCTTCCGCGGTGCGCGTGCGCTCGATGTAGGCGGCGGAAAGGCCGAGGCCGGCGAGTTCGCGCTCCTTGTCGCCGAGCTTCGAATCAGCGAGCAACTGGGCGTATAAGCCGGAGGCCGTCGAGGAGAGTCCCGCGGCCAAGGCTTGGTCGGCCAATCCCAGTAGCGCCCGTCGGTCGGGCAGATTGCCAGGACTGACGGACGCGTTGGACGTGATCAGGTTCGGTGGGAGGTCCTGCGACACGACCTGACCCGGCAGCAAGGCGCCGAGGGCGAGGAAGGTGGCCAAGGTGAACCGCAGCATCGCCCGGACTATGGTCGGAGCGGGCTGGCGGGCAAGAGGCGAGTGCCGGCTCAGGCCTTGTCGAGACCGAAGGCCGTGTGCACGGCGCGGACGGCGGCGTCGGCCTTGGCGGGCTCCAGCGCGACGGAGATCTTGATCTCGGAGGTCGTGATGAGCTCGCTGTTGATGCCGACGGAGGCGAGGGCCTTGAAGAGGGTGCCGGCGACGCCAGGGTGGGAAATCATGCCGACGCCCACGATGGAGAGCTTGGAGATCTCACCCGCGGAACGGACGGAGCCCGAGCCGAGCTTCTTGAGGGTCTGGCCGACGACGGCTTCGACGCGGGAGAATTCGGCGGTGGTCACCGAGAAGGTCAGGTTGGCTTTGCCGTCCTTGCCCAGGTTCTTGATAATCATGTCGACGCTGAGTCCGGCTTCGCCGAGGTCGTCGAAGAGGGCGGACAGGGCCTGCGGGGTGTCCGGCAGGTCGTTGACCGTGACGCGGGTCTGCAGGCGGTCGAGGGCGACGCCGGCGATGGCCGCGTCTTCAAGGGTCTTGTCGATGGCTTTCACGATGGTACCAGGTTGGTCGTTAAAGGAGGAACGGACCTCGAAGGGCACGTTATATTTCTGGGCGAACTCCACCGAGCGCGACTGCATGACTTTGGAGCCACTGGAGGCGAGCTCGAGCATCTCCTCATAGGAGATCTCCGTCAGCTTGCTCGCGTTGAGCACGATGCGGGGGTCGGCGGTGTAGACGCCGTCGACGTCAGTATAGATCTGGCAGAGGTCGGCCTTGATGGAGGCGGCGACCGCGATGGCGGTGAGGTCCGAGCCGCCTCGGCCGAGGGTAGTGACTTCGCCTTGGTCGGTGCAGCCCTGGAAGCCGGCGACCACGACGACCTTGCCTTCGTCGAGGCGGGCGAGCAGGTCGCCGCCGGTGATGCGGGTAATGCGGGCGCGGGTGTGGATGTCGTCCGTAAGGATGCCAGCCTGGGCACCCGTGCGGGAGACGGCGGGGACGCCGATGGCGTGGAGGGCCATGACCGTGAGCGCGATGGTTTCCTGTTCGCCGACGGCCATGAGGACGTCCATCTCGCGCTCGTCCGGCAGCTTCGAGAGGGCCTTGGCGCGGGCGATGAGGTCGTTGGTCACGCCGCTGCGGGCGGAGACGACCACGACGATGCGGTTACCCTTCGACCACTGTTCCTTGATCTTGGCCGCGACGTTCTGGATGCGGTCGACGTTACCGACGGAAGTGCCGCCGTATTTCTGGACGATGAGAGCCACCGGGAGATCAGGATTCGGGAGAGAAGATGCGGAGCACGACCGGCTCCTCGAGCACCGTCTTGAGGCGGCGCAATTCTGTCAAGACTGCGGACATCTTGCGTTCGCTGACGGGGTAGGTCGAAAGCGTCACCGTGCCGCGACCCTGGTTCGGGTGCTCGTACTGGATGACGCGCGCGATGGACACCTTGTGCTTCGAGAAGATGCGGTAGATGCCTTCGGAGACGCCGGCCTTGTCGAGCAGCGAGAGGCGCAGGTAGAAGGGCGAGACGATTTCGTCGATCGAGGCCATGCGCAGGGCGCGGCCGGCTTTCTCGCGGGCGGCGAGGCCTTCGGGGGAGAGGGCCTGCGGGATCGCGCCGGTCAGGGCGGCGATGGCGTCGACGATGTCGCCGATGACGGCGGAAGCGGTGGCATCGCCGCCGGCACCGCGTCCGGTGAGCGTGGTGGCGCCGACGACGTCACCGCGGAGGGTGATGCCGTTGTTGACGCCGGAGACGCGCGCGAGGATATCGCGGTTAGGGACGAGGGAAGGATAGACGCCGACGGTCATCCAGTTGGCCTTAAAGTCGCGGCGGATGACGGCGAGGTGCTTGAGCGCGAAACCGAAGCGGCGGGCGAAGTCGATGTCGGCCGGGCCAATCTTGCGGATACCTTCGACGAGCGTGCGGGCGGGCGGCGCCCACTTGCCGTGCGCGAGCCAGGCGAGAATCGAGGCCTTGTGGAAAGCATCGATACCGTCGACGTCGAGCGTCGGGTCGGCTTCGGCGTAACCAAGTTCCTGGGCTTCCTTGAGCGCGTCGGGGAACGAGAGGCCATCCTCGCCCATGCGGGTGAGGATGTGGTTACAGGTGCCGTTCAGGATACCGACGATCAGCTCGAAGCGGTTGGCGACGAGGCCTTCGCGGATGGCCTTGATGATCGGGATGCCGCCGGCGACGCTAGCTTCGAAGAGGAACTGGCCGCCATGCTGGCGGACGGCCTGCATGATTTCGGGGCCATGCTCGCAGAGCAGGGCCTTGTTGGCGGAGACGACGACTTTGCCGAGGCGCAGGGCGCGCAGGGTGAGCTCGCGGGCCTTGGTGGTGCCGCCGATCAGTTCGCAGACCACGTGGACCTTCGGGTCGTCGATGATCTCGTTGGGATTCTTGGTCAGCTTCGAAGCCGGGATCTTGACCGCGCGCTTCTTCTTCAGGTCGCGGACGGAGGCCTTGCGGAGGTCGAGCTTCACGCCGAGGCGCGATTCGAGGTCGGCCTGCTTCTCGTGCAGGTGTTTCCAGACGCCTTGGCCGACGGTGCCGAAGCCGAGGATGCCGATGCCGATGGTGCGAGGGGCGGTCATTGCGAAAAGGTCAGGCTTTCTTGATGAAGCGGCTTTCGGTGCCGGTGAGCAGGCGACCGATGTTGGAACGATGCGTCCAGACGTTGAAGGCGGCGATCGCCGCGGCGAACCAGAATTCGGGCGGGCCGAACTTCAAAGAGGTCGCGAGCGGAAGGAGCCAGCAGGAAAGAGGCAGCGATACGCCGAGGGCGATCGAAGCCAGGGAGACGTAGCGCGAGAGCAGGAAGACGAGGCCCCAGATCGCGGCGCCGATGAGGATCGGGACGGGCAGCAGCACGAGCAGGCCGCCGATGGTGGAGGCGACGCCCTTGCCGCCCTTGAACTTCAGGAAGCAGGAGAAGCAGTGGCCGAGGAGAGTGCCGACGAAGCCGGCGACTCCGTGGATGAAGGCGTCTCCTTCGATGACCAAGGCGATGCCTTGGGATGCGATGACATAGCCAACGAGCGTCGGCAGGCCGGCACCGACAAAACCCTTGAGAGCGTCGAGGGCGAAGACGAGATTTCCCGGGCCCTTGCCGAGCACGCGTTTGACATTCGTGGCGCCGGGGTTGCCGGAGCCTTCCTTTAGGATGTCGACGCCATGCTTCTTCGCCACGAGCACGGCGAAATTAACGGAACCGATGAGGTAGCCGAGCAGCGCGAAAATTCCGATGGCTGCGAACATCGCTTACGCTTCGATCAGCTTGGCGCTGACGATCGCAGGATTGCGCAGGATCTCGGCGATGGCCGCGGCGCCGGGAGCCGTGTCGAGCTGGTAGACGGCGAGGGCGTTGGAGCCTCCGCTGCGGCTGAGGGCCATATTGGCGATGTTCACGTTTTCCTTGGCGAGCAGGCTGCCGAGGGCGCCGATGATGCCGGGCTGGTCTTGGTTCTCGATGAGGAGGAGCTTGCCTTCGGGGATGAACTCGAGGGTGCGACCGTTAATCGACACAATGCGAGGGGACTGGGCCTTGCCGATGACGGTGCCGGCGACGGAGACGGACTTGCCGCCCGCGAGCACGGCTTCGACGAGGATGAGTTCCTTGTAATCAGCTTCCGCGGAAGAGCGGACGGTCTGGACCTCAACGCCGAGGGCCTTGAGCTTGCCAGGGGCGTTCACGTCAGTGACGCCTTCGACGATGCCGCGCAGGTAGCCGCGCTGGATCGCGCGGGCGATGGCGTTGGCGCCCTGGTCAGAGCCGGTGCCGAAGGTGGTCAGGCGGAGGGATTCGATGCGGCCCGGCGCGGCGAGCTGACGGGCGATGGCGCCGAGCTTCTGCGCGAGGGAGAGGAACGGCTTGATTGCGGCGAGCGTCTGGGAGTCGACGGAAGGCAGGTTGACCGCGTTGGCGGGCGAGCCGCCGCCGAGGACGGTGATCGCGGCTTCGGCGACTTCGACGCCGACGTTCTCCTGGGCTTCGGCGGTGGATGCGCCGAGGTGAGGGGAGAGGTGGGCCTTCGGAAGGGAGCGGAGCGGGTGGTCCTTGGCGAGGGGTTCTTCGACGAACACGTCGAAACCGCAGCCGCCGCACTTGCCGGACTTCAGGGCTTCGGCGAGGGCTGTCTCGTCGACGATACCGCCGCGAGCGCAGTTCACGATCTTCACGCCCTTCTTCATCTTGGCGAAAGCGGCTTCATCGACCATGCCTTCGGTCGCGCCCTGCTTGCCCTTCTCGATGAGGGGCATGTGGACGGTGATGTAGTCGGAGAGAGCGAAGACTTCATCGAGGGTCGCGATGGACACGCCGAGAGCTTTGGCGCGGGCTTCGGTGAGGTAAGGGTCGTAGGCGAGGACCTTCATGCCGAACGCGAGGGCGCGCTTGGAGACTTCGGCGCCGATGCGGCCGAGGCCGAGCACGCCGAGGGTCTTGCCGAAGAGCTCGGAGCCCGAGAGGGTCTTACGGTCCCATTTGCCTTCGCGCATGGACTGGACAGCTTCCGGTACCGGGCGAGCCAGGGAGAGGAGGTGGGTGAAGGTGAGCTCGGCGGTCGCAACGGTGTTGCCCGAGGGGGTGTTCATCACGATGACGCCACGCTCGGTGGCGGCTTCGACGTCGATGTTATCGACGCCCACGCCCGCACGGCCGACGCAGACGAGACGATGGGCGGCGGCGAGGACTTCGCGGGTGATCTGGGTCTCGGAGCGGACCAGGATGGCGTCCACGTCCGCGACGAGGAGGAGGACCTGCTCGGGGGTGGAGCCGTAGGCTTCGACGACCTCATAGCCCGGCTGGGCTTTGAGGAGGGCGACTCCGGTGGGCGAGATCTTGTCAGCGACGAGTACCTTGGGCATGGCGATAGCGTGTAAAAGTTTGCGTGAGTCATAAATGCCCGCCTAAGGCAAAGGCAAGCACCTACCCCTGTTTGGCTGTCATAGCGGGCTCAGAGCCGGCGGTGGGCATAATCCGCCAATTCGTAACAATCCGGGCTCATTTCTTCCAGAAAACGGCAGGGATCCAACGGGCGGTAGCCTTCGCCAGAGACCGCAAAGCGGGGGGCGAAAAGGAACAGCATGTTCTCAGCCCGGGTGCAGGCGACGTAGAATAAGCGGCGCTCTTCCTCGACGTCGCCCTCGTCGATGGCGCGGGTGAGGGGCAGGAGGCCGTCGGCGCACCCGAGGAGGAAGACGATCGGGAACTCGAGTCCCTTGGATTGGTGGATCGTGGTGAGGCGGAGCATGTCCTCCTCGGGCTCGGCTTTCTTGTCGGAAGATTCGCCGTTGAGGAGGGCGACCTGGGCGACGAGGTCGCCGACGTCGTCGAACTTTGAGGCGAAGCCGATGAGGCCTTGGAGATCCTGTTCGCGTTCTTTCCAGTCGGGGAAGATCGTCTTGATGAAGCCGCCGTACCAGCCCTCGATGCAGACGCGGACCGTCTCGGCGGGCGTCCGGGCGAACTTGATTGAATGCGCGTCGGAGGCGGCGACGAACAGGTCGGGCGCCGGTCCGGCGGGCCCAGGCTTGGCCTTCGCGGCTTCCAGTCCTTCGAGCATGTCCTCGAGCGTGATGGTGAGGTCTTTAAAATCGTCCTTAGCCGATTCCGGTACGCGTTTGAGGACGGTGTCGGCGCGCAGCGCGCGGACCATGCCGCGTCCTTGGGCCTGCTCGGCTTCGCGGGCGGCCTTGCTGATCTTCTCGGCGGCGACGGGGCCAACCTTCGGGAGTAAGCACAGCAGGCGCGAGAGCGCGACCTGGTCGAGCGGGTTGTGCACGAAGCGCAGGTGCGCGAGGATGTCCTTCACGTGCGCGAGATCGAAGAACTTGTGGCCGCTGGTGATGACGAAAGGTACGCCCGTCGCATTGAGTTCCATCTGCAGCTCGAGCGACTGGTAGTGCGCACGGTAGAGCACGTGGATGTCCTTCAGTGCATGCCCTTCGTGGTGTAGCTGCATGATCTTGCGAACCACGAGCTTCGCCTGCTGTGACGTGTCGCCGACGGTGAAGACCGTGGGCTGAGGGCCGCGTTGGCGGACGGCCTTGAGGCGGCGGTCGAAACCTTCGATGCGCGGCCGGTGGCTGAGGATCTCGTTGGCAAAGGCCAGGATTTCAGGCGTCGAGCGGTAGTTCGTGTCGATCGTGTGGATCAGCGTGCCGGGGTGACGGTTCGGGAAGGCCACGATGTTCTCCCAATCGGCGCCACGCCAAGTGTAGATGCACTGCGCGTCGTCGCCGACGGCCATGATCTGGTGCTCGCTGGCCAGTAGGTCGATGATGCGGCTCTGTAGGCGGTTGGTATCCTGGAACTCGTCTACGAGGATGTGCTTGAAGCGCTGGCGGTAATGGGCGAGCGCGGCTGGATCGTTCTCGAGCACGAGGAGCCAAAGGCTCAGTAGGTCGTCGAAGTCGCAGAGGTTGCGCTCCTTCTTCGCAGCTTCGTAGCTCGTGCAGAACTGCATCAGCTTCTCCGGGCCTCCTTTCATCCAGTCGAGGCGTTCGGCGAGGACGTCCGGCAGCGGACGCAGCGTGTTGCGGGCGTGCGAGTAGGCATCGAGGATCACGGCCGCCTTCGGGTTCGTCTTATCCTTGATGAAGGCGCCGTCGATCGACTTCACGATCTCGGAGAACAGGTGTTCCGATTCCTTCTGGTCGAGGATGGTGAAGTCGGGCGAACGCGAGGCCACTGCGGCGTTACGGCGGAGGATGCGCTGGCCGATCGAGTGGAAGGTGCCACCCCAGAACTGACCGCGCGGAACGCCGGTGAGATCCTCCACGCGTTCGAGCATCTCCTTGGCGGACTTATTCGTGAACGTCAGCAGCAGGATGTCCCAGGGCATGGCGCCTTGGTGCAGGAGCCAGGCGACGCGATACGTGAGGGTGCGGGTCTTGCCGGAGCCGGCGCCGGCCAGCACGAGCGCGGGTCCGCGCGGTGAGGTCACCGCGGCGTACTGCTCGTCATTGAGCTCGCCGCGGAAATCGACGGGAGGCAGGCCTTCCACGGATTAGCGGGCGGGTCGCTGGCGGCGATCCATCAGGCTGAACTTCACGACTTGTTCGTCGGCGCGGTAGGAAGAGCGGACCAAGGGACCAGATTCGACGTGCTTGACGCCGGCGGCGAGCGCGAAGGCCTTCCACTCGGCGAACTCTTCGGGCGTCACCCAGCGATCGATGGGTGAGTGTTCCTTGCTGGGAGAGAGATACTGGCCGATGGTCAGGATATCGACGTCGGCCGCGGCGATGTCGCGGATGAGCTGGGCGACTTCTTCCTTCTGTTCGCCGATGCCGAGCATGATGCCGGTCTTGGTGATGAAGTCGCGGGACTTGGCGTGCGTAAGCACCCAGAAGGAGCGGTCGTAGCGGGCGGTCTTACGGATCGGTCGCTGGAGGCGTTCGACCGTCTCCAGGTTGTGGTTGAGGATGTCGGGACGCGCGTCGAGGAGCGTATCGAGGTGCACCTG
This sequence comes from Verrucomicrobiota bacterium, assembly GCA_026397955.1. GTDB lineage: Bacteria > Verrucomicrobiota > Verrucomicrobiia > Opitutales > UBA953 > UBA953. Next base: position 49,779 of record JAPLTV010000059.1, on the reverse strand, counting down.
TTCGCCGCGGAAGTCGGCCGGGAGGACTTCGATGGTCGTATTCGGGCAACGGTGGCGGGTGGCGCGGACGGTCGCGGCCCAGACGGAAGCGCCGCCGTCCTTGAGGTCGTCGCGGGCGACGGAGGTGATGACCACGTGCTTGAGGTTCATCAGCGCGATGGATTCGGCCACGCGGGCCGGTTCGCCGAGGTCAAGTTCGCTGGGGCGACCAGAGAGCACGGCGCAAAAAGTGCAGGAGCGCGTGCAGACGTTGCCGAGGATCATCACCGTGGCGCTGCCGCGGGACCAGCATTCGCCCATGTTGGGGCACTGCGCGGACTGGCAGACCGTGTGCAGTTTGTGCAGGTCGACGTTCTTCTTGGTCTCCAGGAAGTCCGGGCCGCTGGGGAGCTTGGCGCGGAGCCAGTCAGGTTTGCGGGCGGACTCGATCATGGAGGGAGGGCAACATTGCCGTCCTTGGCCGTTTTTCAACCTAACAAAGAAGAAGGGGTGCTCTCCTCCCGGAAAGCACCCCTTTTGCTATGAGTTTCGACTCAGACCTTAGAAGGTCTTCTTGAGGGAGACAGCGGTGATGCTGTCGCCGTTCTGGATGTCCGAGAAGGACAGGGTGCCGGTGAAGCCGAGCACGGGGTAGTTGAGGGCGATGGCGTAGTCGTCGTTGGACGAAGCGCGGTCGCTGCCGTAGTGGAGGCCGAGGTTCAGGCCCTTGATCGCGGCGACGTCGTAGCTGTAGTTAGCTTCGTAGTAGTAGTCGGACAGGGTGCCGTTGACGCCCTTGGAGGCCTTGAGCTGCAGGCCGGCGTAGGTGGCCGAGACGTTGGCTTCGCCACCGTTAGCGGCGGTGTTGTAGGTGTAGTTGATGTAGCCGACGGAGACGTCGACGGCGCCAACCTTAAAGCCGTAAGCGGCGTAGAGGTCGATCTCGAGGCTGCCGAGGGCAGAGGAGACGTTGGAAGCCCAGATGCCAGCCGAGAGGCCGGAGCTGTGGGAGACGTCGTAGCCAGCCGAGACGGCGGCCTTACCCGCAGTCTGCGAGAGACCACGGAAGACGTAGTCGCTGGAGATAGCGACGTTGCCCGAGGTGGTGAACGCCGGGGCAGCGGCGGGCGCAGCCTGAGCAAAGCTCGCGGCGGCGGTGAGGGTGAGGAGGGTGATGGAGGTGTGCTTCATTGCGTCGTTCGATGTGCTAAAAATTTGCCAAAATGCCATATATTTCTTCACTTATGAAGAAATTGCCGAATAAACCCCAACGTTTGCTTAAAAAGAAGCCAAGAATGCTTCAATTTAAGCGTTAAGTCACTGGTTTTAACTGAGATAGCACACGAGGTGGGCTTCGGCCGACTTGGCCCAACTGAACTCCGCCGCCATCGCGTTCTTCTGAAGTGCTTTGTAGGCCGCGGGTTGCTGATAGAGCTCCAACGCCCGTTGCAGGGCCCATTCAATACCGCCTTGGTCAGCGTGCTCAAAAATAATCCCGGTACCTTTCTTCTTCCCGTCCCAGCCGGTCACGGTGTCAGCCAGGCCTCCGGTGGCGCGGACGATGGGGAGGGTGCCGTAGGCCATGGAATACATTTGGTTTAGACCGCACGGTTCGAAGCGACTGGGCATCAGGAAGAAATCACTGCCAGCCTCGATTCGGTGAGACAGTCCGTTGTCGTAGCCGATGCGGACGGCGCAGAACTGCGGGAAGTCGACGGCGAGTCGCTTGAATTCGTTCTCGAGCCAGGCATCGCCGCTACCAAGGAGGACGAACTGAAATTTTCCTTCACGGAGGAACTTCGGCAGAACGCTGACGGCGAGATCTAGGCCTTTCTGTTCCCAGAGGCGCGAGACGACGCCCACAAGGGGGATGTCGCGATCGGTGGCGAGGTTGAGTTCGCGCAGGAGGGCGGTCTTGCATTCGGCCTTGCCCGCCGGCTGCTTGGCCGAGAACGCGGCGGCGATGTGTTTGTCGTCTGCAGGATTCCATTCGTCGCGGTCGACCCCGTTGAGGATTCCGCGCAGGTCGTTCGCCCGGCGACGGACGACATCGTCGAGGCCGTAACCGAAGGCCGGGGTGAGGATCTCTTTCGCGTAGGTCGGGCTGACGGTGATGACCTTGGCGGAGTGGAGGATGCCGCCTTTGAGGAAGTTGACGCCGCCGAGGCATTCGAGTTCCTGCGGACTCCAGAGAAAGGGCGGCAGGCCGAGGTAGGCCATGATGCGCTTAGGGTACAGACCTTGGTGCTGCAGGTTATGAATCGAGAGAACGGTCTTCGCTCCACCCAGCGCGGACTGCTTGAGCGTGGTATTGAGCAAGACGGGGACGAGGCCAGCGGTCCAGTCGTGGCAATGGATGACGTCGGGAATCCAACTGGTAGTCAGGCAGGCATCCAGTCCGGCGCGTCCGTAGAAGGCGGCGCGTTCGCCGGCGTCATCGCGTGCCGGGTAGATTTCCCGGGCTCCATAGAAATCCTCGTGCTCCACAAACCAGGCCTCGAAGTTTGGCGAGACCGGCAGGGTGCGGATGCGACAGCCGGCTTTGCGGGCGTCGCCGTTTACGCCGACCTTGAGTGACTCGATGAGCGTGCCCATCTTCTCACGACCAGGGACGGAGCCATAAAGGGGCGTCACCGCGCGGACTTCGTGACCCATGGCCGCCAAGGCCTTGCCCAGCGCCACGGTGGCGTCGCCCAGTCCGCCGGCCTTGGACCAGGGCGCCAGCTCAGGAGTCACGAAAAGGATTCTCATGCGGAAGTTCGGTTGTCGCGGGGTCGTCCGAGTCGGTTGAGCAACGGGACGAAGGCCACGAGGATAATCAAGGCGGCGACCATGGCGACATTGCCAGCCAAATCATGGACGGTGCCGAGCGACGAGAAGCCGACCTGACCATGCTCGATACCGGCGAAGTCGCGTTCCAACGATTTGGATCCGTGGTGCAGTGCGTGGAAGGTGAGGTAGGTGTTGCGGCCGATGTTGAGCAGGATGGCGGTGAGGCCCGCCAGGCCGATCAGCGCGATGCGACGGAGCAGCGCCCCCGGGAAGCCGCCTTCGAGGAAGGTCGCGCCCAGGAACGCGCCGGCGAAGATGCAGGCCGAGAGCGAGCGGATGCCCGAGCAGGCCTCAGCCACGCCAACCGCATCGCCGTTGGGGAAGATGATCGTGTTGCCGCTGACGCGGATGGCGTGGTCGTTGGCGCGTAGGATGCCGGAGACGATCTCGGTGACATTCGTGAGCAACTCGCCCTTGATCTGATTGTCGACGAGGTAGAGGAACGGGCCGGAGATCAGCCAGACGCCGGCAGGGAAGAAGAGCAACCCGACGGCCTGCCAGCGGGTGTGCGTCGTCGCGACGCTGTCCTGCGGCCCACGGACCGAAAGAAAGGCGAAGGTAAGGGCGGCACCGGTGAGGCCGAACGAGATGGCGAGCGTCGGGCCGATGCCGGTGCCGAAGATCGCCCGAGCGGCGGCGCCGAAGCCGAAGAGCGCGAGCGAAGCGAACGCCAGCAGCTGGGCGAGGCTGAGCATGCCCCGGGAGGTCGGAGTCGCCACGTCCGAACGTTCGCCGGTGAGCAGGGCGCGGAAGTCTTCCCAGCGGTCCCAGAGGACGTAGCCGGAGAAGAACGGTACGAGGTATCCGAAGGTATAGTCGTCCTTGGTGCTCCAGATGGCCCATTGGTCCCAAGTGGTGAACGCGGCCATGCCGATGAGCAGCAGGCCAAGGCCACGCGTCGTGCCGTCGAGCTTCGATTGGGCTTCCGCGGACATCAGAACCGGGGGACCGCGGCGAGCAGCGTCTTCGTATAGTCGTGCTGCGGGTTCCCGAGGATTTCGGCTGGCGTACCTTGTTCGACGATTTTGCCCTTGGACATCACCAGGATGTGGTCGCTGACATGTTCGACGACGGCGAGGTCGTGGGCGACGAAGAGGTAGGTGAGCCCGAACTGTTCCTGCAGGTCCTGGAGCAGGTTCACGACTTCGGCCTGGACGGAGACATCAAGCGCCGAGACGGGTTCGTCGCAGATGATGAGCTCCGGTTGTACGGCGAGGGCACGCGCGATGCCGATACGCTGGCGCTGGCCGCCGGAGAATTCATGCGGATGTCGGCGGAGGTGTTCGGCGGGGAGCTGAACGCTGCGGAGGAGTTCGGCGCAGCGGGCTTCGCGGTCGGCGCGCGTCATCTCCGGGAAGTGGATTTCGAGCGGCTCGGAGAGGATGCTCAGGATGTCGGCGCGTGGGTTGAGGGAGTTATACGGATCCTGGAAGATCATCTGGATCTTCTTGCGCCACGGAAGGAAGGTGGAGTTGGAGAGGACGCCGATATCCACGCCTTGGTAGAGGATCTTTCCAGCGGTCAGCGGCGCGAGCTTCACGATCGCGCGGCCGGTGGTCGTCTTGCCCGAGCCGGATTCCCCGACAAGTCCGACGGTCTTTCCTTTCGGCACGACGAAGGAGATGCCGTCCACGGCCTTCTTGGGTTCGGCTTTTTGGAAGAACCAGGCGGCGCGGCCAGGGTAGTGGACGGAAAGGTCGCTGACTTCGAGAAGGTTGGCGCTCATCGGGAGACCTTGAGTTCGTCGGACAGGGTGGTGAGGCGGCGGCGGCGCTGGCCGAGACGCGGGATGCAGGCGATCAAGGCCTTGGTGTAGGGATGCGACTGAATGCGCATGATCTGTTCGACCGGGCCAGATTCAACGATACTCCCTTTCCACATCACCGCCACCTTGTCGGCGAAGTTCGCGATGATGCCGAAGTTGTGGGTGATGAGGACGATGCTCATACCGCGCTCGCGACGGAGGCGGGCGAGGAGGTCCATGATTTCCTTTTGAATAGTCACATCGAGCGCGGTGGTCGGCTCGTCGGCCACGAGGATCTTCGGGTTACATGCGAGGGCCATGGCGATCATCGCACGCTGCTGCATGCCGCCGGAGAGTTCGTGCGGGTATTGGTTCGCGACGCGTTCGGGGTCGTTGATGTGGACTTCGGCGAGGGAGCGGATGACCTCAGCCTTGATGTCCTTGACCTCAGGGCGGTGCAGGGCGACGGCTTCGCCGATCTGGAAGCCGATGGTGTAGACCGGATTCAGCGAAGTGCCGGGTTCCTGGAAGATGTAGGCGATCGAGCCACCGCGGACCTTGGCGAGTTTGTCCTCGGGGAGGCCGAGCAGTTCGACGCCGGCCAGTTTGACGGAACCGGAGAGGGTGCAGGAGGGCTCGGGCGGCAGGAGGCGGGTGAGCGCTAGGGCGGAGACGGACTTGCCCGAGCCGGATTCGCCGACGACAGCAAGGACTTCGCCGGCGGCGAGCTCGTAGCTCACGCCTTGGGCGGCGACGGTCGCACGGTCACCGGTGCGGAAGGTGACGCAGAGATCCTGGACTTTCAGGAGGGGCTCGGCGGACATGGTCGGCAACATAGGTCGGGGGGTGGCGAAGGGAAAGGAAGAACGGTGGTCATTCGGCGCGCCAGCGGTCTTCGATAACGGTCTTCGGCGCACCGCGCACCTTGCCGTCGCGGAAATCCTTGAGGTCGACCTCGCGTTGCTTGGGGTCGAGCCAGAAGAGGCCGTATTGCCCCGGGTCTTCGGCCGAGCGGACATCGAAGCCCTCCGGGAACTTGACCCAACCCCAGTGGGCGATGCGGTATCCGGGCACCTTGAAGCCTGGGATGAAGTCGGCGAGGTCGTGGATGCGGTGCTGCATCTGGAACGACAGCTTGATCATCTCATCCTCCTCGGTGGCGTTGCGGAACTGGTCGATGATCTTGGAGAGCGCCGGGTCATCGATACCGGTGATGTTGTTCGTCTGGCGTTTCGGCACCTTGCGTCCGTCCGCCAGTTTCTCGACGGCGTTGTCGGTGTGGTGCGATTCCCAAAGCGCGGGGATGCGGCCGGAGACGGACCAAGCCCAGAAGACGATGTCGTGGTTCTTTTCCATGACCTTGCGGTACATGGTCGTGTGTTCGAGCGTCTCCGGGCGGTACTCGACGCCGCAGCGCCGGGCGGATTCGACGAGGGTCGCAAGATACTTGCGGCGATCGGAGGTGTCGAAGGTCAGGCGAAATGATAGCCGCTCGCCCGCGGCGTTCATGAGGATGCCGTCGGGGCCGACTTGGGTGAAACCGGCCTTGGCGAAGGCGGCGCGGGCGAGCTCGGGCGAATAGCGGCGGGGGCGGATGGACGGGTCGGTGAACTTTCCCAGGCCTTCGCTAAACTGGTTCAGGCGTTCGTAGTCGCCGCGGTAGAAGCCGTCGATGACGCGCTGGAAGTCGGTGGCGTGCTGCAGCCCGACGCGCACGTCGAGGTCCGAGAGGTGCGGTTTCTGCGTGTTCAGGTAGAGCCCGTAGGGAGGGCGGGGGATGTCGTTGAAGAACTGGGCCTTGGTGAGGTAGCCGTTCTGGTAGGCCTTCTTCTCGTTGGTGCCGTACCAGTAGCGCGGCATCATGATTGGCATGAAGTCGATCTCCCCGCTGAGCATCGAGGCGTAGGCGCTGTCGATCTCGCGGATGACGCCGTATTCGATGACGTCGGGATTATAGCGGTGGCGAGTGAACTTGCGATGGTCGCCCCACCAGTCCTGCACACGGGTGAGTGTGACGGACTTTTCGCGTTGTAAGCCGGTCGGGCCGACGAAGTAAGGACCAGTGGTGGGCTGGAAGCGGTCGTTATACAGCTTCTCGTAGTTCGGGCCGAAGTCCTTGAAGAAGTTACGCGGCAGCGGGCGGAGCTCGCCGAGCTGCTCGAGCTGGTAAGGCCGCTTGCGCGGTGCCTTGATGGAGATCGTGTGCGCGTCGTATTTCGTGATGCCGCCCCATTCGCGGGTGTAGAAGTCGGCGTACCAGTCGGCCTTGGCCCAAGGCGAGCGATGGAAGTAGAAGGCGTAGAAGTAGTCGTCCGCAGTGATCGGCTGTCCGTCGGTGAACTTCGCGTTCGGGTCGAGGCGGAAATAGGCTGTCATACCGTCGGCCGACATCGCCCAGCTTGTCGCCAGGGCCGGGATCGGCTCGTCGGTGTTGGGGTGCGAGGAGAGCAGGCCGAAGTCGTTGTTGTCGTAAAGCTCGCCGCGGAAACTATTGTTGGCGTTCGGGCCGACGCGGCGGAGCGTCGGTGGTGTGCCAGCCGTGAACTGGCGGAGCGTGCCGCCGCGGACGGCACGGGGGTCGGCGAACTCCTTCTGCCCCGAGCCATCGTGCCACGCTAGGTCCTTGGGGAGGTCGGCCGTCGTCGCGTAACGGAAGAAGTCCTTGTGCTCGGCGAAGAAGGCTGCGGCCTTCGGGTCCTCGAAGGTCTGGGCCGAGGCGTTCGTCAGAACGAAGAGGAAGGCGAGCAAGGTTCTCATTTTTGGGTGCGACGCACGTCGAAAGCATCCTGGAGCGCTTCGCCGATGGAGTTGATCATGACCATGGTGCCGACGAGGCAGAACAAAGTCGGGCCAAGGATCCACCAAGCAGCCCAGTTCTCCTTGGCCTGGTGGAGGAGCTCGCCCCACGAAGGCTCCGTGGGCGGCAGCCCGAAGCCGAGATAGTCAAGGGCCGACAGCGAGAAGACGAGCCCGTGCAGGCTGAAGGGCAGTGTGGTCAGGATCACGGTCGTGCAGTTGGGCAGGATGTGGCTCCAAATGATCCGCGCATGGCTCGCCCCGAGTGCGCGGGAGGCGGTGACGTAGTCGCGGGCGGAGACTTGGTAAGCCGAGGCGCGGAGTTGCTGGGCAAGTCCGATCCACGAGAACGCGACGAGAATGAGCACGAGGACGGCCAGCGAGGGCTCGAGCAGGCTGGCGAGGAAGATGATCGCGTAGAGGAATGGGATGTTGGACCAGATTTCCATCGCGCGCTGGGAGACCATGTCGAACCAGCCGCCGAAGTAGCCCATGGCGGCGCCGAGGACCAGGCCGATTCCATAGGCGCAAGGCAGGTAGATGAGCGCGGAGAGGAGCAGCAGGCGGAAGCCGCCGAAGAGCCGCGCGAGAATGTCGTGACCGGATTCGTCGGTCCCCAGCCAATGCCCATCTAGTCCGGGTGGGCAGGGCGAAGGTACCTGTGTCCGGAGGGCCTCTCTGGGCTCCCAGTCGGTGCGGTCGTCGGCGGGCACGCGTTGGGCGACTTTGCCGTCGGCGAATTTCGCACGGGCGACGCCGATGCCTTCGGCGAAGCGGCGTGCGTCGCCATGCGGGCGCCCGTCGATGACGGTCCAAGTCTGCCGGCGGCTACCGTCGGCGTTGAGCGTGAAGATGCGGCCGTCGGTGATGATTCCGCGAGGGTCTTTCCAGCGCCCCTCGCTGTCGCGCGACGCTGCCGGCATAACCTCGCAGACTTCGCCAGGGGCGAAGGGCACGGGCGGCATGACGAGCCAGCCTCGGCCGTTCTGTTTCAGCTCTTCGGCTAAGAGCCGATAGTTGGGCTCACTTTCGATCTTGAGGCCGAGTTCGCGTCCGGAGATGAAACCGGCGAAGACCGGGAAGCGATACGCTCCGTCGACCTTGAGCACGAGGGGACGGTTACCGACCAGCAGCGGTCCGAGCAGGGCGAGGAGGGAAAGCGTGCCCAAGGTCAGCAGCGACCACCAGCCAAGGCGGTTGCGACGGAAACGTTCGAAGCGTTGGAGGGTGATGGGGTCGAAGAGGCTCATGCGGATTTGTCGAACCGGATGCGCGGGTCGACGGCGGCGACGCAGAGGTCGGAGACGATGTTGCCGAGGAGCATCGCCAGGCTGGAGAGCGTGAGGAGGCCGAGGAAGACGGGGTAGTCGCGGTGGACGAGTGAATCGTAGCCGAGCAGGCCGAGTCCGGGGATGTTGAACGTGAACTCGATGAGAAACGAGCCGGTGAGGAAGAAGCCGAGGTTACCGCCGAAGGTCGCGGCGATCGGGATTAGTGAATTCCGGAGCACGTGGACGAAGACGATGCGACGGTTGCTGAGGCCCTTGGCTTTGGCGGTGCGGACGTAGTCGGCGGTCAGGTTATCAAGCAGTCCGTTGCGGGTGAACAGCGTGAGCGCGGTGAAGGCGCCGACCATCTCGCAGGCCAGTGGGAGGAAGGTGCTGTGGAACGGTTGGCTCCAGTCGAAGCCCTTCGACGGGAACCAGTGCAACTGGTGGCAGAGGAGGTTGAGTCCCGCGACGGCGAGGACGAAGCCAGGAACGGAATAGAGGATAAAGAGCACTTGGGTCGAGGTGCGGTCGAACCAGCCGTCCCGCTTCAGGGCCTTGGCGACGCCGAGCGGGATTGAGATCGCATAGGCGAGCAGCAAAGACCATCCGCCGAACCAAGCCGAGATGGGCAGGCGTGACTTGATTTCGTCCCAGACCGGCTTGTCGCTGGCGGTGGAGTCGCCGAGCTCCGCTTGGAGGAGTCCGGCGTAGGCGCGTCGGTAGACGAGCACGCGCGTCGCTTTCTCGGGGTCGTCGGGCAGGGGGGCGGCGGTAGCAAACCAGTGTGCCCGGGGTTTGCCGTCTGGCATGGCCGCCGTAAAGGTGCTTCCAGTCTGGCTGATGTTGAGCTTGAAGGATTTGCCTGAATTGAGGTCGTCGGCGACTTCGGCCTCGGCCTTGCCGTCCTTGTCCAGGCGCACGGTGACCCAGTCTGCCGGTCCCGGGAGGGCTCCGAGCCAGATGGCATAGGCCTCTAGAAGAGAACGATCGAAGCCATAGCGCCGCTTGAGGTTGTCGAGCTCTTCGGGTGAGGCCGGGCCGCTGGGGCGCGCCGCTGTGCTCCGCTTGCGGTCGGCCTGCTGGCGCTCGGCGAGGGCTTGTTCGATCGGCCCCCCGGGGACGAAACGGGTGAAGCAGAACGCGACGAACGTGATGCCCACGAAGGTCAGTGGGACTAGCAGCAACCGTCTGAGGACGTAGTCGCGCATCGCGGGTCTCTATAGGGCATTCAGGGGAGGGGAGGGGTCAACCTCGAAAGGACTCGGCTTGCACCCGACGGCGGACACCTCACTTTCTCTGGGTGCCCCTGCTTTACTCCCTCGGCTGGTTCCTGCTGACGATCGTCATGGCGCTCGTCGCTTTCGGCCTCCTCTTTCTGACAGTCTTTCTGGTGGCCTTCGCCTGGCGGGCTCCTCGCCGGCACCCGTCGATGTCGTTGGGTTATTGCGTCATGCACACCCTGTGCTGGCTGCTCCTGAAGTGCGGGTACCGTATCCGTATCCGCGGGCTGGAGAATATCCCGGATCAGGGCGGCGTGCTGCTCATCGCGAACCATGTGGCCTATGCCGACGTGCTGGTGATGGGCGTGATGTCGCGTCGACCGGTACGCTTCCTTTCTTGGGAAGGTTTCGAGCGGCATAAGTTCCTCGGCTTCATGTGCCGACTCATGGGGACGATCCCGGTCTCCGAGACGAAGGCCAAGGAGGCCATCATCAAGTCGGGCGAAGCGCTTGCCCGCGGCGAAGTCGTCTGCATCTTTCCCGAGGGGAGCATCACCCGGAACGGCGGGCTGATGCAGCTGCGCAAGGGGTTCGAGCTGATCGCCCGGCGCGGCGGCGTGCCGATCCTGCCGGTCGCCATCGACGGCATGTGGGGCTCAATCCTGAGCTTCAGCGGCGGCAAGTCCTTCTGGAAGATGCCCAAGCACTTCCCGCGTCCCATCGGCGTCGTGATCGGTAAGCCGTTTCCCGCGACCGAGCATGCGAAGACCCGTCTGCGCCTGCTGGAGCTCGCCGCGGAGGCCTTCGCCCTGCGCGAATCCCTCGAAGGGCATCTCGGCCGCGAAGTCGCTGAAGGTCTGGCGAAGAAGGGCGGCTCCGTCGCCTTGGTCGACCGTACGTCGGCCCGCCGCGAGTTCTCCGGCGCGACGTTGCTCGCCCTCGGCTGGGCTTTCGCGGGTGAACTCAAGCGCCGCACCACGTGCAAGCGCGTCGCCATCGTGCTGCCTCCGGGCGTCGCGGCGACGGTGGCCAACCTCGGTTGTGTGCTGGCCGACAAGGTCCCGGTGAACCTCAACTTCTCGCTCGGGCGCGAGCAGGCGCTCTCCTGCCTCCAGCGAGCCGAGGTGGACCTCGTCATCACCGCCGGCGCGTTCCGCAGCAAGCTCTCCGAGAAGTCGCCGGATTTCCCCTGGGGTGACCATGTCCTCGATGTCGCCGACTTCCTGACCGCGCACTCACGTCGCGACCTCGCTTTCCGTATCAGCCTGATCCGCTGCCTTCCGACCTCCTGGACGCTGGCCTGCATGGGTCTGCCGAAGCACGGCGGCGACGCCGAGGCGGCGCTGCTCTTTACCAGTGGCAGTTCGGGCCAGCCCAAGGGCGTGCGTCTCTCGCACCGTAACATCCTGGCCAACCTGCGTCAGATCGAGGACGCCGACATCCTACCCGACGACGCGATCCTGCTCAGCAGCCTGCCGGTCTTCCATAGCTTCGGTTTCACGATCGGGCTTTGGTATTCGCTTTCCCGCACGCCCCGTCTCGTGACTTTGCCTTCGCCGCTGGATTCCGCCGCCGCGGTCAAAGCGATCAAGGAAGAGAAGGTCACGGTCGTCGTCGGCACGCCGACCTTCCTTCGCCCTTACCTCCGTCGTGGTACCGCCGCCGACTTCGCGACGCTCGAATGGGCCGTCGTCGGCGCTGAGAAGTGTCCAGCCGACCTAGTCGATGCTTTCGCCACCCAACTCGAGACGCCGATACTGGAAGGATACGGTATCACCGAGACCAGTCCGGTGCTGTCCATCAACGTGCCCGACCGGATCGACCCCGAAGGTCCCGACGGCGTGTGGCTGGGTAATGTCCGCGGCTCCGTCGGCCGTCCGGTCATTGGTGTCGCCGTCCGCTTCGTCGAGCCGGAGACCGGCGAGGTCCTGCCGAGCGGGCAGGTGGGTCTGCTGGAGATCAAGGGCGCCAATATCTTCATGGGCTATCTCGATGCCGAGCAGTCGGCCAAGGCGATGACGCCGGATGGCTGGTATCGTACGGGCGACCTTGGTCGCATGGACGATGATGGCTTCCTGCATCTGGCGGGCCGCCTGTCGCGTTTTTCCAAGATCGGCGGAGAAATGGTCCCGCATGGCACCGTCGAGGACGCTTTGCGTAAGCTGATGAAGCTGACCGACTCCTCGGAGATCAAGGTCGCCGTCAGCAGCACCGCCGATCCGGCCAAGGGCGAGCAACTCGTGGTGCTGCATGTCGATGACGTCGACGCCGAGGCGATCCGCTCGGCGCTCACGGCCGAAGGGCTCGCTAACCTGTGGATTCCCAAGGTGTTCAAGAAAGTACCCGTCATCCCGATTTTAGGCACGGGTAAGCTGGATTTGAACAAGTTGCGGGAGCTGGCACAGGGCTGACGCGGTTTTGGCTCGCTTGTGGCTTATGGTCGATTGTCCTAACCGACGATCATGCCTAAAAAGAAGAAGCCCGCTAAGAAGTCCGCCTTGGTGGTCAAGGCGCGCAAGCCCGCCCCTAAGCCTGCCAAGAAGGCCAAGGCGAAGCCCGCGGCCGATTCGCCGGTCGCCGTCTTCCGCGACGCGATCCTGCGTCACCTGAAGAGCACTTTCGCCCGCGATCGCGTCACCGCTACCCGTAATGACTGGTGGATGGCCACCTGCATGGCGGCCCGCGACCAGATGCTGGAGCGGTACATCGACACGCAGGCCCAGCATGCCAGCAAGAACGTCCGTCGCGTCTACTATCTCTCCCTTGAATATCTGATGGGCCGCGTGCTGACCAATAACCTGGTCAACCTGCAGCTCCGCGACGTCGCCACGGCGGCCTTGGCTGACCTCGGCCAGGATCTCGAAGCGGTCGCTGACGAAGAAGCCGACATGGGCCTCGGCAACGGTGGTCTGGGGCGCCTCGCCGCCTGCTTCCTCGATTCCCTCGCCACGATGGACATCCCGGCCGTCGGCTACGGCATCCATTATGAGTTCGGCCTCTTCCGCCAGACCTTCGCGCAGGGCCGTCAGGTCGAAGTCGCCGATAACTGGCTGGCCAATAACAATCCTTGGCTGATCCGACGCCCGAACTATCGCGTGAGCGTGCCGCTCTACGGCCGCGTCAAGCATAGCACTGACGATCGCGGCAATCATTCCGCCGAACTCGTCGAGACCCGCAACCTCCTCGGGATGCCATGGGATATTCCGATCGCCGGCTTCGCGGGCAGCAGCGTCAATTTCCTCCGTCTCTGGGAATCCAAGGCCGCGTCCGAATTCGACTTCCGCGCGTTCGACCGCGGCGGCTACGTCGAGGCCGTCCATGAGCGCGATTCGAGTGAAATCGTCTCCAAGGTCCTCTATCCGAACGACAGCACGGAGAGCGGCAAGGAGCTGCGTCTCGTGCAGCAGATCTTCTTCGTGTCGTGTTCGCTGCAGGACATCCTGCGCCGCCATCGCCGCGTTAACGCCGACTTCACTAACCTGCCAGCCAAGGCCGCCGTGCAGCTTAATGACACGCACCCGTCCATCGCGGTCGCCGAACTGATGCGCTTGCTGGTCGACGTCGAGCGCCTGAATTGGGATGAAGCCTGGGCGCTCTGCACGCAGGTCTTCAGCTACACCAATCACACCTTGCTGCCGGAAGCCCTCGAGACGTGGTCCGTACCGCTCTTCGAGAAGGTGCTGCCGCGCCACCTCGAGATTATCTACGAGATCAACCGCCGCCACCTCGAGGATGTCGAGAAGCGCTGGCCGGGAGACGATGCCCGTAAGACAGAGCTTTCGATCGTCCAGGAGGGCTTACCGAAGCGCATCCGCATGGCACACCTCGCCGTGGTCGGCTCGCACCACGTCAATGGCGTGGCCGAACTGCATACCCGCCTCATCCGCGCTAACCTATTCCCCGGATTCAATGAGCTCTGGAAGGGCAAGTTCGTCAACGTCACCAACGGCGTCACGCCGCGCCGCTGGGTCCGCGGCTGCAATCCTGAGCTCGGCGCCCTATGCGACGAGGTTGCCGGCAAGGGCTGGGAGGCCGATCTCGGCCGCCTGCGCAAGCTCGATGCCTTGGCCGATCGCCCCGCATTCCAAGACCGTTTCCTCGCCATCAAGCGCGCGAACAAGATTCGTCTCGCCGCCCGCATCAAGGAAATCGTCGGCGTGGAAGTCTCGCCCGACGCGCTCTTCGACGTGCAGATCAAGCGCCTCCACGAGTACAAGCGCCAGCACCTCAACCTGCTGCATATCCTGCACCTTTACCGCCGGATTCTGAACGAACCGAATGGTCACTTCACGCCTCGCGTCTGCATCTTCGGTGCCAAGGCCGCTCCGGGTTACGCCCTCGCCAAGCACATCATCCACGCGATCAACCGCGTCGGCGCCGTCATCAACTCCGACGAACGCGTCCGCGGCCTGCTCAAGGTCGTATTCCTTCCGGACTACCGCGTCTCGCTCGCCGAGCGCATCATTCCGGCCGCTGATCTTTCCGAACAGATCTCCACCGCCGGCAAGGAAGCCTCCGGCACGGGCAACATGAAGCTCGCCCTCAACGGCGCGGTGACCATCGGCACGCTCGACGGCGCCAACGTCGAGATCGGCGAAGAAGTCGGCGACGAGAATATCTTCATCTTCGGCCTCCAGGTCGAAGAGGTCGAGAAGCTCTGGGCTGAGGGCTATGACCCGCGCACGGTGCTCGCCGCCGATCCGGAACTTTCCGCGCTGCTCGACTGGCTGCGCTCCGATACTTTTACGCCCGAACAGGCCGGAGCGCTTTCGCCCGTCGTTGATTCGCTCGTGGAGGGCGGCGACCCTTACCTCGTCCTGGCTGACTTCCGTAGCTACGTGGATGCCCAGGCCAAGGCCGAGAAGGCCTTCCTGGACCGTCGCCGCTGGGCCGCCATGGCCATCCGGAATGTCGCCCGCTGCGCCAAGTTCTCGTCCGATCGTTCGATCGGCGACTACGCTAAGCTCATCTGGAAGACCAAACCCCACCCTATTCCCCGTTAAGAAGGGGTTGAGGTCGGTCGCCAAGGTCCCCAAGATGGTCGGCCTTGCGACCCCGCATCTCCATCCCCGTGCTGCTTGCCTTGTCGGCTTTGACGCTGGCGGCGGCGGAGCGTCCGCCCGGCGCTATGAAAGCCGGCGTGGTGATCACGGCCGAAGGCGGCGTCGAAGGGACGCAGGTCTATCGCTATGATGCCGAGGGCCGTCCGCTCGATGGGACTCCGGCCAAGTCTCGCACCATCACGGCTCCGCGCCCGGCGGGCTCCGCTCCTGCCGCCGCCAATTCCTCTTCTGCGGCTCCCGCGCCCGCTCCGGTGCCGAAGCAGTCCATTAAGACCGCCGATGGTCGCACCGTCCCGTTTACCATCGAAGGGAAGGGCATCGGTAAGAGCGTGGATGACGCCGTTGATTTCAATTCAGCCCTGAAGAAGGCTTCCAAGTCCAGCGGACTCATGGAGCAGCGCTTTGAGAAGAGCATGTCGACTATCGGCAAGGAGCAGGTCTACTCACGCAATAACCTCGTCACCCTCGATACCTGGCATGGACGTTACGATACCATCGGCCGCAAGAAGTCTGATATCGAACTCAAGGATACGCTTGGTGCGCCGGTCCGCCCGAAGGATACCGTCGAGGTGAAGTCCGTTGATCGTATCAAGTCGGCCGTCAGCGGCACCAAGGCTGAGGTCAAGGATTGGGAGGAGCGTATGGGCATCGAGACCAACGCCAAGTTCACCGGCGTGAAATCCAATTGGCAGGGAAAACTCAACCCCGACCCCAAGACCGTCGACCAGCTTTCGATGCAGGATATTAATCGTTATCAGTTCCGCCGGAATCGCTCGAGCGACCCTGGTCTGCCGGTGGTGAAACCGGGGTCGGATGACGTCCAGTCCAAGGGCGGAAAGAAGTAATTGCCCGAAAATGAAGCGGCGGTGCCGCTTTTTTACCTCGCAGGTTCTTCGAGGTGATTTACTCCTAGACCCTTAACTTCATGAGCGACGCTCAGCCCAGACCCGCCGGCACCGGCATCAGTGACCTTGAGGTCAAGGATGGCCAAATCATTTTCGATTCGGTCTGGTCCAGTCTGGAACGCGAAATCGGCCGGGAGAAGCTGGCCTTCCCCCGCGAGATCTTCTGGCTCAATGGCGCCCCCGGTGCCGGTAAGGGCACGAACACGGCGTTCATCCTCCAGTATCGCGACTACGCCGCCGACCCGATCGTGGTCAGCGACTTGCTTTCAAGTCCCGAGGCCAAGAAGCGCATCGACGCCGGTATGCTCGTGGGTGACCGGGAAGTGGTGGAGATTCTCTTCCGCAAGCTGCTTGCCCCTGAATACGTCAGCGGCGCAATCGTCGACGGCTTCCCTCGTTCGATGGTGCAGGTGGAATGTCTCAAGCACCTCTTCACCAAACTCAACGATCTCCGTACGGAGTTCCGCGGCTCGACGGGCGTCCGTTTCCCGAAGCCCCATTTCCATATCCTTGTCCTGTTCGTCGACGAGAACGAGTCCGTCCGTCGTCAGCTCAAGCGTGGCCAGGAGGCCATCGCCCAGAATGAGAAGGCCGCCCGCGACGGCGGTCCGCTCGCCGAAGTCCGTAAGACCGACCTCACGGCTGACGCCGCCCGCAACCGTTACCGCGTCTTCAAGGAGCGTACCTACGAGCCGTTGCAGTCACTGCGGGACATCTTCCACTACCATTTCATCAATGCGCAGGGCTCCCTCGCCGAGGTCCAGGCCCGCATCATCAAGGAGCTGCAGTACCAGAGCTCCCTCGAGCTGTCGGAAGAGACGTATGACCTTATCTCGCCGATCCCGCTGGCTTCGCAGATTGTCCAGCATGCCCGTCAGGATCTCGTCCGCCGCCTCGATGACTACGCCGAGCGCAATGCCGAGTGCTTCCGTCAGGTCATCGAGCTGATTCAGGATAAGTTCCTGCCGATCATCAAGGCCCACGCTATCTCTGGCCAGGCCCACGTCAATATCGAGACCTTGGTCTTCGACGACCCCCTCTCGATCTCGATGTTTATCGATATCTTCTCGGAGCGTGGCTTCCACGCTGTGGTCGACCAGCATCGCATCGAGATCCCTGAGACCATCGTCGCCGGCACCGGCAAGGTGATTACGCGCGTCAAGAAGGTCTGGCGCGTCTCGATTCGCTTCGAAGGTTCCGAGATCCGCCGCGGCGGCGCCTGAGCCTATTTCGCCGTCAGGTTGCCTTGCACGAGGTTGCCGGCGCAGCCTTGTTCGCTGATGCCGGGCGCGGCGCTTGGGCGATCCTTACGGGCGTCCCGGATGAGATTGCCCGTCACGATGCTTTCGGCGACGTCCCGCAGTGCGATGCCTTCGCTGTCGGAGTCGAGGATGCTGTTGTCCTGCACGCGCAGGCGCTTGCCGCCTTCGAAGCGTACGGCGGCCGGGTGGCGGCGGACGCCGCTCACGACGTTACCAGTGAAGGCGGAGTCGTCGGTGCGGCGGAAGACGATGCCGTTCTGTTCGGCGAGGTTGAAGCCATTGACGAGATAGCGCGGGTTGCGGTCGAAGTTATTACCGGTGACGACGACGTTCATGCTATCCTCCACGAGGAGATCGTGCTCGAAGCCTTCCCAGAAAGTGTTGGCCGAGATAGTGACTCCGCGGACCTGACGGAGCTCGATATTGACCATGACGTCGCTGAAGACGTTGCCGATGATGGTGACGTGGCCTTCGCGGGTGGTCGCGCGACCTTCCCGGCGGAGCAGGGATGGGTCCGTGCCGGCACCGAGAATCCGGATGTTGGCTGCGCCGGGGGCCTTATGGGTGTGCTGAATGGTGCAGCCGGTGACTGCGACCTCCGCGATTGAGCCTCCGGTCGAATCGAGAAATATGTTAGCCGAGGGTGGGCCTTTCTCGTCATGGTTAGCCTCGATGTCGCAGGTCCCAATGTGTAGATTGCGGACTTCGCCGCCGATGACGACGATGCCGCCGCCGAGATTGTAACTAATATGACAACCAAGGACGTTGGTCTGATGCTGGTTAACGTGATCGAGGAATAAGCCGACGCCCCGGTTGCGGTAGAGATGGCATTCCGAGACGATGACGTTGCGATTGCGCTCGGTGAGGTGGACGCCGTGACGACACTCGCGGATGGTCAGGCGCGAGAGGGTCAGCTGCATGGTGCCGGTGGCTTCGACGCCGTCGGCCTCGGCGTGTGCTCCGATGATTTCGAGCCCTTGCACGACTGGTGTGCGCTGAGTCCAGGTCGCGGGCTTGAAGGATTTCGGGTCAGCAGTACCGCCGTGTGTGCCTATGATTCTCAGGGCTGGTCCTGGGCCAGCCATGATGAGCGTGGCAGTGCCATCGGAAGAGATGCTGGAGGCGCCAAGCTTAGTGAGATCGACCGTGACCGTCTTGGTCAAGCGATAGCGGCCTTTGGGTAGTTGGACGCTACCACCGGCGTCGACGAGTTTTTGGAGAGCCGCGGTGTCGTCCGCCTGGCCGTCGCCGACGAGCGTCTGGGCGGAGAGGGCCGTCGTGAAAGCCAGCAGGGCGAGGAGGAATCGCATTAGCTTATTTGGCGGCGTTGAAGTAGCCTTCGGAAGCCATCCATTCACCGGCAGCCTTGGTCCAGCCATCGACTGGCATTTTCGTTTGGCGCGTGCCGAACCCGTGGCCGCCCTTGGAGTAGACGTGGATCTCGGACTGGATGTTCTGGCGCTTGTATTCGATGTAGAGCTTCGCCGCTTCGAGCGGGTTGGCGCCGTCGTTATGGGCGACTGCGAAGAAGCAGGGCGGGGCGTCGGCGGGGACGGAGAAGCCTTCGCGAAACTTGGTCTTGTCCTCCTTCTCGAGGAAGCCGCCGCCGTAGACGAAGATCGTGAAGTCAGGGCCACGCGGGTCGTCGACGCCGGGCTTCTGTTCGTAGGTGCGGGGCGTGCGATCCCAAGAGGCGTGGCCGACGAGGTTGGCGCCGGCGGAGAAGCCGACCACGCCGACGCGCTTCGGGTCGATGTTCCATTCCTTGGCGTGAGCGCGGACGAGTCCGAGCGAACGCTGCAGGTCCTGGACCGGATAGTCGTGTGGCAGCGTCTCGTCCGCCGTCGGCGTGCGGTAGCGGAGCAGGATGCCGGTGACGCCGATGCTATTGAGCCATTCGCAGACGCCGGTGCCTTCGTTCTTAGTCGAGAGGAACCAATAGCCGCCGCCCGGGCAGACGATGACCGCGGCGCCGTTCGGATTGGCGGCGGGGTAGACCGTGATCGAAGGCTCGTTGATGAAGGTCTCGTGGCCGGCGTAGCTGCCTTTCGCGCCGATGCGGTCGAGCACCGTCTTCGAGGGCGCCACGCGCTTGCCCGGGACGCCTTCAGACCAGAGGGGTAAGACGGTTTCGGCGGCGCCGGCGGAAGTCGCCAATGCCAAGAGAAGGAGCGTGAGGAAGCGCATCGTGGTAAGGCTAGGACAGCACAGCCGGGCGGAGGTGCCAAACAAAGAAGCGGCCGACGGGCCGCTTCTTAAAACCGATATGACTGAATCGCTCAGGCGATGGCCTGAGTGTAGAGCTCGTTGGCCTTCTTCCAGTCGACGACCTTCCAGAAGGCGTCCACGTAGTCGGGGCGGCGGTTCTGGTACTTGAGGTAGTAAGCGTGTTCCCAGACGTCGAGGGCGAGCACCGGGGTGCCGTTCACGTCGGCGACGCCCTTCATGAGGGGGCTGTCCTGGTTCGGCGTGGAGGTCACGGCGATGGACTTGTCGGCCTTGACGATGAGCCAAGCCCAACCGGAACCGAAGCGGGTGGTCGCAGCAGCCTTGAAAGCGGCCTTGAGGCCCTTCTCGCCTTCGAGTCCGCCGAAAGCCTTCTGGATGGCTTCGCCGAGAGCGCCGACGGGTTCGCCGCCGCCGTTGGGCGAGATGATGTTCCAGAAGAAGGTGTGGTTGGCGTGGCCACCGGCGTTGTTGCGGACGGCGGTGCGGATGGACTCAGGAACCTTGGAGAGGTCGGCGATGAGGGCGTTGACGTCGGCCGGAGCGGCGAAGCCCGCTTCCTTGGCGAGGTTGAGGTTCAGGTTGGTGACGTAAGCGTTGTGGTGCTTGCCGTGGTGGATCTCCATCGTCGCTTGGTCGATGTGCGGCTCGAGGGCGTTGTGGGCGTAGGGCAGGGGGGCGAGGGTGTAGCTCATGGTTTTGGTGGAAGAGGTTTGGGCGGAAAGGGAAGTGGCGCCCAGCGCGGCGGCGGCGAGGGAAGCTTTGCCGATGAAGTCGCGTCGATGCATGGGTACAGGTTGATGATTTACCGCAGGGGTCAAGCCGGGGCGGAGGAATCGCGGCCGCGTTTCATATTGAAATAGGCCTGCAGGATCTCGCGACAGGGTTCTTCGAGGACGCCGGAGGTCACTGAAACGCGGTGATTGAGCTTCGGGAGGCTGTGGAGCTCGGTCGCTCCGCCCATGCAGCCCATCTTCGGGTCGCCCCAGGCGAAGACCACGCGGTTGAGCCGGCTCATGATCGTCGCACCAGAGCACATCGGGCAAGGCTCCTTGGTGACGTAAAGGTTGCACTCGTTGAGGCGCCAGTCGCCGATCTTCTTGGCGGCTTGGGTGATCGCCAGCATCTCGGCGTGGGCGGTCGGGTCATTGGCGCGTTCAACTTCGTTATGGGCAGCCGCGATGATCTCGCCGCCACGTTCGATGATCGCTCCGATCGGGACTTCATCGATGCGCCACGCGTCGACCGCGAGGTTGAAGGCCAGGGCCATGTAGAAGGCGTCGTCCCGGTTCAGCTGCGATGGGCGCATCTTCTCGAACGGGCAAATCAGCCCGGGGCGGGGGGTCGAAGCGTCTCCTTCCATGGCGGGCAGGATTGCCCCTGTGGGGCCCGTGGCAAGAGGGGAGGAGGGCCTCACTACGGTGATTGACTCTCCCGAAGGTTCGGGATGCACTGCCGCCCATAAGGCATGGCTGAAGAACCCGTTATCGAACTCGAAGGCAAAATCCTGCAAGTGCTTCCTGGCACCATGTTCCGGATCGAGCTCCCCAATAAGCACGTGGTGCTGGGACGTATCTCCGGACGCCTCCGTAAGAATTTTATCCGAATCAACCCCGGCGACCGCGTGAAGGTCGAGATGACCCCTTCGGACCTGACGACCGCTCGAATCATCTTCCGCCTGCGTGATACGGCTCCGCGCCCCCCGGGCCCGCCGCCCAAGCGCCGCTACTAATCCCTGAGAAACCCGGTCATTCGGGTTTTTTTATTGCAAGGGGTCAGGGTGTAATTCATTAATCATTACTCAACTACTCATAATTAAACCCCATGGCCATCTACAATAGCGTCCTCGACACCATCGGTCACACGCCCCTCGTGCGACTGAACAAGGTCACCGAAGGTCTTCATGCCGAAGTCCTGGTGAAACTTGAATTCTTCAACCCGCTCTCGAGCGTCAAGGACCGCATCGGTCGCGCCATGATCGACGCCGCCGAGCGCGACGGTCGGCTGAAGCCGGGTGGCACCATCGTTGAGCCGACCTCCGGCAACACCGGTATCGCTCTCGCCTTCGTTGCCGCCGCCCGCGGTTACCGCTGCATCCTCACGATGCCTGAGACGATGTCCATCGAGCGCCGCGTCCTCCTCCGCCTCCTCGGCGCCGAGATTGTCCTCACCCCTGGTGCGAAGGGTATGCGCGGCGCCATCGAGCGTGCGACGCAGCTCCGCGACGAGATCGGTGCGAACGCTTTCATGCCGATGCAGTTCGACAACCCGGCCAACCCCGAAGTGCATCGTCGCACCACCGCGGTTGAAATCTGGGACGACACCGAAGGCAAGGTTGACGCCATCGTCTCCGGCGTCGGCACGGGCGGCACCATCACTGGTATCGCTTCCGTGATCAAGGGTAAGAACCCGAAGTTCCGCGCCATCGCCGTCGAGCCCGCCGCTTCTCCGGTCATCACGCAGACCATGGCCGGCCAGCCCGTCCAGCCTGCTCCCCACAAGATCCAGGGTATCGGCGCCGGTTTCGTCCCGAAGAACTGCGACGTCTCCCTGATCGACGAAGTCATCCTGGTCACCAACGAAGACGCCTTCGCCATGGCCCAGGAAGTCTCCATCCGCGAAGGTCTCGCGGTCGGTATCTCTGCGGGAGCCAACATCTGGGCCGCTCTCCAGCTGGCCAAGCGTCCCGAATACGCCGGCAAGCGCATCGTCACGATCGCCTGCTCGCCGAGCGAACGCTACCTCTCGACCGCTCTGGCCGAGAAGGTGCGCGCCGAAGTCACTGCGCTGACCGCCTCGTAAGCCGAGGTCCCAGCTCGTCCCGAAGGCCTGTGTCGCAAGACACAGGCCTTTTTGTTGGGGGCGTTCGCCGTATGGTGAACGCAATGGTAGGGGCGGGGCTACGCCCCGCCCTAGGGCACGTCGTAGTCGTGCCCCTACCTTCGGCCACCGTTCGGCGGCCGGAGATGACTGAATCGATGACAGGCCAGATGCCCCAGCCAATCATCCGGTTTCCCTTTGAGTTATGCAGCTTTGCCTGGAGGTAGGGGCAGCACCGCGTGCTGCCCTATGGCCTGATGCTTTCTCCTTGAAGCCTTCCCCTGATAAGTGAACATCCGTTCACTTATGTTGGACATGCGTACTTTGCAGGAGTTCGAAGCCCGGCGGCCGTTGGCCTTGCCGTTGCTCGGCTCCCGTGCGGTCGCGGGCTTCCCGTCGCCGGCCGACGACCACATGGAGCGTCGCCTCGATCTGAACGAGCACCTGGTCCGCAATCCGATCTCGACCTTCTTCCTGCGCGTCGACGGCGATTCGATGTCGGGCGCGGGTATCCTTACCGACGACCTCATCGTGGTCGACAAGTCGCTCTCGGCGCGTGCGGGCACGATCGTGGTCGCGGAGGTCGGGGGCGAGTTCACGGTGAAGCACCTGGAGCGTGATGCTGCGGGCGCCTGGAGTCTGCGGGCCGATAGTCCCCGCTGGTCGGGCTGGTCGTTGCCTTTCACGCCCGAATGCCGTATCTGGGGGACGGTGGTCGCCGTCGTGCGCCGCTGCTGACGCCATGCTCCGCGCCCTCGCTGACTGTAATAACTTCTACGCTTCCTGCGAGCGCGCGCTGGATCCGTCGTTGATCGGCGTGCCGATCGTGGTGCTGTCGAATAACGACGGCTGCGTGGTCGCGCGTTCGTCCGAGGCCAAGGCGCTGGGTATCCCGATGGGCGCGCCGTATTTTGAAGTGCGTCGGACCTGCGAAGCCCATGGCGTCCGCATCTTCTCTTCCAACTTCGAGGTCTACGGCGATTTCTCCGAACGCGTGATGGCCGCCCTGGGCGAACAGGCGCGCGACCTCGAGGTGTATTCGGTCGATGAGGCGTTCCTGGGCTTCCCCGATATGCCTGATACCGATGCGAGGGCTCTGGGCCTGCGTATCCGGGCCGATGTCCTGAAGCGCACGGGCATCCCGATTTCGCTGGGGATGGCTCCGACGAAGGTGCTCTGCAAGCTGGCCAATGAGCGGGCGAAGGCAGATAAATCGAGCGGTGGCGTGATCGTGGTGCCGGTCGATACCGAAGGCCGCACGGCCTTCCTGCGCGGCGTCGAAGCCGAAGACGTCTGGGGCGTTGGCCCCGGCTTAGCGTCGCGCCTGCGCTCCCATGGCATCCTTTCGGCGATCGACCTCGCGGAGGCCGATCCGGGCTTCGTCCGACGCATCGCGGGCGTGGTCGGCGAGCGTCTCGCCCTCGAACTACGCGGCATCTCCTGCCATGACATCGTCGAGGACGCCGGCCCGCGGAAGAGCGTGTTGGTCTCTCGTTCCTTCGGTCGTCCGATCACCGATGCGCATGAGCTGTCCGAAGCCATCGCTTCGCACGCGGCCCGGGCGGCCGAGAAACTCCGCGAAGACGGCTTGGTCGCTTCGTCGATCGTGGTCTTCATCCGCACGAACCAGCATCGCATCGATCAGGAGCAGTATCGCGGCGATGAGATGGAGCCGCTCGATCCGCCGACCGATGATGCCCGGGCGATCTGCGCGGCGGCTTCAAGGGCGTTGGCACGCGTGCGTCGCGATGGGTATATGTATAAGCGGGCAGGGGTGATGCTCCACGGCCTGACCCCGGCCGACGTCGTGCAGCCCTCCTTGCCCGGCATGGGCGGCGAGGCTGACCCGAACAAGGACCGGCTCATGAAGGCCGTCGACGCCTTGAACCATAAGCTCGGACGAGATGCCGTGCGCCTCGCCAGCACCGGCTTCGAGCGGGAGTGGAAGGGTAAGTCCGAGCTCCAGTCTGGCGCCTCGCTGACCGACCCCGAGCGTTTACCGAAGGCGAAAGACGGCCCCAAGCCGCGGATTAGATTTCACGAGTGAGATCTTAAGGTAGGGACGCCATTGCCATGGCGTCCGTTCGCCACGGGAGGCCCGTCGTACGGACTTAGCGGTCTTTGACGGCATTTCAGGTCGGTCCGCGAACGGACGTGATGGTAATCACGTCCCTACCTGGTTTCCCTATGTCGTGACGCGGTCCCGACCCTACCCATCGACGCAAGGATACAGTACGGGGTCAGACCGCTTCTGACCGATATCCTTCAGAAGCGGTCTGACCCCATACTCGTGGGCTTGTCGCGGGAACTTTCCCTGACATATCTGCTCATACCCCTATGAGTTCTCCCCGACTCGGTTTCCGCCATGTCTTGCTGGCCCTGGCTTCCGTCACGCTCTTCGCCGCGCCGCCCGCCAAGCCCGGTGTCCGCGTGGGGTTCGCTGATCGCGACATCACGCCCGACATCGGGATGGAAGTCCCGGGCAACTATGGGAAGGTCTACTCGAAGAAGATCCACGACCCGTGCAAGGTGCGTGCGAGCGTCTTCGATGATGGCCAGAAGCGCGTGGCGCTCGTCGGCATCGACGCCCTGATGATCCGCCGCGAGACGGTCCAGGAAATCCGAGGTCTGGTGAAAGCCGCCACGGGTATCACCGACGTGATGATCGGCGCTTCGCATTCCCATTCCTCCGGTCCGATTGGGATGATCCTGCCCGGCGAGTTCGATCACGCTTCGGCCGAGATCCAGGAACTGGCGTATAAGAAATCATCCTGTGCCGATGCGGGCTATCTTAAGAAGGTCGTCGCCGCCACGGTCGAGGCCATCGTCGCCGCCGATCAGTCCAAGGCCGCGGTCACGGTCGGTTACGGCGTGGGCCATGAGAGCCAGGTAGCTTTCAATCGCCGTTTGCGGATGAAGAACGGGCTGACTTTCTCGCATCCGGGCAAGAACAACCCCGACGTAGTCGAGTTCGCTAATCCGACCGACGATGAGGTCGGCGTGATCGGTGTCTGGCGCCCGGACGGCACGCTCGCTGGCTGCCTCGTCAACTTCTCCTGCCACGCCACCGCGAACTCCGATGGCATCGGAGCGAACTGGATCCATTACACCGAAAAGGTCATCCAAGGGTATTACGGCAAGGACGCCAACGTGGTCTTCCTCCAGGGCGCCTGTGGGGACGTGACCCAGGTCAACAACCTCGACCCCAAGGCTAATCCGGCATCCGACGACTGGTCCCAGTTCGTCGGTGGACGCGTAGGCGCCGAAGCCTTGAAGGTCCTGCTGAGCATGTCGCAGACCCGCACCGCCGAGGTACCGCTCGCCGCCGATCACAAGGTCTGGGAAGTGCATCGTCGCATTCCCGCCCCAGAGCGTGTTGCCGAAGCCCGTGAACGTATCAAGGGTCCGCCCGCCCACAAGGATTGGGTTTGGGCCAAGGAAACGCTCCTGCTCGATGCTCTCATCGCCAAGAAAAGCGACGTCGAGGTCGAGGTGCAGGCCATCCAGGTCGGCTCGGTGGTCTGTCTCTCCAATCCCGCCGAGTATTTCGTGTCGTATGGCCTCCAGCTCAAGAAGCGCAGCGGTTTTCCAATCACCTTCCCGGTCGAGCTCGCGAACGGCTGCGTCGGTTATGTGCCGGACGAAGAAGCCTTCGGTCCGCATGGCGGCGGGTACGAGACGCGCCTGACGAGCTACAGTAATCTCGAGATCACCGCTGGCACCCAGTTCATGAACGTTGGCCTCGAGCTCGCGGCCAAGATGAAGCCTGCGAAGCTGCTCGAACGTCCGAATGGACCAGCCGGTAAGCCTTGGGCCTATGGTGACCAACCCCCGCAGCTGAAATGATTAGAGTCGCCTCCATCTTATTCGCCTCCGCGCTGGTGGCGGCCCCGCTGCCGAGTCCGCTCGCTCCGGATGAAGCGTTAAAAGCCTTCGAGGTCGTCCCAGGCCTGCGTGTCGAACTCGTCGCCGCCGAGCCGCTGGTGGCCTCGCCGTGCGCCATCGCTTTCGATTCCAAGGGCCGCTTGTTCGTGGCCGAGAATCGCGGCTACCCGATCGGCCCGAAGGAAGGGGAGAAGCCTGCGGGCGTCATCGCGATGCTTGAGGACACCGATGGCGACGGCCGGATGGATAAGCGTACCGTCTTCGCCGATGGACTGACGTTCCCCAACGGCGTGCTGCCCTGGGGTGGCGGGCTCATCGTCACCTGTGCGCCGGATGTGCTCTTCCTGAAGGATAACGACGGCGATGGCGTCGCCGACGAGCGTAAGGTGCTGCTCACCGGCTTCGCCACGACGGGTAGCACGCAGCTGCGCGTCAACGCGCCGACCATCGGCCCATGGGACGGCCTGATCTACCTGGCCGCGGGATTGAGCGGCGGCACGGTCACGTGTCCCTCTCATCCAGAGCGTCCGCCGCTGAAGATGACGTCGGACATCCGTTTCCATCCCAAGACCCTCGAGGTCGAACTGGTCGACGGGAAGTCCCAGTATGGGATGAGCTTCGACGTCTTCGGGAACCGCTTCATCTGCATGAACCGTGTGCCGGTCCAGCATGTCGCCTTCCAGTCGAAATGGCTGAAGCGTAATCCGCGCCTGGCGTTCAGCGAGACCGTCCAGGACTGCAACGCGCGCGACGCCTTCAACGGCATCAACGGCGGACATGACGGCGTCCGGCTTTTTCCTATCAGTTCGAACATCACCACCGCCGACGGGCATGCTGGTTCGTTCAGTGCCGCCTGTGGGGTTAAGGTCTGGCAGGGTAAGTCCTTGCTCACGCCGGAGTGCTCGGCGTCGGTCTTCTCGTGCGACCCCACGGGTAATCTCGTCCATGCCGATCGCCTTACGGCCACGGGCGCGACCTTTGCCGCCTCGCCGCTCTATCCGGACCGCGAGTTCCTTGCCTCACGCGACGACTGGTTCCGGCCGGTCTTCCTGACCAAGGGGCCGGAGGGAGCCCTGTATATCGCGGACATGTATCGCAAGGTCATCGAGCACCCTGATTACCTACCGGAAGAAGTGCGCAAGCATACCGACTTCGAGACCGGTAAGAACATGGGGCGTATCTGGCGCGTGCGAGCCGGCAAGGAACCCGACCGCGCTGCGGTCGCCATGGCTGCGTTCACGTCTTTGTCGGACTCGGTCTTCGCCAAGATCATCCGGGCAGGCGATGATACCTCCGCTGCAGGCACCCAGCAGCTCGCCCAAGCCGCGTGGTCGTACGCGGAGGACAAGTGGATGCGTAACGGCATCCTCAGCGGTATCGGCGGACGCGAACCTGCTTTCCTGCAGGCGCTCTTGGCGGCCATGCCAGCGGACGCCAAGGTCGGTGCAGGCATGGCGGAGGTCTTGGGCTACCTCGGGGGCTCGATGACCAAGCCTTCCGATCTCGAGGTCGCGGGTGCGACGCCCGAGGCCATTCGGCTCGCTCTGCTGTCTGGGTATCTTACGTCCCGTAAGCCGGCGGGCCTGCCTGCTTCGTTCCAATCGCTTCTCGATTCATCGCCTGTCGCCGCGATGGATCAGTCCAAGAACATCGAAGCGCGCAGCGTCGCCGTGAAACTCATGGCTCGTCTGCCTTGGGAGCGTTCTGGACAGTCCTTACTGTCGCTGGCCCTGGATGACGCGGCTCCGGAACTCGCCACCGCGGCGCTTAAGGCCGTGGTCGCCTATCCCAAGGAAGAGGTTTCGGTTTCCCTGCTTGCTGGTTGGTCGCGATACACGCCGGCTCGGCGCGATGCCGTCTTGGGCGCCTTGCTGGGCGTTCCTTTCCACGTGAAGGGCGTCCTGGCCGCCGTGGAGGCCAAACGCCTGCCCGCCAGCGCCTTTACCGGTGTGCGCAGACGTCAGGTGCTCGCTGCTAAGGATCCCGCCGTGAAAGCCCTGGCGGAGCGCCTGCTGACCGTCTCGGCGCGTCCGGAGGCCTTGGCCCAGGCCAGCCAAGCCTTGGCGCTGAAGCCCGTGCCGACGGAAGGCAGGGCTGTCTTCAACGCCGTCTGCGCCAGCTGCCACCGCTTGGACCGGGAAGGGCACGCGGTTGGACCGGACCTCTTCGATATCCGCCGTCAGACCAAAGAAAACATCCTCTTCCATATCGTGAACCCTGACGCCGAGATCGCCCCGGCTTTCACCGCGTATCTCGCCGAGGCCAAGGATGGACGCATCCTTAGCGGAATCTTGGTCGGCGACACGCCCACCTCGATCACTTTGCGTGGTCCGTTAGGCATCGAAGCGAACCTCCTCCGCACTGACCTCGCCAAACTCGAATCCTTGCCTGGCTCGCTGATGCCGACCGGTCTCGAGGCCGGGCTGAGCAAGCAGCAGTTGGCCGATTTGTTGGCTTATTTAAAAGGGGAGAAGTGAGGTACCCTAGGGCAGCACGCGGTGCTGCCCCTACCTTGCACTTGCGGGGCGGGCGGGGTGGGCTAGGAATGGAGTCACCCCTATGAGCCCTACTCGCCGTTCCTTCCTCGGTACCCTTGGTGGCTTGGCCGCCGGTTATGCCCTCGCTCCAGCGCTGCGTGCGGCGGAAGCCAGCGGTAAGCCGCTTGGCCTCGCCCTGTGCGGCCTCGGTGGTTACTCGAATGGCGAACTGTCGCCGGCGTTGCTGGAGACCAAGAACGTGAAGCTCGTGGCGGCGATCACGGGTACACGCGAGAAAGGCGTGAAGCTCGCGAAGCTCCACGGCTTCGACGAAGCCAATATCTACTCTTATGATCAGTGGGACAAGGTCGCCGCGAACAAGGCGATCGACATCGTCTACGTCGTGACGCCGCCCGGCATCCACGCCCAGAACGTCATCGCGGCCTTCGGTGCCGGCAAGCACGTCATCTGCGAGAAGCCGATGGCCACGTCCGCCGCCGAATGCGACACCATGATCGCCGCGGGTAAGAAAGCCGGCAAGCGGCTCGCGATCGGCTATCGCCTCCACTTCGACCCGTATCACCAGGAGCTCGTCCGCCTCGCCAAAACCCAGGAGTTCGGCCCGTTCATGAAGATCAAGACCGCCAACGGCTTCACGCTTCGTCGCAAGGCCTGGCGCATCGACAAGAAGCTCGCCGGCGGTGGCGCCCTCCTGGATATGGGCATCTATTCGGTCCACGCCTGCTGCATGGCGGCCGACGCCAACCCCATCTCGGTCACGGCCAAGGAACTGCCGAAGACCCAGCCGGAATTCTTCACCGAAGTCGAACAGGCCATGGAGTTCCGTCTCGAGTTCGCCAACGGCGCCGTGGCCGACGTCTGGACGGGCTATGACGCCAATCGCGCTGAGTTCCTGGCCGAAGCCGAGAAGGGCTGGTTCAAGGGCGAGCGTCCCGTCTTCAGCTACCGCAATCTCAACATCTCCACCTCCGCCAAGGGCAAGCTGGACTTCGGCATCTTCCGCCAGCAGCAGCGCCATATGGATGGCGTCGCCGCCGCGTTCCGTGACGAAAAGCCCGTGAGCTGCTCCGGTGAGCTCGGCCGTCGCGACATGGTCATCATCGACGGTATCTACGAGTCGATTAAGACCGGCAAGAAGGTGGAGTTGAAGTATAGCTAACTTTAGGTAGGGCCGAGCATCCTTGCTCGGCCGCGGTCGACCAAGGATGGTCGACCCTACCCGATGCGGAGGGTTCGTCCCTCACCAACCCTTCGCCAGCTCTATGAGTTTCGCGGAGGCCTGGGTCATGGCCGCTTCACGTTCCTTCTCGCCGCTGTTGACGCCTTCGGCGTGCACGAAGGTGACGTCGGTGATGCCGATGAAGCCGAGGATCTTGCGCAGGTAGGGCTCCTGGAAATCAAAGTCCGTGCCGGCGACGAAACCGCCGCGGGAGGTGACGATGAGGGCTTTCTTGCCTTTGACCAGTGGCTCGACGCCTTCCTCGGTCAGCTTGAAGGTCATATCGGTGCGCACGACTTGATCGATCCAGGCTTTGAGGCAGGCCGGGATGGAAAAGTTATGCATCGGCGTGGCGATGAGCAGCGTATCGCAGGCGAGCAGCTCGGCCGTAAGCGCATCGGAGTGGTGCAGGATGCCTTTCATCGACGGGTCATCGTGGTCAGCCGGGGCGAAGGCCGCGCCGACCCAGGCGTCGGAGATGAAGGGAGGCGGATGGTGACCGACGTCGCGATGGGTGACCTGCAAGCCAGGGACTTTGAGTCGCAGGTTCTGGATGAAGCCGGCGGAAAGTTTCCGGGTCACCGACCGTACCGTGCGAGGTGAGGCGTCGATGTGCAGGACTTTCATCCGCCCAAGGTATCCGCTAGGAACTAGGAGTCAACGGGTAGGGCGGCCATTGCCATGGCCGCCGTTCGCCTTTAAAGGTACGTTATGCTCTCTTAGTCGGCTTTACCGACGTCCTGGCTCCGTCCGCGAACGGACGTGATGGCAATCACGTCCCTACCTCTTAATTCGTCCCCCTCGCCAGCGTCGCCTTGAGTTCCGTCACCAACTGGGTGTAGGCGGGGTCCTTGGCGACGTTGGTCAGCTCCTTGGGATCCTTCTCGTGGTCGTAGAGTTCTACGCCCATCTCGCCGCCGTTCCATTCGGTATAGCGGAAGCGCTCGGTGCGGACCGAACGGCCGACCTTGCGGGCGGGGGCATTCTTTTGTTTGCCGCCGGCGAAGGAGGCGTCGCGGTTGGCGGCACCGAAGTCGACCTGCGTGTAGGCGACGTTGGCCCACGGACGGTTCGGGTCTTCGAGCAGGGCACGGAGGCTCTTGCCTTGGGCGCGCTTGTCGGGCGTCAGGCTGCAAAGATCAGCGACGGTAGGGTAGAGGTCGACCAGTTCGGCGACGCGCTTCGTGGACTGTCCGTTGGCCTTGCTGTCCGGGTCGCGGATGATGAACGGCACGCGGGCGGAATCCTCGTAGAGCGACCGTTTCTGCCAGAGGCCGTGTTCGCCGAGGTTGTAGCCGTGGTCGCTGATGAAGATGACGACGGTGTTCTTATCGAGGCCCTGTTTCTTGAGTTCCGCGAGCACGAGGCCGAACTGGGCGTCCATGAAGCTCATCGAAGCCAGATAGGCCTGCTTGGCCGTACGCTGCGTGTCCTCGGTCATGCCATAGTTGGCCACGGACGTGTTGGAAAGGGCCACCTGGGGCTTGGAAGCGCGGTCGGCAGTGGGGTCGGGAACCAGTTCGACCTTATCCTTGGGGTAAGATTCGAAATACTTCTTCGGGGAGACGTAAGGCGTGTGCGGGCGGAAGAAGCCCACGGCCAGGAAGAAGGGCTTGGCTCGCTTCTCTTGGAGGAACGAGATGGCCTGCGCGGCGATTTTGCCGTCGGTCTGCTCGGCATCGGTGCCTTCGGCGGCGAGCCAGCTCAGCGTACCACCGTAGTTGCCGGAACCCACGAGGATCTGCCCCGTCTTGCCCTTGGCCTTGTCGGCCGATGTGCCAGCGCCGACCCCAATCGAGAAGATCTTGTCCTCATCGTCGCAATCGCGGCCGCGGGGATTCCAGACCTGTTCCCAAGACTGCGGGTCGTCGAGGCCGTTGGTGCCGATTTCCTTCGGTACGCCGTAGTGGTAGAGCTTACCGATGCGCCCGACGGTGTAGCCGTTGTTCTTGAACATCTGCGGCATCGTCACCATGTCCGGGATCACCTTGCGGAATTCCTTCGCGTTATCGTAGACGCCGGTGGTGTCGGGGCGGAGGCCAGTGAGGAAGGACGTGCGGCTCGGGTTGCAGAGCGCGTATTGGCAGTAGGCGCGATCGAAGCGGACGCCTTCACGGGCGAGCGCATCGATGTTCGGCGTGAGCGCTGGGCCGCCGTAAGTGCCCATGCGGGTGCCGCAATCATCGGACACGAGCAGTAGGACGTTCTTACGAGGCTCGGCCGCGAAGACGGACAGGCAGGCGAGGAGGGCGAGGGCGGTGGGGAGGCGCATAGACGAGGATTAGAGGCCGGAGGGCACGAGGACAAGAGGACACATAGAGGCCCGGAGGCTCGGAGGCCCAGTGGCCCAGAATGAGACAGCCTAAAAAGGGAAGGCCCAGCGGCTGGGAATCTCAGGTTTGCTGAGCCTCCGAGCCTCTGGGCCTCCGGGCCTCTAGTCTTGGTCGCTTACACTTCCCAGTCGTCGCCCTTGCCCTGGAGGACCTTGTCGATGGCGCTGAGCACGAGGTCGACGGCTTCTTCCTGGGAGGTCTTGTCGGTCTTAATATGGACCTCAGGGGATTCGGGGGCTTCGTACGGGGAGGAGATGCCGGTGAACTCGGCAATCTCGCCACGGCGGGCCTTGGCGTAGAGTCCCTTGACGTCGCGGGATTCGCAGACGGCGAGCGGGGCGTCGACGAAGACCTCGATGAACGTGTGGTTCGCGAGGGCGGCGCGGGCCTTGGCGCGGTCGGCGGCCAACGGAGCGATGAGGGTGACGAGCGTGATGTGGCCGGTACCGGCGAAGAGGCCGGCGACGGCGGAGGCACGACGGACGCTTTCGGCGCGGTCGGCGGAGGAGAATCCGAGATCGCGATTCAGCGAGACGCGGAGGTCGTCGCCATCCACGCGGATGACGTTGCGGCCGGCATCGAAGAGACGGCGCTCGACGGCTTCGGCGATGGTCGACTTGCCCGAGCCGGAGAGGCCCGTGAACCAGATGACTGCGGGCGGGTGACCGGCGCGTGCGCCGCGTTCGGAGGCGGTGACCTTGCCGGAAGGCGCTTCAGATTTAGAGACCGCGTCGAGGATGATGCCGCCGCCATGGATGCGGCCGCCTTCTTCGAGGGCGAAGCGACCCGTGATGGGGCACTCGCTGTGCAAATCGTAAGCGATGTTACGGGTGGCGCGGACGATCACTTCGCAAATCGAGTCGCGGGGGACGCTGGCGGCCTCCTTGGATTCGAGCGTCGAGGCGTCGGTCACCTTTATGATCTTGGCGATGACGGCGTCCACGTTCTGGGTGAGCAGTCGCAGGCGGTAGGTCTTGTTCTGGACGAGTGGTTCCTTGCCGAGCCAGAAGATGCGGGCGCGGAATTCGCGGCCGACACGGGGCTGGTTGGCCGGGTGGGAAGCGACCTGTCCACGTTCCACGAAGATCTGCTCGGAGAGCGTCACGCTGGCGGAGCCGCCCGTGCCGACCACCGAACGGGAATCAGGCCCCGGCCAGTCTTCGAAGGTGCGGACCGTGCTGCGACGGCCGCCAGGCTGGAAGATGAGCTCGTCGCCGGGACGGATGGCGCCGGCTTCGACGCGACCCGCGATGATGCGACGGTGGTCGAAACGGTAGATGTCGGAGACCGGCAGGCGCAGGGGTAGACCGGTGAGGTCGTCCTCGTGGGCGAAGTTATCGAGGGCTTCGGTGACCGTCGGACCCTTCCACCAAGCCATCTTGGCGGAGCGGTCGACGACGTTCTCGCCGTGCTTGGCGGCGATCGGGATGAAGTGGACGGCGTTCAGACCGAGCGTCTTCAGGAAGGCCGAGTATTCGGCGACAATCTTCTGGTAGGTGGACTCGGAGTGGTCGACCAGGTCCATCTTGTTCACCAGTACGACGAGCTGCTTCACTCCCAGGAGGGAGAGCAGGAACGCGTGGCGGCGGGACTGTTCCATCACGCCTTCTTTGGCGTCGATGAGGAGGAGGGCGGCGGAGGCGCTGGCGGCACCAGTCACCATGTTCTTGAGGAACTCCTTGTGGCCCGGGGCGTCGATGATCGCGTAGGCGCGCTGCTTCGTGCGAAAGAAGATGCGCGTCGTGTCGATGGTGATGTTCTGTTCCTGCTCTTCGATCAGGGCGTCGAGGAGGAAGGCGTATTCGAACTCCATGCCTTCGATGGCACAGTTCTTACGAACCTGCTCGATTTTGCCGTTGGGCAGGGAGTCGGTGTCGTTGAGGAGGCGGCCGACAAAGGTGGACTTGCCGTGGTCGACGTGGCCGACGACGACGACGTGCATCTTGCGATGGTCTTCGACGGAGGGAAGGGAGGTGCTCACAGGTTGGGAAAGGGATTGGGTGTTCATCTTGTTGGGCGGCTCACATGAAGCCCTTGGCGCGGAGTTCTTGCATCGAGTTGCGACCGACGTGGTCCTGGGCGCGACCGGCGCGTTCGCTGGTCTTGGTCAACTTCAGTTCCTCGATGACTTCGTCGATGTTGCTGGCCGGGCTGTCGACCGGGTGCGTGATTGGATGGCAGCCGAGGGAGCGGAAGCGCTTGCCGTCGCGGGCGAAGTAGAGGGTCGGGTTCGGGATGTTCTCGCGGCGGATGTATTCCCAAATGTCGAGCTCGGTCCATTCCAGGAGCGGCTGCACGCGGACGTGGCCACCTTCGGGAGCGGAGCTGGCGAACTGGCCCCAGAATTCCGGCGGCTGGTCCTTGTAGTCCCAGTTGCCTTCGGCGGAGCGAGGGGAGAACCAGCGCTCCTTGGCGCGGGTCGGGTCTTCGTCGCGGCGGATGCCGGTGACGAGGGCGTCCCACTTGAATTCATCGATCGCAGCCTTGAACGGGACGGTCTTGAGTTCGTGCGTGACGGTCACCGGGTCGTGCGTGGCGTAGCCGATGCCGCGACGGATGGCGTCCTCGTTGACGCGGACGATGAGGTCGATGCCGTGGATGACCTTGGCCTTCTCGCGGAACTCATACATCTCCGGGAATTCGTAGGTCGTGTCGATGTGCAGGAGCGGGAAGGGGATCTTGCCGCAGAAGGCCTTACGGGCGAGCCAGATGAGGACGTTGGAGTCCTTGCCCATGGACCAGGGCATGCAGACGGAGCGGAAGTTGGCGAAGGCTTCGCGGAAGACGTGGATCGACGTCTGTTCGAGGCGCGTGAGGTGGTCGTTTTGGGCGTTGCGGGACATGCTGAAAGGAAGGTGGAAGCGGTTAGCGGTTGGCGGTTGGGAAAAGTGAAGGTGGAAGCGGTTGGCGGTTGGGATGACAGTGGGACTAGAGGGACGGAGGGTGGTTGGATTTTGGAGGGTTTCCTATCCGCCATCCGCTAACCGCTAGCCGCCCAGCCCTTTCTTCGTGCGCGTGTGGAGGCCGCATTCCTTCTTCTCGAAGCCGGGCCAGCGGCCGCCGCGTTCGTCGCCACCGGAGGTGGGCAGGGTGCAAGGGAAGCAACCGATCGAGCGATAGCCGCGGTCGTGCAGGACGTTGTGCGGCAGGCCGTGCTCCTTGAGGTAGGCCCAGACCTGGTCGCGGCTCCAGTCGACGAGCGGGTTGAGCTTCCAGACGTCGGAGTTGTCGGGACGGGCGGCCAGCGAGAGGAGCGGCGTCACGGAACGCTCGGCGCTCTGGTCGCGGCGCATACCGGTGATCCAGAGATCGAGGTCGAAGAGTTTCTTGCCGAGCGAGTCGACCTTGCGGAGTTCGCAGCACTTCTCAGGGTCGCGCTTCCAGAGTTCGGCACCGTATTGGGCGGCCTGCTGTTCGACCGTCTGCGCGGGGTGCACTTCCTCGACCTTGATGCCGAGGTGGGCTTCGAGCTTCGCCTTGAACTCAAGCGTCTCAGGGAAGAGTAGCCCGGTGTTGAGCGTGAAAGCCTGGAGCGGAATTCCAGCTGTCTTTGCGAGATGCAGGATGACGATGCCGGCGGGCTGGAAGCTCGTACCGATGCCAGCGCGGGCGCCGAAGGTCTCGTAGGCCCAGCGCAGACGATCCACCGGCGCCAGCGTCGAGAGACGGGCGTCGAGATCCGGGATGCGGTCTGGGTTGAGGTCGGCCATCGACTGACTTAGGCGGCGGGAGCGGCGGGCCAGACAGGGGCCTGGTCGACCCAATCACCAAAGGCCTGACCGGTCGTGCGTTCCTTGGCGTACTGCTTGAAGAGTTCGCCGATGAGCACCGGGATTTCGTCGGCGAGGGCGGCTTCCTTCCAGAGGCGAGCGAGGCGGGTGCCCTCGCGGTTACCGCCTAGCATGATGTTGTACTTGCCCGGAGCTTTACCCACGAGGCCGATCTCGGCGTTGTAAGGACGAGCGCAACCGTTGGGGCAGCCCGTCATGCGCACGACGAGTTCTTCGTTGGCGATGCCCGCGGCGGCCTGGCCTTCTTCGAGCTTCGCGAGGAACTTCGGGAAGACGCGTTCGGATTCGGCGAGAGCGAGACCGCAGGTCGGGAGAGCCGGGCAGGCCATGCCGCGTCCCTTGATCAGGCCGGGGTTGAAGACGATGCTGCAACCATGGTCATGCAGCACCTTCTCGATGGCAGCCTTGTCGGCTTCCTTGATGTCGGAAAGGATGAGGTTCTGGGTGGCGGTGAGGCGGAAGGTCGGGCCGTACGTCTCGGCGATCTTGCGGAGGGCGGTCTTCAGCTTGTAGTTATCGGCGTCCTTGACGCGGCCGGTCTCGACGAAGAGGCCGAGGAACCAGTTGCCGTCGAGTTGCTTGAACCAACCGAAGGCGTCGCCCTGGCCTCGGAAGAGGAAGGGCTTGGCGGCTGGAAGCGGGGCGCCGAGGCGCTGGCCGAGTTCGGCGCGGAACCATTCGACGCCCTTTTCCTGCAGGACGTACTTGATGCGGGCGTGCTTGCGGTCGGTACGATCACCCCAATCGCGGTGGATGGCGACGACGGCCGAGCCGACGGCGATGACCTGTTCGCGGGTGATGAAGCCGATGACGTCGGCGAGGCGAGGGTAGGTGGCCTTGTTGCCGTGGGAGGTGCCAAGGCCGCCGCCGACGAGCAGGTTGTAGCCGATAAGCTTGCCGTTCTCGACGATGGCCACGTAGCCCATGTCGTTGGTGAAGATATCGGTGTCGTTGTTCGGAGGGATGGCGAAGCCGGTCTTGAACTTACGCGGCAGGTAGGTCTTGCCGTAGAGCGCATCCGCAGGCGCGCCGGACTCGTCCGTGTCGGCGGGCGGGGGCATGTACGGATTGGCCTGGTCGACGGTAGTGCGGGCCTTGGAGACCTTGTCGCCGAGACCGAGGTCGACCTGCACGCCGTCCACCCAGATGGAGTGATAGGCCGTGGTGGTCGGCAGCAGGGCGCGGGTGATGGCGAACGCATCTTCGTCGACCTGCACGGCGATGGTATCGACGGGCGGGTTGGACGGAGCCGTGACGTTACGATTCACGTCACCGCAGGTAGCGAGGGTGGAGGAGAGCGCATCGTTGATCGACTTGATCAGCGGGCCGATGCCTTGCTGCAGCACGCCGTGGAACTGGAAGGTCTGGCGGGAAGTGATGCGGAGGGTGCCGTTGGCGAAGCGGCTGGAGAGTTCGTCGTAGACGATGTACTGGGCGGCCGGGACGATGCCACCGGTCTGGCGCGTGCGCACCATGACGGAGTATTCCTTGCCCGTCTTGCGCTTGTCGCGGTCATCCTGCTGGTAGATGCCGTGGAACTTGATGAACTGCTCGTCATCCCCGGTGAAGCGATCGGCTTCGGGGTTGGCGAGGGTTTCGCGAATATTGCCCGAAAGGTCGGGTTTATCCGCCTTCATGAGTTCGTTCTTAGCTAGAGGCTTGCCGGAGATAGGGTCCATGATTTAATACTTGATAAGATGACTTATGATTACATCAATAGGGTCAAGTTTAAATAAATGGTAAATTGTGACATCGGCCGGGTGGCCTTCGTCGGTGCAGGACCCGGAGCCCCGGACCTGATCACCGTGAGGGGCCTGCGTCTGCTCAAGCAGGCGGATGTCGTCATTCATGATGCCCTGCCGGGGGATGCCCTTTTGGAGGAGATTCCGGCGACGACCAAGATCGTGCCGGTCGGTAAGCGCTGCGGAGTCCATTCGATGACTCAGGACGAGATCAACGCCGTAATCGTGCGTGAAGCGCGTCAGGGCGGTCTCATCGTCCGCCTAAAAGGTGGCGACCCTGGCATCTTCGGTCGTCTCGGCGAAGAGATGGATCATCTCGCCGCCCATGGCATTCCTTTCGAAGTCGTGCCGGGTATCACCGCTGCGACCGCTGCCGGAGCGGATGCCGCATTCCCGCTGACGCATCGCGGCAAGGCCGCCTCCGTCACGTTCCTCACCGGCCACTGCGCCGATGGCAGTGATCAGAATTGGAAGGCACACATCGAGACTGGCGCCACGCTCTGTCTTTACATGGGTGCAAAGGCGCTGCCGTCCGTCGCGATTAAACTCATCGCCGCCGGCGCTCAGGCCGATCTCCCGATTCGTTTACTTTCGAAGGTCTCTCAGGATGGCACGTCGGACGTGCTCACGACTTTGAACGACCTCGCTTCAGGCAAGGTGGACGTCTCTCTTCTGCCCACGCCGCTCATCGCGGTCGTCGGCGCCGTCGTCGCTCCGCCCCGTCATGCCGGCCTCATGGGCCGCATCGCGGCGTTCGCCTGAGTTCAGGCCTTCTTACAGGCCTTAGCCTTCAGAAAAAAGATGAGGGTGGCGCAAATCAGGGCCGCTCCGCCGAGCCAGAGTATGAGTCGATCGCCTAGGCCTAGGTTTTTCGGGGCAATGACGCCGATCAAGACGGGCAGTAGTCCCATCGAGAGCACTGACGCGATGACGGCGATCTTGGCTGACTTGAATCCCGGGGCGTAGAGGTGTCGTCGGAAGAGTAGCGCGGGCAGGACGGGGTGCGTGCCGAGCAGCGGGCTGAGCTTCCATTGCAGACCTGCTGGCGCGTGTTCCTTCGCGATGGTCGCGACGTCGCCGTCCCCTCCGGCATGACGGCCGGGTAGTAGGAAAAGCATCAGGATGACCGCCTCGCCCTTGGCCTGTTGTAACGCGTCTTCGAGTAAGGGCTTGTTGAAGTCATATTCCGGACCATCTCGTCGCTCCATCGAGCAGGCTATCAATTCGTCCGCGTTCAGGCCGAGTTGATTCCGAAGCGAGACGGCGAAGAAGTTGCGGCAACGCGTCACTTCAGGAATGGGGGAGCCGTGATCGCAAAGGTAGACCGTGCCGCTACCCTTGGTCCAGCCGGTCGATTTCAAGTTATCGATCAGCATGCTGATCAGCTCGGGGCCGAAGAGCGGCTCGCGGATGCTGAGCTTCATCGCGCCAGGCTGGGCGTCAGCGAAGACCTTGGGCAGGTATTCCGTGATCGCGCGGCTGGGGCCGATGAAGAGGGGGATGACGACGAGTTCGTCGATGCCATCAGCCTTGGCCTGTTGGACGGCGCCTTCGAGGATGACGGCCGGGATGCCGCCGAGCAGGGCAGGGTCGATCTTCGTCGAGTGCATCGTCGAGACCGGATGGACCTCCTGGCCGATGAGTTTGCCGACTTCCAGGGCCAGCCCCCTCAGGGCCAAAGTAGCCGCTGGTTCATAGGAACCATTATCGACGAGGAGGATACGGGTGCCGGCCATGAGGGGTAAGTGAGGGATAATCTTCATATTGGCAACGCCGGGTTGGCTG
Organism: Verrucomicrobiota bacterium; assembly: GCA_026397955.1. Taxonomy (GTDB): domain Bacteria; phylum Verrucomicrobiota; class Verrucomicrobiia; order Opitutales; family UBA953; genus UBA953. Next base: position 10,408 of record JAPLTV010000059.1, on the reverse strand, counting down.
ATTACAGGTTGCCTCGTTGTGTGGGCCGGGTTTCCTTGAGGGATGCCCCGCCGTATCCTCGCCGTTGTCGCTCTGTGCCTGAGCGTCCTCTCCCTTTCCGCCGCCGATGTCTGGCTGACCGACCTCGATGAAGGCATCAAGGTCGCCAAGGCGGAGAAGAAGGCCATCTTGGTCGACTTCACCGGCAGCGACTGGTGTGGCTGGTGCATCCGTCTGAAGAAGGAAGTCTTCGACCAGAAGGAGTTCGCCGCGGCCACCAAAGATTTCGTCCTCGTCGAACTCGACTACCCTCAGAAGAAGAAGCAGAGCGCCGAGGTGAAGGCCAAGAACAAGGCCCTCTCCGAGAAGTTCGGTATCGAAGGATTCCCGACGATCATGCTGCTCGACGCGAACGGCGTGCCTTTCGCCCAGACCGGCTACCAGGACGGTGGCCCGGTCAAGTATCTCGCCCATCTCGCCGAGCTTTCAAAGGCCAACACCTCCGAAGGAAAGGCCAAGTTCGCCCAGGGAAAGAAGGATGAAGGTCTGGTGCGCGGCTACGGTGAAGAGCTGGAAAAGCTTATCACTCCGCATCTCGAGAAGAAGGATCTCGCCGCCGCCGAGGCTGCGATTGCCAAGTTCATCAAGGATAAGGCTGTCACCGGCGCCGCCAAGGTCACCCTTTCGGTCAACGCCCGCGTGGGTAGCGTGCAGGCTTGTAAGCCTGGCGACCATGCCGCCGTACTCAAGGTACTCGACGAGGTCATCGCGGACAACCCCGCCGACCTTACCGGCGAACTGAAGCAGTTCCGCGCCCAGGTCGCTGCCGCCCAGGCCGCCGACAAGGACAAGAAATAACCCCTCTTTTGAAAAAGCTCATCCTCTCCCTTCTTCTACTCGCGACTGTCACGGTCAGAGCAGAGCTCACCTGGCTTAGCGATCTCGAGGAGGCCAAGAAGGTCGCCACCAAGGAGAACAAGAAACTCTTGGTCGATTTCACCGGGAGTGATTGGTGCGGTTATTGCATCAAGCTCCACAAGGAGGTCTTCGATACCCCTGAGTTCGAGAAATTCGCCAAGGACTTCGTCCTCGTGGAACTTGATTTCCCGAAGCGGAAGGAACAGCCTGCCGCCGAGAAGACGAAGAACCAGGCGGCCCAGAAGAAGTACAGCGTGAACGGATTTCCGACCGTCCTGATCCTGACCGTCGGGGGCAAGGTGCTCAACCGCGCCGAGGGTTACTCCCCGGATTCCGGTCCGTCCGCCTATCTCCCGCAGCTCGGCGCCCCCGCCGTCAAGAAGGTCAAGGCGCCCACCCCTACCAAGAAATAATATGCGACCCCTCCTATTCCTCCTCGCCGTTTTCGCCGCGGTCGCCGCTTCCGCCGCCGAGCCTGTCTGGCTCACCGACCTCGACGCCGCCAAGGCCCAGGCTGTGAAGGAGAACAAGCCTGTGCTCGTCGACTTCACGGGCAGCGACTGGTGCCCGCCCTGCAAGGCGCTTCATAAGAATGTCTTCGAGTCCGCTGAATTCACCGCGGTCGCGTCCAAGTACGTGCTCGTCGAACTGGATTATCCGCGCAAGACGCCGCAGGCTCCGGAACTGAAGGCCAAGAATGCGGAGCTCTCGAAGCAGTTCGGCATCACCGGATTCCCGACCGTGCTCTTGATCGACGGCAAGTCCGGCGAGGTCTTCGGTAAGACGGTTGGCTTCGGTGGTCAGACCGCCAAGGAATACCTCGAGAAGCTCGCCTCGTTCAAGAACACCCCCGAAGGCAAGGCGGCCCTCGAACAGGAACAGAAAACCGCGGCCGACCGTTCGGCCCAAAGCCGCGTGCTTGGCCAGAAGATCAATGACGCCATCGCCGCCAAGGACTTCAAGGCCGCGGAGGCCGCCCTTGACGAGATGTTTGCCGACGTCACCGGACCGCGTAAAGCAGTGATGCCTTTCAATAAAGGCCGCATCCTGCTCATGATCGACCCGACGGCCAAGGAACAGGCGCTTAAGTATATCGACGAAGCGTTGGCGCTCACTGCAGGCGATGAGACGCTGGCCAAGCCTTTCAAGGCTTTCCGCGAGAAGATCGTCTCCGGTGCGACCAGCGCTCCGGGCTCCGCACCTAAGGGTGCTGCGCCCAAGGCGGCGGCCGACTCGAAGAAGGGCGCGTAAGTCTCAGCTCAGCAGTTGATTTGAAGGCGCCGTGAGGATTTCCTCCGGCGTTTTTCCTTTTTGGCGGAGCTCCCGGATCGAAAGTCCGGCGGAGCGCTTGGCAAGCCGCTTGCCCTCGGCGTCGACGATCAGCGGCGCGTGCGCCCAGGTGGGGGCGGTCCAGCCGAGCGCCCGATACAGTAGGAGCTGACGGGCGGTCGAGAGCAGCAGATCCGCGCCGCGGACGACTTCGGTGATGCCCATGGCATGGTCGTCGGCGACGACGGCGAGTTCGTAGGCGGGGAAGCCGTCTTTACGCCAGACGAGGAAGTCGCCGAAATCGCGTCCGGCGACGAATGCTTGTGGCCCTTGGAGGGCGTCGACGAAGGCGATGGTCTCGCCGTCGGGCACGCGGAAGCGCCAGTTGGTCGGGTCAGGTTCGCGCGCTTCGCGGCCGGCGCCCACGGGAGGGCGGAGGCTGGCCGGGAAGATCGGCTCAGCGTCGTCCTCGGCGTGCGGGGCCGTTAGGCTGCGTTCGACATCCTTGCGGGACTTGTCGCAGGGATAGATCGCGCCGGTCGCCTGGAGGAGCGACCAGACCTCTCGGAACCACGGAAGGCGCTGCGACTGGACGTAAGAAGCATGGGGGCCGCCGACGTCGGGTCCCTCCGTCCACTTCAGGCCGAGCCAGCGTAGGTCTTCGAGCGCCGCGGCGGCGAACTCGGGGCGACAGCGTCCCGCATCGAGATCTTCGGTGCGGTAGATCAGCGTCCCGCCAGCGGCGCGTTCGGCAGCGAGGGCGAAAGTACGGGCGTGCCCGACGTGCAGGTAGCCCGTAGGGGTCGGGGCTAGCCGTCCGCGGGTCATCAGAGGGGGTTGCCCGTGGGGAGGAATTCCCACTTCACGCCGAACTCCGCGGCCACCGCGGCTGCGAGGGCCTTCACGCCCCAAGTCTCAGTGGCGTAGTGGCCGCAGGGGTAGAGATTCCAGCCCTGTTCGTGGGCTTCGTTGAAGTGTTCTTCGCGCAGCTCGCCGGTGATGAGCGTGTCGCACCCTTCGGCCTTGAGGTGGTCGAGGGCGCTGCGTCCGCTGCCGCTGAGAATCGCAATCTTCTTCGGGTTGGCTGATCCAAACTCGATGCCCTTATAGGTCTGCGGGTAAGAGACCTTGAGTCGTTTGCGCAGCGTGGCGCGCGGGATGCCGCGACAGATGCAGGCGATGGGCAGGCCTTCGTAGTCCACGAACCAATCGACGACCTTGAGGCCGAGATCCTGGGCGATGAGCGCGTTGTTGCCGATGGCCGGATGGGCGTCGAGCGGCAGGTGACTAGAGTAGAGCGACAGGCCGGTCTTCTTCAGCGCGGCCTTGCGGAGCTTTTGGACTTCGCGTTCGGGTGAGACCGGGCGCCAGTACATCCCGTGGTGGACAATCAGGAAATCAACCCCGCGGCGGGCAGCTTCGACGAAGACCTTGGCCCCGGCGTCGACGGCCGCGCCGACCTTTCGCACGGGGCGCGTGCCTTTGTGCTGCAGGCCGTTGCGGGAACCTTCGAAGTCGGCGATATTTTTACCATTTGTGAGCAGGTCGCAGAAGCGGGCGACTTTAGCGGCTGTGACTTGGGCCTTCACAGTTTTTTGAAGTTAGCCGGAGTGGCGGCTGGAAGCGCGAGCGTGGCGGGTTCGAAGATCTGCGGCGTGAAGCTTCCGCCGAGCGCGGCTTCGGTGATGCGGAGCAGGTCGGCGTCGCGCGTGGTCTCGTCCAGCAGGCTGCACGCGGCGAGCATCCACTGCTCGTCGACCTTGGAGAATTCTTCGACCTGCAGCGTGCGGGTCTTCTTGCCGTTCGCATCGAAGCAGGTCGCCTGAATGAGCACGCCGTAGACATGGTCGATCGCGTAATTCACCTTGGCCGGTTCGTGACCGATTTGGTTGAGCGCGTCGAAGGTATGGACCGGCCGGCGACGTTTCTCCGTCGTCAGGTAGGCGGTGGCGGGCCAATGCGTGAAAGGCAGCTGGAGGTCGAAGGGGGACAGGATGAGCCCATCGGCCAGCGGGATGAGCGGAGTCTTGTCATCGAGTTCCTGCGCGGCGGCGCCACGGCGCGAGACCCACACGCGGCTGCCTTGCGCGGATTTGACGGTGAGGAAGGCCAAGGCTGGCTTGCCTTGGGCATCGTTGATCTCGCCTCGAAGCAGCTGGGCTTCGCCCTGCGTCGCGGCCCAGAGCGTGCCTTTGACCGCGGGTAGCGACTCGCCTTTGCGCGGCTTATGGACGATCTCGAAGCGCAGGCAGAGAGCGCTGTTCAGGCGGGCGGCGCGGAAGCCCGCGAGGAAGGCCTGGCCTTGTTCAGGCGTCAGCTGATCCAGCCCGGGGGCGGAAGGGACCCGCGATTGCGCGAAGCAACCGAGTGCGATGAGACACGCTACCCAGCGGACAGACAGGCTGAGCAGTCGGGTTCTCACTCAGGCTTACTTGGCCGGAGCCGGAGCGGCGGGCTTCGCCGGAGTCGTCGCGGCAGGAGCCGGGGTGGACTGGGGCTTGGCAGCAGCAGAGGCAGGAGCGGCCGGGGTAGTGACCGGGGCCTTAGGCGCGGACGGGGCGGCGGCGGGAGCAGCCGGAGCGGCCGGAGCGGCGACTGGAGCGGTGGCCTTGGCGTCGAGGGCCTTAGGCGCCGTCTTTTCGCGGTCGACGAAGCCGAGGTAGAGGCCGAAGCTGAGGATGAAGAGGATGACCGTGAGGGTCGTGGTCATCTTCGAGAGGACGTTGGCGGATTCGCCACCGAAGACGGTTTCAGCGGCGCCGCCACCGAGGGCCGAGCCCATGCCGGCGTTGGCGCTGGGGCGTTGCATCAGGATCACGAGGACCACGAGGATACAGACCAGGAAGAGAGCCACCACGGAGGCGTAGAGAAGGAAGTCCGACATGGCCCCATCCAAGGGGTCAATTCCCCATAAAACAACGCCAAAATCAGGCTTGGAGGTAGCTGCCTCCGGACACCCGGTAGGTCAGCCAGTCGCCGGAGGGCGGGGGAACGGTGCCTGTCGCGATAACCTGATGCTTTTCGCCGACTTCGTTCCAGAAGGCCCGTCGGCGGGTATCGTCGAGTTCGCCCAAGACATCGTCGGCCAGGATGACCGGCGGTGTGGGGGCGAGGAGGGTGTCGCGCTGGAGACGGGCGAGGCAGAGGGCGAGGACGAGGAGGCGTTGCTGGCCTTCGGAAGCATAGTCCGACGCATCCTTGCCGGCGAAGAGCATGCCGAAGTCGTCGCGTTGCGGACCGCGGAGCGTCGTGCCCGTGGCGAGGTCGGCGACGCGTGTCTTCGCCCAGATCTCCACGAGCTGGTCGGCCGTGACGTCGGGTTGGTAGACCAGGTCGGCTCCTTGATCCGGGAAGCCGGCGCGTCCGCAGGCGTCGCGTAAGGTCGCGGCGAGTTCGGGCAGGATGCGGGCGCGGGTCGCGGCGATCAGCTGGGCCGGCGCAAGCATCGCCTTTTCGAAGGCGCGCAGCTCCTCGTCGGAACGGACGGTGGCTTTCAGTAGAGCGTTACGTCCATCGAGCGCTCGACCATAATCGCGGACTGCGGTGAGGTAGGCGGCGTCGGTGCCGCCGATCGCGGCATCGAGCCAGCGGCGACGGTTCGAGGGCGAGCCGCGGACCAAGCGAAGGTCATCGGAGCAGAAGACAATCGTCGGGAACTGCCCGAGGTGCTGCGCGACCGAGGCGACCGGCGTGCCGTTGAGTAGGGCTTTACGCGATCCTTTGGCTAGGCGGATCTCGACCTCGGCGTTTTCCTCCGGGGAAAGTCGGACGTCGAGGCGCAGGCGGGCTTCGGTGCAGCCCGAACGGACGAGCGGAGCGATGTCGGTCGTGCGGAAGGAGCGAAACGAAGACACCAGGGCGGCGGCTTCCAAGAGGTTGGTCTTTCCTTGGCCGTTATCGCCGAGCAGGAAGACACGAGGTGCGTCCGTGGAGACGTCCGCGAAGGTCAGGTTGCGGAAATCGGCCGCCCGGATCCGCGTCAGGCGCATGGCTTACTCCGGGAGGAGGATCACCGTGCCGATCTTCGGCAGGCTGTTGACCGACGTCATCTTGTCGCGGTTGGCGTTATAGATGGCCGAGATGCGGGTCGGATTGGCCTCGCCGTAGGTCTTGCGGGCGATGCTGGAGAGGGTGTCGCCTTTCGCGACCGTGTACTGGCGGAAGCGCGCTGCCTTGCCGTCTTCGGTCACCTTGGGGCTGTCGGGGGTCTTCTCGCTGGTGGTCTTCGCCGGCAGGACGAGGGCTTTCTGGGTGCGGTTATAATCGGCCAGTTCGCGTTTCAGTTTCTCGTTCTCGACCTGAAGGTTGCGGAGTTTGGCGTTGAGGTCGGAGCCGCCGAGGGCGTCGGGCTCCATCGGGCGACCAGGCAGCTGCTGCATGAACTGCTTCTCGGCGGTCTTGATCAGCTGGCGGACGAGGTTCGACTGCTCGGATGTCGGCTTCATCCGGATGTACTGGTTGAAATGGTAGATGGCCGGAAGCGGGTCCTGCAGTTCGAGGTACATGCGGCCGGCTTCGAGGTTGGATTCAGCGGCGCCTTTGCGCTTGTCGATCACCTTGAGGTAGCACTCGAGGGCCTTGCGGACTTCGCCGGTCTTGTAGAAGTTCTGACCCTGGCGAAAATCTTCGTCTTCGACGTCGAGCGTGCGGGAGTCGGCGCGGTTGCCGTCATCGCAACCGGCGACAAGCAGGACCATGAAGACGAAGGCAGCGCGAACCATGGCCGGACAATCTCTCTCCGCCTCGCTTCCTTCAACCCAAAATCATTCGCCGATCGCTTGGCGCAGGGCCGAGGTGAGGTCTGGCTTGGCAAAGCGGAAGCCACCGCCAAGCGCGATGGCGGGGCTGGCCGCCAAGTCGCTGAGGATGGTCTCGCGGCCCATCTGTCCGAAGAGCAGGGAGAGGGCCCAGGCGGGCATCGGCAGGAAGCTGGGTCGATGGAGGACGGAGCCGAGGGTGCGGGCGAATTCCGCTTGGGTGACTGGCTGGGGCGCCACAGCGTTGAGCGGCCCGCGGATCGCTGGGTTTTCCATCGCCCAGAGGATGAGTTCGACCAGGTCAGGAAGGCCGATCCAGCTCATGCGCTGGCGGCCGCCACCGATCGGGCCACCGAGTCCGAGACGGAAGGCGGGGAGCATCTTCTTCAAGCCGCCACCGGTGGAGGAAAGGACGAGCGAAGTGCGCAACAAGACCGTACGGATGCCTCCCTCGCTGGCCGCTAGGGTCGCGTTTTCCCACGCTTCGGTCACGGAAGGCAGGAAGCCCACGGCCGAGGTGGCCGAAGACTCTTCAATGGTCTCGGTCCGATGCAGCCCGTAGCGGTTGATACCGGACATGGAGATGAACACTTCCGGTTTCTGCTTCAGATGGGCCATCGCTTCGGCGAGCAGGCGGGTGCCATCGCGACGACTGGCCATGATGCGTTCCTTGGCGGCATCGGACCAACGTTGGGCGATCGATTCGCCGGCGAGGTGGATCACGGCATGGGCGCCTTCGAGGGCTGCGCGATCGATCTGACCCGTAAGATGATTAAAGCCGCCGGACCCGTCATGGCGGGAGCGGAAGGGGATGACTTCGTAGCCGAGCTCGGTCAGTCGTCGGGATAACGCCGAACCGATGAGGCCCGTGGCCCCGGTCAGGATGATGCGTCGTCGGGCGGTCATCCTAGATAGGTTGGAAGGAATGTTTCCGACTTCAAGCCGCCGGCTTGTTCACGACGAGGATCCAGGGCTTCCCCGGTGTCGGATAATACCCGATCTTCTCGACGTGGAGGCCAGCCGTTGCCTGTTGTTCGGCGAACTTGAGCACGATATCGGATTCTTCCGTGCCGCCAGGGTGTCCAGTGTAGGCGACACAGATGAGGCGACCGCCGGGGCGCAGATTATCGTAGGCGTCGCGGAGCGCGCGGTCGGTCGAGGCCGGCTGTGTGATGATGGAGGCGTCGCCGCCCGGTAGGTAGCCGAGGTTGAAGATGGCCACGCCGATCTTGCCGCGCTGAGAAGGTGTCAGGACGTCGGCGAGTTCCGCGTGGCTGCGTAGATGTAACGAGACGCGGTCGAGTAGGCCGGCGACTTCGAGCAGGTTGCGCGTGGAAGCAATGGCTTCCGGCTGGATGTCGAAGGCGTGCACGTGGCCCGACGGGCCGACCGACTGGGCCAGACAGGCGGTGTCGCGGCCTTTGCCAGCGGTGCCGTCGACGGCGATGTCGCCAGGGCGGAGGATCTCGGTCGCGAGTTTTTGCGCGCGTTCGGTGACGCGAATCGGATTTATGGGAGCCAAGGGAATTTTCGGAAATTGGGAGGACGCTTCTCGTTCCAAGCGGCGCGACCTTCGTCGCCCTCTTCCGAAAGATAATAAAGCAGGGTGGCGTTGCCGGAGAGTTCTTGAATGCCGGCCTGGCCGTCGAGCTCGGCGTTGAAGGCCGATTTCAAACAGCGGATGGCGAGGGGGCTCTTCGTGAGGATCTCCTGCGCCCACTTCAAGCCTTCGGCGTCGAGTTGCTCGTAGGGGACGACGGTGTTGACTAGGCCCATCTCGAGGGCCTGCTTGGCGTCGTACTGGCGGCAGAGATACCAGATCTCGCGGGCCTTCTTCTGGCCGACGACGCGGGCGAGGTAGGAGGCGCCGAAGCCGCCGTCGAAACTGCCGACCGTCGGGCCGGTCTGACCGAAGACCGCGTTGTCGGCGGCGATGGTGAGGTCGCAGATGACGTGGAGCACGTGGCCTCCGCCGATGGCGAAGCCGGCGACGAGGGCGATGACGACCTTGGGCATCGAGCGGATGAGGCGCTGGAGATCGAGGACGTTGAGGCGTGGGACGCCGTCCTTACCCATGTAGCCGCCTTTCTTGTCGCCGCGGATCTTCTGGTCGCCGCCGGCGCAGAAGGCGAACTTACCGTCGGTCTGCGGGTTGGCGCCACGCAGGAGCACCACGCCGATCGAGGCATCGTCGCGCGCATCGGAAAAAGCCTTCAGCATCTCGGCGATCGTGTCCGGGGTGAAGGCGTTGCGGCGGGAGGGGCGGTTGATGGTCACGCGGGCGATGCCATCGGCTTTCTCGTACACGATGTCGGTGAACGCTCCCTGCTTTTGCCAACTGATCTCGGACTGCATGGGGTTAACTTGGTGGGCGAAGGGGCTTTTTCCAACGAATAAGCGACGAGACGCTTGAAAATCGGCGGAGGCTCCCACACTTTAGCGGCCTATGGCTCGACTGACTCCCGAACAGATTTCCAAGGTTTCCGCCTGGGTGGCCGAAGGCGCCACGCTTTCGCAGATTCAGGAGCGCCTTTCGACGGAGCTCGAGGTCTCGATGACTTACATGGACGTCCGCTTCCTGGTGGATGACCTTAACCTCGCTCTGGTCGAGAAGGAAGAGCCCAAGCTGCCGGAAGAGGCCGCCGCTGATATCGCTCCTGCCGATGCCGCCACGGCTCCCGCCGAGACCGCCCAAGGCGCCGGCGTCGTGACCGTTGAGGTTGATACGATCGCCCAGCCGCATGCCATGGTCAGTGGTCACGTCACATTCTCCGATGGCGAGAAGGCCGATTGGTATATCGATCATCAGGGTCGACCAGGCATGGCCGCACGGTCGCCGGGTTACCGCCCGACGCCGCAGGATATCACCGACTTCCAGACGAAGTTGGACGCCGCGCTCCGTCAGGCCGGATACTGAGCGCTCAGCGCGTCTTCAAAATCGCTTCCGCTAGGACGAAGTCCGCCGGACGGGTCAGCTTCAGGTTCACCGCAGGGTTCTCGACCAAGGACACGTCCTGCCCGACGAATTCCACGGCGGAGCTGTCGTCAGTGACCTTGCGCTGTAGTTCGGCGACCTTGCGGTAAGCCTTGAGCACGATGGCGGTGCGGAAGACCTGGGGCGTCTCGGCGGTCCAGACCAAGCCGCGATCAGGGGAAGTTTCGACGGAGGCTGAGCCGACCTTGGCGATCTTCACCGTGTCGGCGGCGCGTCCGGCGAGGATGGCGGCGCCGGTTTCGTTGGCCTTGTCGCGGACCTTGCGGATGGCTTCGGGCGAGACGAGCGGACGGGCGCCGTCGTGAATATGAATCAGTCCCGTATGGCCTTCGCACGTGTTGAGCGCAGCGAGCACTGAGTCCTGCCGGGATTCGCCGCCGGGAACGAACTCGACCGTGGTGACCGAAGGCAGATGGCCGGCGAGCTGGGCCTTCAGCTTGGCGAGCTGGGCTTCGTCGCGATAAGTGATGACCACGCGGCCGATGAGGCC
>JAPLTV010000112.1 GCA_026397955.1 Verrucomicrobiota bacterium | reverse complement strand
GACCTCAGCCTTGACGGCGAATAGATGGAGCCCGAGCGCGAAGAGGATTTTGGCCAGGCCGGAGACATCCTGACGGGCTTGCTCGGAGGAAGGCTCATCCTTCTCGGCGAGCACGGTGAAGACTTGGCCGAGGCAGCCAGGAATATTAAGGTCGTCCTGCAAGACTTCCCAGGCCTTGGCGAAGCGACCCCAGGACGTCTGGACTTCCTGGGCGACCGGCGCGGTGAACTCGGCGCGGGTGAAACCGGCGGCGGCGAGCAGGCGATCGGCGCCACGCTCGAGCTTGGCAAGGGCCGAGCGGGAATCATCGACGCCCTTCATGGTGAAGTTGAGCGAACTGCGATAATGACCCGAGATCAGCGTGTACCGGACCTCCATCGGCGAGAAGCCTTTGGCGACGAGTTCGTCGAGCGTGAAGAGGTTGCCCTTACTCTTGGACATCTTCTCGCCCTCGACCATTAGGTGGGCGCTGTGGAACCAATGGGCCGCGAAGCCCTTCACGCCGGTGGCGCATTCGGACTGGGCGATCTCGTTCTCGTGGTGAGGGAAGCAGAGGTCGATGCCGCCGCCGTGCAGGTCGAAGGTCGCCCCGAGGTGGGCGAGCGACATGGCCGAGCACTCGATATGCCAACCGGGACGACCTTCACCCCAAGGCGAGGGCCAGAAGTTGGCACCATCCTCGGGCTTGCGGGACTTCCAGAGCGCGAAGTCGGAAGCCGACTCGCGTTCGTATTCGTCGGCGTCGTTGGCTTCGCCGGCGGAGTTCTCGGACTGGGTCTCGAGCTTGGAGAAGTCGATGTGGTTCAGCTTACCGTAGTCCGGGCAAGAGCAGACCTTGAAGTAGACCGAGCCATCCTTGGAGACATAGGCATGGCCGCGATCGACGAGGGCCTTGATCATCGCGACCTGCTGCGGGATATGCACAACCGCGCTGGGCTCGACGTGCGGAGCCAGGAGACCGAGGGCCGTGCAGTCGGCATGGAACTTGTCGGTCCATTTCTTGGTGAAGTCGCCGAGCGTCTGGCCCGCCGCTTGGGCGCCGCGGATGGTCTTATCGTCGACGTCAGTGATATTACGGACGTGCTTCACGTTCAGGCCACCGACCTCCAAGGTGCGGCGCAGGACGTCCTGGACGGTAAAGGTGCGGAAGTTGCCGATGTGGGCCGGACCGTAGACCGTGGGTCCGCAGCAATACATGCCGAAGATAGAGTGGCCGGGCTTGGTCAGCAACGGCCGCTTCTCGCGGGACATGGTGTCATGCAGGAACACGGGCATAGGGCGGATACTTAGCGAACCTAGGCCCTTCTGGGCGAGACGGAACTATGAAGCCCGCCTCCGTGGGCGTTTCCGCGACGACACCCCACCCGACTTGGTCATAAACCCGCTTACGTCTTGTTTCCTCCGGCTTAAACCATGATAACCACCACCCCCCAACATCACCCTCATGAAACTAGGCACCAAGTCCCTGCACGCCGGCCAGAAAGCCGATCCGACCACCGGTTCGCGCGCTGTCCCAATCTATCAGACCACGAGCTACCAGTTCCGTGACACGGAACACGCCGCGAACCTCTTCGGCCTGAAGGAGCTCGGTAACATCTACACCCGCATCATGAACCCGACGACGGACGTCCTTGAGCAGCGCGTCGCCGCCCTCGAAGGTGGTTCCGGTGCGCTCGCGCACTCCTCCGGTCAGGCCGCCATTACCGCGTCCATCCTGAATATCGCCGGCGCCGGCGACCACATCGTCTCGACTTCGCAGCTCTACGGCGGCACCTACAATCTCTTCCACTACACCCTGCCGAAGCTTGGTATCCAGGTATCGTTCGTCGATGCCGATGAACCCGAGAACTTCCGTAAGGCCGTGAAGTCGAACACCAAGGCCTTCTATGGCGAAGGCCTCGGCAATCCCCGCCTCAACATCTTCCCCTTCGCCGAAGTTGGCAAGATCGCCAAGGAGGTCGGCGTCCCCCTCATCATCGATAATACCGCCCTCTCGCCCTACCTGAACCGTCCGTTCGAGCACGGTGCGAACATCGTCGTCCATTCCGCCACCAAGCACATCGGCGGCCATGGCACCTCGATCGGCGGCATCGTTGTCGACGGCGGCAACTTCGACTGGGGCAACGGCAAGTTCCCTGGCTTCACCGAGCCTGACATGTCCTACCACGGCCTCCCGCATTGGGAAGCCTTCAAGGCCTTCGCCCCCGCCGGCGGGGCCAATATCGCCTACATCATGAAGATGCGCCTGCAGTTCCTCCGCGACGTTGGCAGCTGCCTCTCGCCCTTCAACGCCTTCCTCCTCATCCAGGGCCTCGAGACCCTGCACCTCCGCATGGAGCGCCACTGCGCCAACGCGATGAAGGTCGCCCAGTACCTCGAAGCGCACCCGAAGGTGAAGTGGACCAACTACCCGGGCCTGAAGTCCTCGAAGTACCACGACCTCGCCAAGAAGTACCTCACCAACGGCTACGGTGCGCTGGTGGGCTTCGGCCTGAAGTCCGGCCACGAAGGCGGCCGTAAGTTCATCGACTCCCTCGTCCTGCACAGCCACGTCGCCAACATCGGCGACGCCCGCTCGCTGGCGATCCACCCGGCTTCCACGACACACTCGCAGCTCACCGCCGCGGAGCGCGACAGCGCTGGCGTGACGGATGATTATGTCCGCCTCTCCGTGGGCATCGAGGATATCGAGGACATCATCGCCGACCTCGAGCAGGCGCTGGCCAAGGCCTAAGCCACAAAACAGCGACCGATCAGGGCGGGCCATCAGGCCCGCCCTTTTTCATGCCTGAGACTTCGCGCCGTCGAAATCGTGATACTCGAGAAACTGGCGCGCCCCTTCTTCACCCATGTAGGCAGCCAGCAGTTTGTGGTCGGTCTGAGTAAGGTCCACGACGATGAGTCCGTCCAAGCAGCCGCCGAACCCTTCGTCGACGTTGAACGCGATGAGACGGCCGTTAAGCTTAAGGTAGTGCTTCAGGAGCACCGGCACCGCCTTGGCGTCGGGCTCGAGGTCGCTGACGAGGCTCGACACGTGCTCAAGGTCGAAGGCGCAACGCTGCAGGACATCGAGATCCGCGTCGTGCAAACTCATCGAGCGCGGCGGATTCTTGGCCCGCACCAGAGGCAGCAGGTCATCGGCCGAACGGTTATTCTTCAGATAGGAAAGGATGAGCTCCTTCGAGGCCTGGCCATACTCCGGATTGATGCTCACCGGGCCGAATAACAGGTGATACTTCGGGAAGCGGACGACGTACCGACCGATCCCACGCCAAAGGAGCGGCAGGCTCGTGGGCTTGCGCTGGTATTCCTGACGGATGAACGAACGGCCCATCTCGAGCGCCGGGTCCATGCGACGGAAGAAGTCGCCCTTAAATTCGAACAGGGTCGAGGTGTAAAGCCCATGCTTACCTTGCAGCGGCAGGATACGGTCGGTCGGACCGAGGCGGTAGCCGCCGACGATCGCCGAAGCCTTATCATCCCAGAGCACGATTTGGTCATACCAAGCGTCGAAAGCATCCAGGTCGCAATCGAGACCGGTGCCTTCGGAAACGGAACGGAAGGTCGTCTCACGCAGGCGGCCGATCTCGCGCAGGGTGTGCGGCAGGTCCTTACCCAAGAAGCGATAGACCTTGAAGTCTCCGCTGGTGAGCAACAGGTCTTCTTCCGGAAGGCTCTGTAGTTCCGCTCGCAGCAGCAAAGGATTTACCGGAGCGATAATCGGAGCCTGCGGTGCGATCGGCTTGGCGGCCGCGGCCTTCTCGCGCTCGCTCCGACTGGAAAGCAGTTCGCAACGCAATCGAAGAAAACTCGTGGCTTCCTCGTCCTCCGGATGGTCCGCCAACTGGGACGGCGTCACCGGATTGGCCGTGCGCAAACGGATTACCTTGCCCCGATGGTACAGGAACTCGCGTAGTAAGAGCATCGTCCGGACCTTCGGATGGACGAGGCCGAGCGATTGGAAGAGCCCAGAATTACGGCCCTCGATTCGCAAAGGAAGAATCGAGGCGCCTACCTTGCGGGCCATGCGTACGACCTGCGGCGACCAGACCGGGTCGTCGACGCGACGGGACTTCAGGCGGAGACTGGAGACCTCGCCGGCCGGGAAGGTCAAGATACAGCCGCCGGCGCGCAGGTGCGCCAAGATGCGCCGCGTGCCCGCGACGTTACCCGGATCGGCCGCTTCCGGACTGAAGGGATTGACCTCGATCAGCCAAGGCCGGATACCGGGGATCTGCCTGAGCCAGCGGTTGCCGACGACCAAGGCATCGGGGCGGGCCCGCAGCAGGAAATCCATCGCCACCAAGCCGTCGGCCAAGCCGTGCGGGTGATTGGCGACGACGACGAGAGGTCCGGAGCGCGGGATACGCGCCAAGCATTGGTCGCTCCAAGTATTGCATAGCCCCGCCTGCTCCATCGCGGAAGTGAAGAAATCTGGCCGACCCGCCACGTGGATACGTTCGAGGAAAGCATCGAAGGCGCGCACCTTGAAGAAACGGTCCAGGACGGGCTCAGCCCAGGCCAGTGGACCTAGATTAGCCTTCAGTTCGTCGGTATTGCTGGGAGCGCGCTGCGGTGACATCTGTGGCAATGATGCCACGGATGTGCGAACGGACAGGGGCGGACCCGTGACAATGTGGTGTCAGCCTGCGGCGAAACCGAAAAACTCCCGAGCATTGCGCGTGGCGACCTCGGCGACTTCGTCGGCGGGCAGCCCCAGCAGCTCCGCGGCCTTGGCGCAGATTTCCGGAAGATAAGCAGGCGTATTTTCCTTACCGCGGACGGATTGCGGGGCGAGGTACGGCGCATCGGTCTCGAGCATCAGCCGAGCCAGCCCCTGTGCCTTGAGGGCCTGACGGATCTCCTCCGACTTGGCGTAGGTGATGATGCCGGTGAACGAGGCGCGACCGCCCCGCTGGTTGACCTGACGGACCTGGTCAGGTCCTTCGACGAAGCAGTGGAAGACGACCTTACGCCAATCCACGCCACTGGCGTCGATCAGTCGCACGCAATCATCGAACGCATGGCGCGAGTGAATGACCACCGGGCAGCCGAATTGATAGGCCAGCATCAGCTGGCGACGGAAGGCTTCCTGCTGCCAGCCCTTGATACGCTCGGCTTCCGCAACGTCGGTCGGGAGCCGGAAATAATCCAGGCCGATCTCCCCGAGGGCCGCAGGGTGAGTGTGGTCAGCAAAATACGGTGAGATCGCCGCGACGGTCTCCTCCCAGCCCTCTTCAACATGGCACGGATGCAGGCCGACCGTGTGACGGAAGAAATCAGGCTGCTGGGCCGCGAGGTCACGGTAATCGGACCAATCCTTGAGGTCGGTTCCGATGGCGACAGCGCCCTCGACGCCGGCCGCACGACACTCGGCCACCCAAGCGGCGAGACGGCCAGCCTTGAGGGCGTATTCCGGGTGACAATGGGAGTCCAGCAGGCGCACGCGGTGATTAGGCTCCCCGGCGATGAAAGCGCAAGACCACAGCCCTGCCTTGAAAAAGCCGCCCTGCCCTGCACGTTGGCCGTATGCACCACTGGCTGATGAAGTCCGAACCCGACGAGTTCTCCTTCCAGGAACTCGAACGCAAGGGCAAGGAACCGTGGACCGGCGTGCGGAATTACCAGGCTCGCAACTTCATGCGGTCCGCCAAGGTCGGCGACCTCGTCTTATTCTACCACTCCAACTGTGACGATCCCGGTATCGTCGGCGTGGCCAAGGTCTCCAAGGAAGCCTTCGACGACCCCACGCAGTTCGAACCGAAATCAGACTACTACGACGCGAAATCGACCAAGGAAAACCCGCGCTGGAGCTGCATCGAGGTTTCCTTCCACCAAGGCTTCAAGCGACTCGTCAGCCTGCCCGATCTCCGCGACTCCGCGGCGCTCAAAGACATGCTCATCCTGCGCCCCGGCAACCGCCTCTCCGTGACGCCCGTAACCGCCGCCGAATTCAAGGCGATCGCCGGACTGGGCGGACTCAGGAAGTAGCCTCTTCGGTCGGCAGCCACATCGCCAGGATCGCGGCGGGCAGGAACAGGAACGAAGCAAAGAGCAGCACCGAGCTGAAATCAGACGGCTTGGCGAAGATACCGAAGAAGACCGTGCCCGCGGCCGCGAAAACGCGCCCAATGTTATAGCTAAAGCCCGCGCCCGTCGTGCGGAGCAAGGTCGGGAACAGCGGGGGCAGCGCCATCGTGAATAAACCGAAGACCCCCTGGCAGAAACCGACACCTGCATAGAGCGCGTAAGTCGCGTTGAGGCTCCAAGGAAACGCAAAGGTCAGCGCCATCAGGACGAAGTAGACGCCGAAGAAAGCCGCTAAGGCGCGACGGTAACCAAAACGCTGCGCGGCCCAACCGGAGGCGAAGTTGCCGACGACCGAAGCCGAGATGACCCAGAAGAGCGCGGTGGCGACGACCTCCGCCTTATCGAGCGAACGGGCGACGACCTCGGGATGCGAGCGGATGAAGGCCTGCTGCCAGAACATGAAGCACCAGTGGCCGGTCAGCGAGATCGCGCAGAGCGTGGACGCAATGAAGGTCGTGCGACGGATGTTGCTTCCGAAAAGACCCATCATCGAAGGAGCCGCCTGTTTGCCCTTCTCCGCGGACCACTCGGCGGTCTCGGGGACTTCCTTACGAATCCAGAGCGTCACGAAGGCCGGCAGGACGCCGATCAGAAAAACCCAGCGCGGCTCATAACCAGGGACCTTCTGGAGCAAGAAGACGCCGGCGATGGCGGCGAGGATGCCGAAGTTGACCGCGCACTGCAGCACGGCGGCAATCCACGGGCGCCACTTCTTCGGCCAGGTCTCGGAAAGCAGCGAGGCGCCGACGGCCCATTCGCCGCCGATGCCTAGGGCCGCAAGGAAGCGGAAGATCATCAGCTGCCACCACGTGTGCGCGAAGAAGGACAGCCCGGTGAAGAGCGCGTACGTCAGGATCGTCAGAACAAGCGTGCGGCTTCGGCCGAGACGGTCGCCAATGATGCCGAAGAACGCTCCACCCAAGGCCCACCCAAGCAGGAAGGCCGCCTGAATATAAGAACCATAACGGCCGACGTCAGGGTCGGCCTCCTTGACCATCAGGAGCTCGGCCACGAAGACGGTGGCGACGAGCGTGTAGAGGTGTAGGTCGAGGCCGTCGAAGAACCAACCGAGCCAGGCGGCGAAGCCGGACTTCTTCTGGTGCGAAGAAAGTTCGCTGAGATTGGTGGCTTCGGCGGGGGTGTCGCGCATGGGGAGACAGTTGAAACCGTCCAGAAATTAGCAAGGCGGGCTTTGCGGCCCGCCCTGCGTGAGGACTTACTTCTTAGCTTCGGCCTTCTGGAAGGTCGGGTTGGTCCAGACGTCTTCGCGGTGACCCATGGCGGTGTAGAAGACGCGGCCCTTGCCTTCGTTCTTGGCCCAGCAGTTCGGGTAAGCGGGGCGCTTGTAGTCGTCGCCTTCGAGGGCGGGGTCATTGAAGACGGTGAGGACGTGGATCTCCGGGCGGAAGTCCTTGAGGGTGTACCATTCTTCCTGGAAGGAGAACGAGTCGCCGACCTTTTCGAAACCCGGGAAGGTCTTGTCGATGACCTTGTTCGTGCCGACCTGCTGCTTGCCGTGGCGGATGAACTCGGCGCCAAGGAAGCAGACGTAGGCATCGGCCTTATCGCCGTGGTTAGTGAAACGCTCAGGTCCCTTCACAGCCTCGTTGTCAGTGTGGAAGGTGTCGGCGGCGGAGTGCGTGCCGACGAAGCCCTTGCCAGACTTCACGAAATCGAAGAGGGCCTGCTTGCCGGCCATGGACATCGGAGGGTTTTTGTCGGTGCCTTCGGAGCAGAGGTCGCCGGTGGTGTAGAACATCACGGTGTCGAACTGGGCGAGGTAGGCGGGCGAGAATTTCGAGCCGTCCTTGGAGAAGACGAACTCGATACCGTTGGCGGCGCCGATTTCGGTGAGCTGCTTTTCGGCGAAGCTAGGCTGGCCCTTCTTATAAGAGATGACCTCGTGCTCGTAACCCGAGGACTTGGTGAAGAAGAGGACCTTACGCTTAGGGGCGTCGGCGGCGAACGCGCTAAGCGACAGCAGGCAGAGGAGGAGCGAGCGGAGCATCATGGGGATAGGTGTCCCGTGACCAAACCCGCCCTGCCCTCCGCAGGCAAGCCGATTGGGGCTTAGCGACCCGCGGAACGGCGGACCGGGGGCAATTCGCGGCTGATTTCCGAGAGACGGTAGCCGAAGCCGGGGCCGCGGAGGCTGGAACCGTCGACCTGGCCTTCGTGACGAGAATAGAGGAGCGGGTGCACCTTAGCTTCGGCCGCGGAAGCCGCGGGATAGAACTGCATGCCATTAGTCTCCACGCCAGCGATCGTTGGGGCATGGGCGGCGAGCAGGACGTGCGTCATCTGCGCCATCATGGGATTAGTGAGATCCTGGACCATAAGCTGCATACCATGAGCGCGAGCCCAGCAGAGGCTTAGAATCGCGCCGGTCTGCGTCTTGCAGGTCTTGAGGGCGACGCCGGTCCAGCCGAGTTCGCGGCCGAGACGGACGATACGCCAGTCATGGGCGCTTTCGTCGAGGAAGAGCGGCATTCGCTGGCTCACGGAATGGACGTCGATGCGATGCTCCTCGAGCTCATAGGGGAACGGCTGTTCGACATAGCTGAGGCGCTTCCAAAGTTCGGGCAGTTCGTCCTTCACGCGATCGAGGACACCGTTCACGTAGGCCGGATCCATCACCGTGCAGTTGAAGTCGGCGGTGAAGAGCTCGACGCCGAGCGGCAGGCCGATTTCGGCGATACGCTTCAGACGCTCGAAATCCCAGGCTGCGTCGTTACCGCGCAACTTGACCTTCAAGGCCTTCAGGCCGTCCGTCTTAATCCATTCGTCGAGCGAGGACGGATAGCCGTCAGCGACCTTATTCGCACCGGCTTCAGCGAGCGCAAGGTAATCGAGGCCGCCCACGAGATGCCAGGCAAGCAGCTTGGTCGTGACCGGTGAGCGGAAGTATTCGACGGGGTAACGGCCGGCAAAGGACACATCCTTGGCGTCGGCGGCGGGCGTGACGAAAGACGACAGGTCACGGTTCATCCACGGGGCGCAGTAGGTCGAGTAGGTCGGCACGGCATGGGCCACGCCATAGGCGTCGTGCAAGGCCAGGTCGAAAGGCGAACAGCAGACCAACGCGGCGAGCGTCGGGACTGCGACGCCTTCCGGCAAACTGGCGTTGAATTGCTTCAGGATACCCGGCATCACTTCCTCGAGGAAATCATGACCAATCTCCATCGGATGGCCGCGCGCACCGAAGGCCGCATAAGCCTCGGTCAGCGTATCGCAGAAATCATGCAGCGCTTTCGAGCGGACATCATAGGGTACCGGTGAAGGCCAGACCCACTGCACGCTGAGCGGAGTCTCGCCCCACCCTTCGACCTGCGTGCCATCGGCCTTCTCGACCGTAACGCAGACGCGGGCACAGACGACGCTCGTGACGGTCTCATGGCCAAACTTGAGAGGGAGTCGCAGGGTGACCGGCAAGGCATGCCAGCGCACCGCGCGGATCTGGACGTCGCGGGAATTCATCGAAATTAGTCCTGCAGGGCCTGGCCGGAGGTTTCCTTGCCGAGGAACGCGACGAACAGGCCGATGCCGTAGACGAGCGTGATCGCCGCCGCGGCCTGCTGATAACCTCCCAGGGTCGTCACCAACTTGCCGCCGAGAAGCACGAACGGCACTGCCACCAGGCGGCCAGTGTTATAGCAGATCCCCTGGCCGGTCGCACGGACACGGGTCGGAAAGAGTTCCGGCAGGTAAAGGGGGAAGAAGCCGAAGAAGGCCGTCGCCGCCATGCCGAGGGTGAAGACCTTGACCGCCATCACCCAAGGGAAGATGTCGAAGAGTTTCGGGCCGCTCCAGTCGGCGGGCGTGCGGTAGATCCAGACGGTGGCAGCCAAGGCGAAGAGGCAGAGCAGCTGATAGCCGAGACGGCGCGGAAGCTTCGCCAGCAGCAGAGGCGCGACAAACGTACTCGTACAGGCGCCGACAGAGACTATGACCATCGCGAGGGCCTTGGCCCGGGGATTTTCGGGGCCGGCGAGATCGCCGATCCAAAGCGGAATCCACTGGACCGCGCCCCAGGTGCCGACAAAGACGACGGAGACCATCAGGATGCCGGCGATGGTGGTACCAGCCAGCTCACCGCTGAACACCTCACCAATCTTGGAACGAGACGGTTCGGCCGAAGCGGCCTCCTTGGCGGCGGAGCGCTCCCATTTCTCGGACTCCGGGACAAACAGACGGATCAGCAAGGTCAGGATCGCCGGCGAGGCGCCGATCAGGAAGTGAATCCGCCAAGAATTGCCGTCAGCGGGATAAGCCAGCGCCATGCAACCCACGAGCACCATGCCGAGATTGGCGGCCATACCGATGGCTCCAGCCATCTTCGAGCGGTGACGCTCCGGCCAGGCTTCCATCACGAGCGCCACGCCAAGGGCCCATTCGCCGCCCATGCCGAGCGCGGCCATGAAGCGGGCGGCGGCGAGGTGCGTCGGGTCGCTCGCGAAATAGCAGACGCCGCTGAAGATCGAGTAGAAGAGGATGCTGAAAGACATCGCCTTCACGCGACCAATGCGATCGCCGAGCCAACCGAAGGCCGCCCCACCCAGGGCGGCGCCGACCAGGAAAGCGGAAGTGATGATGCCCATCCATTCGCCGACCCAACCATTGATCGCCTTGGCGCCCAAAGCGGCGATATCGGCCGGCACCATGCTCTTGAGCGCGGGACCAGCAAGCGTCGGGAAGAGCGCCTGCTCATAGCCATCCATCATCCAACCCAGGAAGCCGGCGAGAAGGGTCATCTGCATGCCCTTGGTGATCGCATCGCGGGTGTCTTTGGCGTCGTGCATGGGGATGGCCCCATCAGAAGGACTTAACCCCAGCCTTCAAGGGGCGATT